>NZ_VFNP01000002.1:633833-950750 GCF_006715635.1 Streptomyces sp. SLBN-118
TTCAGGAGGGTGCTGGATGACTGAGGACGCAGCGGGCAGAGGGATCAGCCGGCGCAGGCTCGGCAGCGGGGTACTGGCCCTGGGCGGGGCGCTCGCGCTGGCACCGATTCCCTTCGCCGAGGCGGCTTCGGCCTCAGGAGGCGGGCCGGGAGGCGGCCCAGGAGCGGGCTCCGCCGACGGGCCGGGAGGCGGCTCGGGCGGCGTGTCCGGTGCCGGGCAGCCCACTTTGCGGCACGGCTCCGCCGAGCTGGCCGGGCTGATCTCCTCCCATCTGGACCGACTTGTCACCGACGCCGAGAAGTTCCTCGGACCGTCCCCCAAGCACCCCTGGTACGCGGGTGCGGTACTGCTCGCGGGACGCGGCGGCACGGTGGCGCTGCACCGCCCGATCGGCAAGGCGGTGCGCTATGCGGCGTACGACGAGAAGACCGACTCGGGCGTGGAGTTCCCGGCGGACCAGCAGATCGCCATGGCCAAGGACACCGTCTTCGATCTGGCGTCCGTCTCGAAGCTGTTCACCTCGATTCTGGCGGTACAGCAGATCGAACGCGGCACCCTGGCGCTGGAGGCCACGGTCGCCTCGTATCTCCCGGACTTCGGGGGCGCGGGCAAGCAGGACATCACCGTGCGTCAATTGCTCACCCATACCTCGGGGTTCCGCGCCTGGATTCCGCTGTACAAGGAGCCGACGAGGGAGGGCAGGCTCCGGCTGCTCTGGAACGAGGCCCCCGCCAGTCCTCCAGGCACCAAGTACCTCTACTCCGACCTCAATCTGATCTCGCTGCAGCTGATCCTGGAGAAGATCACCGGTCACCCTCTGGATGCGCTGCTCCACAACGAGATCACTGCTCCACTCGGGATGCACCGCACTCGCTTCAACCCGCCCGCATCGTGGAGGCCGAAGATCGCCGCCACCGAGGACGCCCGGCCGCCCTGGTCGGGCCTGGAGCGCGGTCTGGTCTGGGGCGAGGTCCACGACGAGAACGCGTTCGGCTTCGGCGGCGTCGCCGGTCACGCCGGAGTCTTCTCCTGCGCGTGGGACCTCGCGATCCTCGCCCGCACCCTCCTCAACGGCGGCGTCTACGGGCAGTGCCGCATTCTGCGCCGCGCGTCCGTGGAGCTGATGTTCACCGACTTCAACACCGCCTTCCCGGGCGACGAACACGGCCTCGGCTTCGAGCTCTACCAGCACTGGTACATGGGCGCCATGGCCACGCCCCGCACCGCGGGTCACACCGGCTTCACCGGCACCAGTCTGGTGCTCGACCCGAGCACCGACTCGTTCCTGATCGTGCTCGGCAACTCCGTTCATCCGGTGCGCAGTTGGCGTTCCGGAAGCGCACCACGGGTCGCCGCAGCCAACAACATGGCCCGCGCGGTCGCCGTGCACCCCGAGCACGGCCGTACCGCCTGGTTCTCCGGGATGGCCGGTGCCACGAACGCCGTTCTCGGCCTGCCCGCGATCCCTCTTGCCTCGCAGCGGGCCCGACTGTGCTGTTCGCTGTGGTGGGACACCGAGCCCGGGTCGGACGCGCTGTTCCTGGAAGGGTCGGCGGACGACGGGGTGTCCTGGCGGGCGGTGCCGTTCACGACCGTACGCGAGGGGGCCGAACCGCAGCCGCACCCCACCGGGTCGGCGAGCGGCTGGTCCGGGCGGGTCTGGCACCGGCTCACCGCGGATCTCTCGGCGTGGCGCGGCGGCACGGTACGGCTGCGCTGGCGGTATGCGACCGATCAGCTGTATGTCGGCCGCGGGGTGTACGTGGACGGGCTGCGCATCGAGGACGGCGGCCGTCGGGTCTTCGACGACTCACGGCCCGCGGACGCCGCCCGGATCGAGGCCAATGGCTGGGCGGCGTCGCGGGACTGAACGAATCGTCGCGGGACGGAGCGGATCTACCGGCCGAGCACCGCCATCGCGGCGTTGTGCCCCGGCACGCCGCTGACCCCGCCGCCCCGCACGGCTCCCGCGCCGCACAGCAGCACATTGGCGTGTGCCGTCTCGACGCCCCAGCGCCCCGTCGACTCGGTCGCGTAGGGGAAGGCGAGATCGCGGTGGAAGATGTGGCCGCCGGGCAGCCGCAGTTCCTGTTCGAGGTCGAGCGGGGTCTTCGCCTCGATACAGGGCTCGCCGTTCTCGTCGAGCGCGAGACAGTCGGCGATCGGCTCAGCCAGATACGAGTCCAGCTCGGCGAGCGTCGCCGCGAGCAGTTCGGAGCGCGCCGCGTCGTTGTCGGCGGCGAAGAGGCTCGCCGGGGTGTGCAGCCCGAACAGCGTCAGCGTCTGATACCCCTGGGCAGCGAGCTCGGGACCGAGGATCGAGGGGTCGGTCAGGGAGTGGCAGTAGATCTCGGACGGCGGCGCGCTCGGCAGCCGCCCCTCCGCGGCCTCACGGTACGCGGTGGCCAACTGCCCGTACCCCTCGGAAACATGGAAGGTCCCGGAGAACGCATCGCGCGGGTCCACCGAGCGGTCGCGCAGCCGCGGCAGCCGGCGCAGCAGCATGTTGACCTTGAGCTGGGCGCCTTCGGCGGGCGCGGGAGGTTCGTCGCCGAGGAGCGCGGCCAGCGCCTGCGGCGAGGCGTTCACCAGGACATGGCCCGCCGCAACCGTGCCCTCGGCCCCGTCGGCCCCGTCGGCACGGAAGGCCACCTCGGCCCGCTTGCCGTCGGTCTCGATCCCGGTCACCTCGTGCAGTACGGCGATCTCGGCTCCCGCCGCCCGGGCGGCGTCCGCGAGCGCGTCGGTCAGCGCTCCCATGCCGCCCACCGGAACGTCCCAGTCCCCGGTCCCCCCGCCGATCACGTGGTAGAGGAAGCAGCGGTTCTGGAGCAGCGAGGTGTCATGGGCGTCGGCGAAGGTGCCGATCAGGGCGTCGGTCAGCACGACACCCCGTACGAGATCGTCGGCGAACCGCTTCTCGATCGCCACGCCGATGGGCTCCTCGAAGAGGGTCCGCCACACGGTCTCGTCGCCGATGCGCTCCCGCAGGGCCTCGCGGGTCGGCAGTGGCTCGGTGAGGGTCGGGAAGACGCGCTCGCCGACGCGCCCCGTCATCGCGTAGAAGTCCTGCCAGGACTCATACTCACGGTCCCCGCCGGTGAGACGGGCGAAGGACTCCCGGGTGCCGTCGCCGCCGACGAGGAGACCGCCGGTGCCCTTGGGGGTGTAGGAGGAAACGGTCCGTTTGCGGACGGCGAACTTCAGCCCCAGGTCGCGCACGATCTTGTCCGGGAGCAGCGACACGAGATACGAGTAGCGGGAGAGCCGGGCATCGACCCCGTCGAAGGGGCGGGTGGAGACGGCCGCTCCCCCGGTGTTTCCGCGGCGCTCCATGACGAGGACGGAGCGTCCGGCACGGGCGAGGTAGGCGGCGGCGACCAGGCCGTTGTGGCCGCCGCCCACGATCACGACATCGTACGAAGTGTGTGCGGGCATGGCCGGACCCTAACCGCTATCGGGCCTGTGTGCCTCGCTGCTGGCGCAGCGCCGCCACGCGGCGGTACAGGTCGACCGCCTCCGCGTGTCTGCCGAGCTGCTCCAGGCAGTGCGCCTCGTCGTTGCGGCTGGCCAGCGCCTCGGGATGGTCGATGCCGAGGACCCGTTCCCGCGCCGCGGCGACCTGGCCGTATACCGCCAGGGCGTCCGCCCAGCGGCCCAGCCAGCCGAGGCCCACGGCCACCTCGCGGCGGCTGACGAGGGTGTCGGGGTGGTCAGCGCCGAGGACGCGCTCGCGCAGGGCACACACGTCGCGGGCCTCGGCGAGGGCCTGCTCCCAGCGGGCGAGGCGGCCGAGGTTCACGCCGAGGCCGTGCCGGGCGCGCAGTGTCTCGGGATCGGCGGGCCCGTGCACCCGGGTACGGTCGTCGACGAGCTCGCGGTAGAGCTCCAGGGCCTCCGCACTGCGGCCGAGCCGCCCGAGGCTTATCCCCACCTCGTAGCGTGCGGCGAGCGTGTCGGGGTGGTCGGCGCCCAGCGCCCTCGCCCGGGAGACCGCCACCTCGCGATACGTCTGCAGCGCCTCGGTCCAGCGCCCCAACTGGCCCAGTGCGTAAGCGACTTCGTACCGCGTGACAAGCGTGTCGGGATGTTCGGCGCCGAGTACCCGGGCCCGCGCCGCGGCGACGTCGTGCGCCATCCGGCAGGAGTCCTCGAGGCGCCCCAGTCTGCTGAGGTTGAAGGCGAGGTTGTGGCGGCAACGCAGCGTGTCGGGGTGTTCGGGCCCCATCGTGCGCTCACGGGACGCGAGCACCGCCGCGTACACCTCGTGGGCCTCGAAGTGCCTCCCGAGCTGGCCGAGGACGTACGCCGTCTCCTGGCGTGCGGCAAGTGTCTCGGGATGGTCGGCGCCCATGGTCCGTTCGCGGCCTTCCGCGACCCGGACGAACTCCCGCAGGGCGTCGGCGGCGCGCCCGGTGCGGCTCAGGGTGAAGCCGACCTCGTAGCGGCTGGCCAGGGTGTCCGGGTGGTCGGGCCCCAGGGCGTGCTCACGCTCCGCGGCGACGGCGCGATGCACCTCGCCCGCCTCCTCCCAGCGGCCGAGCCGGCCGAGGCTGAGGCCCGCGTTGTGGCGGCCGGCGAGGACGCCGAGCAGTTCGGGCGGCGGCGTGGGGCGCTCGGGCCTGGCGCGCGGCGGCAGCAGCGGGCCGCCGCGCGGATCGGTGTACGTCGTCCACTCGCCGGTCAGCCCCGCGGTGTGGTCGGGCAGCGCCGGCCGCAGGGCCGAGGTCCCGGTCGCCTTGTGGCCGGTCGTCATGCCGCGGGTCCAGGACGGGAGCCGCGGCTCACGGGACGGCGGTTGCTCGGGGCGCGGCCCCGGCACGACCGGATGCGGCTGCCCCTGGCCCGCGGCCGAGCCGATCCGCCCTCGCAGGTCCTTCGCGTCGTCGGGCCGTTCCTCGGGAGTCTTGGCGAGGAGGTCCAGCACGATCCGCTGGAAGTACTCGGGAATCTCGGCGCGGTGGGTGCGCAGCGGCTGGGGCGGGGTGTCGCGGTGCCCGACGAGGACCGCCCAGGTGTCCTCGTGGTCGAAGGGCGGCACGCCGGTGGCGATCTCGTAGAGCACGCAGCCCAGGGAGTACAGATCGCTGCGGTGGTCGACGTGGTCGCCGCCGATCTGCTCGGGGGACATGTAGTGCGGGGTCCCCATGGCGATGCCCGTGCCGGTCAGCTTGGAGGTGAAGCCGATGTCCGCGCCGAGGCGGGCGATGCCGAAGTCGCAGATCTTCACGGTGCCGTCGGTGAGCCGCATGATGTTGGCGGGCTTCAAGTCGCGGTGGACGATGCCCTGTTCATGGGTGTAGGCGAGCGCGTCCGCGACTTGTTCCGCGATGTCGACGACATCGGCCACGGGCAGGGGATACTGCTCGTTGTCCTCGAGCAGCTGGCTGAGGTTTCGGCCCTGAAGCAGCTCCATGACCAGGTAGAGCACGCCGTCGTGCTCGCCGAAGTCATGGACGACGGTGACCCCGCGGTGCTGGAGCGCGGCGGCGACGCGCGCCTCGCGCCGGAAGCGCTCACGCAGGACGCGCGTGAAGGACTGGTCGTCGCGCTGCGGTCCCAGTGGCTTGAGGCACTTGACGGCGACATTGCGCCCGAGCGACTCGTCGCGGGCCCGCCACACCTCGCCCATGCCGCCGCGCCCGATGAGATCGAGCAGTCGGTACCGGCCTTGGATCAGCCTGGTTTCCGCCATCGCGTGCTGTCGCCCCCGTCGCTGAGCTGCGCCCTCCCCGGTCCGTCCAGTATGGCCTCCCGTCCGGGCAGTCTGTACGGGGCCGGGCGGCTGCCGGGGCCGAGTCGCGCCATCGCTTTCAAGATGTGACCTGGCGGGAGTCGCCAACGCAGTCGGGAGGGAATGCAGCGCAGCAGGTTGCCGGTGGCGATGAGCTGATGCGTGACGCGTTCGGGGTCGGGGGCGGGCCTGCCGTAGAGCCGATGGGCGTAGGGGGGCAGTGCGTTGTAGGCGAGTGCGGCAACCCGCCGCCACAACAGGTCACGCGCCGGGACGAGCAGGGGACTGATGGGCGGCCGCTGCAGAAAGTCGTCCACGTCGTGGGCCTCGGGTCCGGCGGCGAGTTCGGGGCGCACCCGCTCGAAGTAGGCGTCGAGTTCCGTGGTGGACGCCGGCACGCCGGCCGGGTCGAGTCCGACGAGGCGGGCCGCCTCGCGCTGTTCGTCGAGGTAGCGGTCGGCCTGTGCGTCGCTGAGGGGCAGGCCCGAGCGGCGTCCGACGTCGAGGTACGAGCCGACCTCGGCGCAGTGCACCCACAGCAGGAGCTCGGGCTCGTCGACGCGGTAGCGCTCGCCCGTGGCGGGGTCGGTGGCCCGCAGGTGGGTGTGAATACGGCGGACGCGGGCGGCGGCGCGCTCGGCGGCCGGGGCGGTGCCGTAGGTGATGGTGCCGACGAAGTTCGCCGTGCGGATGAGGCGTCCCCAGGCGTCGCGGCGGAAGTCCGAGTTCTGCATGACGCCTCGCACGGCGCGGGGGTGCAGCGCCTGGAGGTAGAGGGCGCGTACCCCGGCGACCCACATCATCGGGTCGCCGTGCATCTGCCAGGTGATCGATTCGGGTCCGAAGAGCCCGCGGTCCGCGTCGCCGTCGCTCATGTCAGCTCAGTGTGGTCCATCGACGACCCGGCGCACCCTCGTTTTCCTGCCGGAGCTCGACCGCCGCCTTGGCGATCTCCTCGCTGGTGCTCTTTCTGCCCACGGGAGTGGCCCCCTTGAAGGAATACGACCAATCGTCTTAAGCTACAAGAAATCGTATTTCTGCACTGTCCATGGCAGCCGTGGTCGTGGAGATCTACCATTACGCGTACGTGCTAAGCGGCCTGCGGTCTTACGGAGGCCGGTATGGCGAATACCGGATTCGGACAAGAGGGCCTCTCACCCTATCTGCCCATAGCCGAGCACGGCCTTATCGGTGATCTTCACAGTGCGGCACTCGTGGGCACCAACGGCACCATCGATTGGTACTGCTGCCCGCGCTTCGACTCACCCAGCGTGTTCGGCTCCATTCTGGACGCGAACCGGGGCGGGTCGTTCGAGCTGGCCGCCGACGTACCGACGCGGACCCGGCAGTTCTACTTCCCCGACACGAACGTTCTCATCACGCGGTTCTTCGCCTCCGACGGGGTGGCCGAGATCCAGGACTTCATGCCGATCACCGACGACTCGGGCACGGCAGCCCGGCACCGTCTGATCCGACGGGTGATCTGTGTCCGGGGATCGCTGCCGTTCACGGCGCGAGTGGCTCCCCGCTTCGGCTACGGGGCCGAACCGCATTCCGCGCAACTCCAGGGCAACACCGCACTGTTCCGGTCCCGGAGCCTGTCGTTGGCGCTGAGCGCCACGGCGCCGCTGGAGTGCGACGACCTGGACGCGCGGTCGCGCTTCAAGCTCCTCGAAGGCGAGTCCGCGGTGTTCGCCCTCGACCCGGTCATCGACGACGTCATGCCGCGGGCCTGCCCGCAGGCCGAGGCGGAGTACCAGTTCGAGACCACCGTCAGGTTCTGGCGCGACTGGCTGGCCCGCTCGCGCTACCACGGACGGTGGCGGGAGATGGTGCACCGCTCCGCGCTCGTGCTGAAGCTGCTCACCTACGCGCCGACGGGCGCCATCGTGGCTGCCCCGACGACCAGCCTGCCCGAGCAGATCGGCGGCGAGCGCAACTGGGACTACCGCTTCGTATGGGTGCGGGACGCCGCCTTCTGTGTCTACGCCATGCTCAGGCTGGGCTTCACCACAGAGGCCGAGGCGTTCATGGGCTTCCTGTCCGAGCGGGACATCATGCGGGGCGGCGGCCCCTCCGGTCCGCTGCAGATCATGTACGGAATCGACGGGCGCAGCGAGCTGCCCGAGCGTGAACTGCCCCACCTCGAGGGCTACCTGGGGTCCGCCCCGGTGCGAGTGGGAAATGCCGCCACCGGCCAGCTCCAGCTGGACATCTACGGAGCGCTCATCGACTCCGTGTATCTGTACGACAAGTGGGGACAGCCCATCAGCAGCGACCGGTGGGACGAGCTCGGTGTTCTGGTGGACTGGCTCTGCGCCAACTGGGACCAACCCGACGACGGCGTCTGGGAAACGCGCGGGGGACGCAAGAACTTTGTGTACTCGCGGCTGATGTGCTGGGTGGCGATAGAGCGGGCCATCCGGATGGCGAACCGGCGCGGCCTGCCCGCGGACCTCCCCCGGTGGCGGCAGAGCCGTGATGCGATCTACCGCCAGATCATGCAACGCGGCTGGTGCCCCGAGCGAGGGGCGTTCGTCCAGAACCTCGGCGACCGCGTACTCGACGCCTCGGTGCTGATGATGCCGATGGCCAAATTCATCTCACCCACCGACCCCAAGTGGCTCGCGACCCTGGACGCGCTCACCGCGGACCTGGTTTCCGACTCCTTGGTCTACCGCTACGACCCCGAGGCGAGCCCGGACGGCCTCCGCGGGGCCGAGGGCACCTTCTCGATCTGCTCCTTCTGGTACGTCGAGGCGCTCACCCGCGCCGGACGGCTGGAGGAGGCCAGGCTGGCCTTCGAGAAGATGCTCACCTACGCCAACCACGTCGGCCTGTACGCCGAGGAAATCGGACGGACCGGCGAGCAACTCGGCAACTTCCCGCAGGCGTTCACCCATCTCTCGCTGATCAGCGCCGCGTTCAACCTTGACCGCGCTCTTGGCTGACGGGGCCGTCAACGGCAGTCCGCAAGGCGCGTCATCGTCGCCAGGGCACCCGCCCGGTGGTCCGGGCTTCAAATGTTGAGCACAAATTATTCACATCCCCTCTTCAGACCGGGTCCCGATGGTCTAGATTGACCGTGCTTCGCCTGTTCGGATACGAGGCGACCAGTAATGATCTATAGGTCCGGCGCTGTGGAAAGCCAGCAGTCGCGTCCCCGGCGCCGCACGTGGGGGTGATCAATTCTTGGAGCCCGCGAGGGGCCTTGGGTGCGGGGAGCACCCGATGTTTCGACCGGTTCCCGCACACCTCGAAACCCTGGCAGGACATGCGAGTCCGCTGCCGCCGGGGTGGGTTGTTCAAGTAGCCCCGAAATAGCCGGATGTCATACACGGGGGGGCGGGGGCCTCCCACGGTGAGGAACAGCGCGGCGCGGGGGGCGGGGGCCTCCCGCGGAGGGGAACAGTACGGGGGGCGGGGGCCTCCCGCGGAGGGGAACAGTACGGGGGGCGGGGGCCTCCCGGGGGGAGGGGCAGTGTTAGGCGAGCACGTCGAACCACTGGGAACCTGGGGGGTTCTGTGCAGCAAGGTGGCATAGTCAGCACGTTTCCGCCGGCGGGCGGGCGTCTGGCGAACGAGGCAATCAGCCGGCCCGCCAGTGACTGGGAGCAGCGGTACCGCCGTACCGTGATCACCAGCGACACCGTGACCACCGCCTTTGTGGTGGCGGCGATCGGCAACTTCTTCGGGTCCCGCGACGCGGCCAACTGGCACGAGAAATGGGGAATCCTCGCATTCGGCACCGAGCTGCTGGTGCTGGGGGCGCTTGCGGTGAGCCGGGCGTGGGCTCCGGCCGTGCTCGGCCAGGGCGCCGAGGAATTCCGCCGGCTCGGACGCTCAATGTTCACGGCGACCGTCGTCCTGGCGCTCGGCGGGATCGCGCTCACCTCGCGCAACATCAAGCTCTGGATCTTCGTCGCGATCCCCGCGCTCGCGCTCATCACCATGACCTCGCGGTATCTGCTGCGCCTCGGGCTGCACAAACAGCGGAAGGAAGGACGGTGCCTGAGACCCGTGCTCGCTGCCGGGAGCCCTGCCACCGTGCGCGACCTGATCACCCGAACCCGCAAGTTCCCGCACCTCGGCTGGCGAGTGGAGGCGGTGTGCACGCCTGACGGTCTCGGACTCGACGGTGACCAACTGGACGGAGTGCCGGTCGTCGGCCGACTGACCGACGTCGCGGGCCACATCCGCCGCGACGGCTACCGCGTCGTCGCGGTCACACCGGACCCGCACTGGTCACCGGACCGGCTGCAGCGGCTGGCTTGGAACCTCGAAGGCAGCGATGCCGAGATGGTCGTGGCCCCCGTGCTGATGGAGGTGGCCGGCCCGCGGCTGCACGTCGACGCGGTGCTCGGGATCCCGCTGCTGCGGGTCAGCATGCCGATCTTCACCGGGGGCCGCCGGGCGGTCAAAGAGGTCGTCGACCGGATGGGCGCAGCGATCCTGCTGATGCTGTTCGCGCCGCTGATGGTGCTCGTCGCGCTGCTTGTGCTGGTGGACAGTCGCGGTGGAGCGTTCTTCCGCCAGCGCAGGGTCGGCAAGGACGGCCGCGAGTTCACCATTCTCAAGTTCCGCACCATGGTCGCCGGGGCTCATGGAGCACGTGCAGAGCTGGCCGGCCTCAACGAGGGCGCCGGCCTGCTGTTCAAGGTCCGCCGGGATCCGCGGCTGACCCGGGTGGGAGCAGTGCTGCGCCGGTACTCGATCGACGAACTCCCGCAGCTTTTCAACGTACTCACCGGATCGATGTCGCTCGTCGGTCCGCGGCCTCCACTACCGGAGGAGTCCGCTGCGTACGGCCCGGACATCCGGCGACGGCTGCTGGTCAAGCCCGGACTCACCGGCCTGTGGCAGATCAGCGGACGCAGCGACCTGCCGTGGGAGGAGGCGGTCCGGCTGGACCTGCGGTACGTGGAGGACTGGTCGCTCGCCCTGGACACAGTGATCTTGTGGAAGACGCTGCGTGCGGTGCTCCAGGGGCAGGGGGCCTACTGATGCGCGGGGAACTGCAACTGGACCGTCCCGGCGGCGCACGGACTGCAGGCCGGGAGGGCCTGCCTGGGGGGAGGAACGGGCAATGAGAGTCAGCGTTTTCGGGCTCGGCTACGTGGGTTGTGTGTCGGCCGCGTGTCTGGCCAGCATGGGTCACGAGGTCATCGGGGTGGACGTGAACCAGGTGAAGGTCGACCTGGTCAACGACGGCAAGGCCCCGGTGGTCGAGGAGGGGATCGGCGAGCTCATCGCCGACGTCGTGCGGACCGGAGCATTGCGGGCCACCGGCGACGTCCGCGAGGCGATCATGGGCAGCGAGGTGTCGCTCATCTGCGTGGGCACGCCGTCGGAGCCCAACGGCAGCCTGTGCACCACGTACTTGGAGCGGGTCACCGAGCAGATCGGCGCCGCGCTTGCCGAGCGCGGTGGGCGGCACACCGTCGTGTTCCGCAGCACCATGCTCCCGGGCACCTGCCTGAACCTGCTGGTACCGATCCTGGAGAAGTCCGTCGGCGCCACGGCCGGGGTGGACCTCGGGGTCGCGGTCAACCCGGAGTTCCTGCGCGAGGGCACGAGCGTGCGGGACTTCTTCGACCCGCCCAAGACCGTCATCGGCGAGCTCGACCCGGCAAGCGGCGATGTGGTGATGTCGCTGTACGACGGCTTGCCCGGCGAGGTGTTCCGGGTGCCGGTCCCGACGGCCGAGGCGATCAAATACGCGGACAACGCGTTCCACGGCCTCAAGATCGGCTTCGCGAACGAGCTGGGCGCGGTGTGCCAGGCGCTCGGGGTGGACTCGCACCAGGTGATGGACGTGTTCCTGGCCGACCGCAAGCTGAACATCAGCCCCGCCTACCTGCGGCCCGGCTTCGCCTTCGGTGGCTCCTGCCTGCCCAAGGACCTGCGCAGCCTGGTCCACGCGGCCCAGCGGGCCGATGTCTCGGTGCCCATCCTCGCCCACGTGCTGCCCTCCAACTCCGACCATCTGCAGCGCGCGGTGGAGCTGGTCGAGCGCACCGGCAAGCGCCGGGTGGGCCTGTTCGGGCTGTCCTTCAAACCCGGCACCGACGACCTCCGCGAGAGCCCGCTCGTCGAGCTGGCGGAGCGGCTCTTCGGCAAGGGTTACGACCTGCGAATCCACGACGCCAACGTGAGCCTCTCGCGGCTGCTCGGCGCGAACCGCGAGTACATCGAGAACCGGCTGCCGCACCTCGCACAGTTGCTTGCGGATTCCGTCGACGAGGTGCTCGAGCACGCCGAGGTGTGTCTGGTCGGGACCAGGGATCCGGCCGTGCTGTCGGCGCTGCCCCATGGCGACGGCCCGGTGATTGTCGACCTCATCCACCTTCCCGACGCCGAGGCGCGCCGGGCCGAACCGGGGTACGTGGGCCTTGCTTGGTGACACATCGTTCGGTGACACGGCCGGCCGCGACCGGCCCAACCGGCGCGCGCTGATCCTGGTGGAGAACCTGTCGGTGCCGTTCGACCGGCGGGTGTGGCAGGAGTGCACGACGCTGCGCGACGCGGGCTGGGAGGTGCACGTCATCTGCCCCCGGGGGGAGAAGCGGGACACGGAGCCGGAGGCGGAGATCGACGGGGTGCGGATCCACCGCTACCCGTTGCGCGCGGCCACCGGAGGGCCGGCCGGCTACCTACGGGAGTACGGATCGGCGTTGTGGCACACGGTCCGGCTGGCCCGCAAGGTCGGCCCGGTCGACGTGGTCCACGCCTGCAACCCGCCCGACCTGCTGTTCCTGCCGGCCCTGTGGCTGAAGCGGCGCGGCGCGCGGTTCGTCTTCGACCAGCACGACCTGGTACCCGAGCTGTACCTGTCCCGGTTCGACCGCGGCAAGGACCTGCTCTACCGCGCCGTGTGCGCGCTGGAACGGCGGACCTACCGGGCCGCGGACATCGTGCTCGCCACGAACGAGAGCTACCGGGACGTCGCGATACGCCGCGGTGGCCAGCGGCCGGAGGACGTGTTCGTGGTGCGCAGCGCGCCCCAGATCGACCGGTTCCAACCGGTGCCGCCCGAGCCGGAGTTGAAGCGCGGCAAGCCTCATCTGCTGTGCTACCTCGGCGTCATGGGCCCGCAGGACGGCGTCGACTACGCCTTGCGGGCCCTCGCGAAGCTGCGCGACGGGCTCGGGCGGACCGACTGGCATGCGGTGTTCGTCGGCGCCGGCGACACGTTCGACGCGATGGTGGAGCTGTCCCGGCGGCTCGGGCTCTCGGAGCAGGTGGAGTTCACCGGGCGCATTCCGGACGCCGATCTGGTGCGCCACCTGTCCACCGCGGACGTGTGCCTCTCCCCCGACCCGCACAATCCGCTCAACGACGTGTCGACCATGAACAAGGTCCTGGAGTACATGGTGATGGGCCGGCCGGTCGTCTCGTTCGACCTCCGGGAGGCGCGAGTCTCCGCCGGTGACGCCGCCATCTACGCCCACGCCAACGACGAGGCCGAGTTCGCCGAACTCATCGCGCTACTCCTGGACGATCCGGAGAAGCGGGCCCAGATGGGCAAGATCGGCCAGGAGCGGATCAGTGGGCCGCTCTCCTGGCGGAACTCCCAGCGATCGCTGCTCGCTGCCTACGCCGCCGCCTGCCATGACCACGCTCCGGCGTCGGCGGGCGACCCTGACCATGCAGGGCGGAGGCCGCGCCGTTGAGCGATGACACGATACGCCTGGTCACGATCGGGCGGATTGTCCGTCGGCGTTGGCGGATTCTCACCATCCTCGCCATGGTGGGTGCGCTCGTCGGATACGGCACCTCTTTGCTGATTCCGCCGCGCTACACGACGTCGGCATCGGTACTGCTGCCGGGGGCGTGGGAGGAGCGCGAGCTGCGGACTCAGCAGGAGATCGCGACCAGTTCGGTGGTGGTCGACCGCGCGGCTGCCACACTCCACTGGACCGGGGTCAGCGGCAGCGAGCTGCGGGAGCAGGTGAGCGCCAAGGCCGCCGACGGGAACATCATCAAGATCTCGGGCACGGCCGATACCCCGAAGCGCGCGCAGCAACTCTCCGACCAAGTGGCCCAACAGTTCGTCGCATTCGCCGCCCGGATCGTGGACGACAGCACCGACCCCGAAGCGGCGGCGCAGCTCGAGGCACTGCGGCAGATGGTGGTGAAGACCAGCCGCCGTATCACCGAGCTGGCCGATGCGGCCGATCCGGGGCAGACCGTGGAGAGCGTGCAGTCCCGCACCGAGCTCGAGAAGCTGCGCACCTCGCTGCAGGAGGCCATCAAAAAGCTGGACCAGGCCGACCCGGCTGCCAGCAAGGCCAGCATGGTCGTCATGGGCCCGGCGGCCCGGCCGGCCGGAGAGGCACCGCCGACGAGGATGCAGCTCATCATCGCCGGGGCGCTGCTGTTCTTCCTCCTCGCGGTCATCGGCCATCTCACCGCCGCACGGATGAGTCGCCGACTGCGCACCCAACCGGAGATCGCCGCGGCGCTGGGCTCGGCGCTGCTGGGTACCGTCGAGGTACCTGATGAACGGCCCGCGCACCGGACGGAAGGCCGTGGCCCGCGCGCCGTAATCCGCCGGCTGCTGGGCATCGACGTCCGGTGGGACATACCGACCCCGCAGGCGTCCGGCGACGAGGCCGACAGGCAGATCCGCTACCGGCGGGTGTGCGCCCGCCTCCGGGACCAACTGCCGGCCCCCCGGAGGCTGCTGGTTGTCGTCCCGGAAGGCGACGAGGTCGCCCGCCGGGCCGCCGGGCAGCTCGTCGCCGAGGCCGCGGGCGATCCTCTGCTGCGCGTGGTGGGGGTTTCGGTGTCCCAGCCGCTGGTGCCGGACCGCGACAACGAGTCCGGTGCCCTGGTCGTGCTCAGCGCGGGCATCTGGACCGCAGCGGAGCTCGCCGGCATCGCCGAGGCGTGTGCGGACGCCAAGCACGAGGTCGTCGGCATCGTCCTCGCCGGCACGGTCCGGGCCCGTCCGACGCGGTCTGCCGGTCGTCCTCGTGATGCCGCCACGCCGGTGCTCTCGGTTGGCGACGACGCGAAGGGAAGTTCAGGGTGACGACGAGTACGACTTCGGAGTCGTCGGCCGCAGCTCCGCTACTGGACCTGCAGGCTCTGGTGGTGGCGGTGCGCAGGCGGCGCCGCTTCTGGTGCTCCGTGGCGCTGTTGGGGCTGCTCGTCGGCGCGGCGGTGGCGGTCCTGCTGCCGCCGGCGCCGACCGCGGTGACCAAGGTGTTGGTCGCGCATCAGGAGGACCAGCCGAACGACCCCGGAACGCTGATCCGCACCGACGTCGCCCTGCTGCAAACCACGCGGATCGCCGACAAGGCCCTGAAGTCCCTCAAGTCCCCTGAAAAACCAGAGGACTTCATGCGGGACTACGGGGGTATCGGCTTGACCAACAACCTGCTGCAGATCACTGTGGAAGGTGACAGCGACGCGGAAGCGGTGACCCGCGCCAAGGCGCTGGCCGATGCGTTCGTCGCGGACCATGTGAGGCGAATTCAGGAAGCCGCGAACGCCGAGTCCAAGGCCCTGCTGACCCAGCGTGACCGGATGCAGGGCGAACTCGCCCAGGTCAACAAGGCGATCGGGGAGGCATCGCCGGAGAGCGGGCCCAAGGCGTCGGCGAACCTGGAGTCGCTCTTCGCCCGCCGGGCCGAACTCACCTCGCGGATCACCGATTTCGGCCAGCGCGCCGCGGAGGCGCGCATCGGCACGCCCAAGCTCGTCGCCGGCACACAGATCGTGGACGCACCGCGCGCCGTGCGGAACTCCCTGCCCAGGACCGCTGCCACCAACGCCGCGATCGGGCTCGTCCTCGGGCTCGTCCTCGGACTCGCGGTGGCCGCGGTCGGCGCGGTGGTCGCGGACCGCCCGGTGCTGCGCAGGGAGATCGCGGCGAACCTCGGCGCCTCGGTCATCGCGGAGCTGCCCCTCCGGTCGGGCAGGCTGTGGCAGCGCCGACGGATCCGGGCGGCACGGACAAGGCTCACCGCGTCCCTGGCCCGCACCGTGCGCGGCTGCGCGGAACCGGTGTCACTGCTGGAACTGGGCTGTGCGCGCACCACGAGCGTGATCGCCCTGGACCTCGCCAGGGCACTGGCGGCGGACGGGCGGCCAGTGGTGATCACCGATGGTCTGCCCGGCCCGCAGCTCGCGGACCGCCGCCCGAAGCCAGGAGACCCGACCGTGGTCAGCGGCGAGCGTGCCGCGGCCGTGTCGCATCAGGAACTCCGGATCGGCGTCGGCTCGGTGGCGCCCGGCGCGGCGTGGACCGACCTCCAGTACCTCGGCACTCAGACCGTGCTCGTCGTGCGTGCCGGGCACCGCAGCGCCGCGTGGCTGCACACCGTGGCGCGGCAGCTCGCGGACCAGCGCATTGCGGTGATCGGTGTGGTGCTGATCGACCCCGATCCGCGTGACCGGACCGACGGCACGCTGTGGGACGGGCTGCACACCGCGCTGCGCGGCCAGAGCGAGCGGCCGGTCCGACAGAACGGGCCGGGCCGGCGGCGTGCCGAGCGGCTGCCGATGTGGGCGGCACGCGTCCCGGACAGCGACCAGGAGGTGCGGTAGGACATGTGTGGCATCGCAGGCACTTACCGGTGGCCGGACGGGAAGGTCGTGACCGACCGGCTCACCGAAACCCTCGCCCACCGCGGTCCGGACGGGGCGGGCCGGTACAGCCACCCCGCCGGTGACGGCGAGGTGCACCTCGGGCACCGCCGGCTGGCCATCATCGACCTGTCCGAGACCGGCGCCCAGCCGATGGTCTCGGGCGGCCTCGTCCTGACGTACAACGGCGAGCTGTACAACGCACCCGAGCTCCGTGCCGAGCTGGCAGCCGCCGGGGTGCGCTTCCGCGGTACCTCCGACACCGAGGTGCTGCTGGAGGCCTGGCGGCGCTGGGGCACGGACTGCCTGCCCCGGCTGCGCGGCATGTTCGCGTTCGGGATCTTCGACGAGCGAACCGGTGAACTGGTGCTCGCCCGCGACCAGCTCGGCATCAAGCCGCTGTTCCTGCTCCGGCGTGGCGAGGGTCTGGTGTTCGCCTCCGAGCTCAAGGCGCTCGCCGCCGTGACCGGCGGGTCGCTGGAGGTGGACCATGCGGCGCTGGTGGCCTCCCTGCTGTACTACTGGGTGCCGGACTCACGGTGCGCGTTCCGCGAAGCGGAGAAGCTGCCGCCGGGGAGCTGGCTGAGGTGCCGGCCCGACGGCCGGGTGGAGCGCGGCCGGTACTGGCACCTCCGGGAGGTCGCCGCCGAGGGCCGGGAGCGGGCCCGGAGCGGCGAGCAGCCGGACCTTGCTGCCGTCGTCGAGGAGTCGACTCGGCAGCACCTGCTCTCCGACGTGCCCGTGGCGACCTTCCTCTCCGGCGGGCTGGACTCCAGCTATCTGACCGCGCTGGCGGCCCGCGACCGACCCGGGATCTCCGCTTACACGATCGGGTTCCGCGCCGAGGACGCCAGGTTCGAGGCGATGCCGGACGACCTGCGCTATGCCCGGCAGGTGGCCGAGCGGTTCGGCGTCGACCTGCATGAGATCGAGATCGCTCCCAATGTGCTCGATCTGCTGCCGCAGATGACGTACCACCTGGACGAGCCGATCGGCGACCCCGCCGCGATCAACACGTTCCTGATCTGCTCGGCCGCCCGGGAGGCCGGGGTCAAGGTGATGCTCTCGGGGATGGGTGCCGACGAGCTGTTCGCCGGTTACCGCAAGCACCTGGCCAACCTGATCGCGCTGCGCTACCAGCGCGTCCCGCGGCCCCTGCGGCGCGGCCTGGCCAGAGCCGTGGACCGGCTGCCGGTCGCCACGGCCCGTCGTGGGTACCGGTCGGTGCGCTTCGCGAAGCGGTTCCTCTCCTTCGCCGATCTGCCGGAGGAGACCGCGTTCCGGCGCAGCTACACCATGTACGACCAGGACGAGTTGCTCGCCCTGGTCGATCCGGACCTGGCCGGGACGGTCGAGGACGTGCTGACCGAGCATGCGGACATCTACCAGGACAACGACCTCGACGACTTCGTCAACCGCATGTGCCTGGGCGACGCCCGGATGTTCCTGCCGGGCCTGAACCTCACTTACACGGACCGGTCGAGCATGGCCGCGTCGACCGAGGTGCGGGTGCCGTATGTGGATGTCGAGGTGGTCAAGGCGGCGTTCGCCGTGCCCGGTGATCGCAAGATCGTCGGACGGCAGGGCAAGGCCGTGCTCAAGGAGGCGGCCACCTCGGTCCTGCCCCGGGAGATCGTGTACCGGCCCAAGGGCCTGTTCAGCGCCCCGCTGCGCGCCTGGATGAGCCGGGATCTGGCACCGCTGGTGCGCGAGGTGGTGCACGACGGCGTGCTTGTCAGTTCCGGGCTCCTGCGCCGCGATGCGCTGGCGCGGATGGTCGCCGAGGACGCCGCCGGGCAGCGGGACTTCTCCAAGCATCTGTGGCATGTGCTGACCCTCGAGTACTGGTATCGCGGCGCGACCTCTGGGTCCGGCCAGAGCACTCGGTAAACGGCTTAGGAATCAGAGGAGTTCGGGTGAAGCAGGTTGTGCAGAACTACAAGAGTGGCGAGCTGGCGCTGCTCGACGTGCCGGTTCCGGGGTGCAAGCCGGACGGTGCGCTGGTCAGGAGCGCCTACTCGCTCATCTCCACCGGGACCGAGCTCATGAAGGTGTCCGAGGCCGGCATGTCGATGGTGGGCAAGGCCCGCTCCCGGCCGGACCAGGTGGCCAAGGTCATGCAGAGCGTGGCCACCAACGGGGTGGGCGCCACGTACCGCAAGGTGATGGGCAAGCTGGACTCCTACACGCCGCTGGGCTACTCGCTGTGCGGGGTGGTCGAGCAGGTCGGTACCGGGATCGACGATGTGGCGGTGGGCGACATCGTGGCCTGCGCCGGCAACGAGCACGCGTTGCATGCCGAGTTGAACTGGGTGCCGAAGAACCTCTACGCCCGGGTGCCGGACGGCCTCGCGCCGCGGCATGCGGCCTTCGGCACCGTCGGGTCGATCGCGCTGCAGGGCGTCCGCCGCGGCGAGCCACAGCTCGGCGACGTGGCGCTGGTCATCGGCCTCGGGCTGATCGGGCAGCTGGTGGTGCAGTTGCTGGCGGCTTCGGGAGTCCGCGTCGTCGGGGTCGACCCCGACCCGGTGCGCTGCGAGCTCGCCGAGCGCCTGGGCGCTGCGGCCTGCGGCGATCCCGCCTCCACGGCCGTGGAGAACTCCGTCGCCGAACTCACCGGCGGTCACGGCGTGGACCAGGTGTACCTGGCCGCCGGCGGCGGCAGCAACCAGCCCGTCGAGCTGGCCGCCCGGCTGAGCCGGGACCGCGGCCGGGTCGTCGACATCGGCAAGTGCCGCCTGGACCTGCCGTGGAACGCGTACTACGAGAAAGAACTCGACGTCCGGTTCTCCCGCAGTTACGGCCCCGGGCGCTACGACCCGGAGTACGAGCTCGAGGGGCGGGACTACCCGATCGGCTACGTGCGCTGGACCGAGCGCCGCAACCTGGCGTGCTTCCTCGACCTCGTCGCCCGCGGCAGTGTCGACGTGGAGCCCCTGGTCTCCCACATCGCCGACTTCGACGACGCAGTCGAGACGTACCAGAGCCTGAAGGACGGCGGCCTGAAGGCGGTGGCCGTGCTGTTCCGGTACACCGAACACGCGACCGATGCGGAGGCCCCTTCGGTGGCCGTGCCCTCGGTGAAGACAGACGGTGGGACGTCCACCTCGGCCCGGTCCGCCAAGTCACCGGTGCGGCTGGCGTTCGTCGGCGCGGGAAACTACGCGACGTCGATGCTGCTGCCGCACCTGGCACAGCGCGACGGCGTCGAGCTGTCGACCGTCGTCACCACGACGGCGCTGTCCGCGGCCAACGCGCAGCGGAAGTTCGGCTTCGACGAGGCGACCACCGATCTCGACGCCGTGCTCGGCGACAAGTCCATCGACGCGGTGTTCGTGGTCACCCGGCACAGCTCGCACGCCGAACTGACCCGAAGGGCACTGCTGGCCGGCAAGACGGTGTTCGTGGAGAAGCCCCTGGCCCTCACCGAGGACGAGCTGGCCGACGTGTTCGCGGCGGTGGAGGAGTCCGGCAACGACCGGCTGCAGGTGGGCTTCAACCGCCGGTTCGCGCCACTGCTGCGGGAGGCCAGGACGCGGTTCGGCGCCAGGACCGGTCCGGCGAGCCTGCGCTACCTCGTCAACGCGGGCCGGCTGACGCACGGCAGCTGGTATCTCCAACAGGGCACCGAGGGCTCGCGGTTCGCCGGCGAGGGCGGACACTTCATCGACACGGCGAGCTGGCTGCTCGATGCCGATCCGGTCTCGGTGTACGCGGTCGCCCCGTCCGGCAACGAGGACCTCCAGGTCGTGCTGCGCTACCCCGACGGATCCACCGCCACCATCAGCTACGTCACCACCGGCGCGCCCGGCTTCCCCAAGGAGACGCTGGACCTTGTCGCGGACGGCAAGGTGCTGCGGCTCGACGACTTCGTCCGGGCTTCGGTATACGGCCGCAAGCGGTGGGTCAGTTCGCGACTGCCCAAGGCCCGGGACAAGGGCCAGAACGCCGAACTGGCCGCGTTCATCAAGGCTGTGCGGACCGGCGGGCCGATGCCGGTGCCGCTGGACTCGCTGGTCGCCACCACGGCGGCCACCCTCGCCGTGCAGGCCGGCCTGGCCGCCGGCGTGCCCGTGACGTTGGCGAGCGCGCGATGACTGTGATGTCGGGGAGTCCGGGCTGGTACCTGCGGCGGCTGTCCCGTATGCGACCGCGCGAGGTCGGCGGCCGGGTGGGCGACGCGGTGCGCAGGCGGCGGTGGCGGTCGGCGCCGCCGGACTGCCCGAGCGTGCCCGGCGCCCGGTTCACCGCGGTACTGCCCTCGGGGACGGTCGCCGCGGTGCCGCCGGACGCCGCGAAACGCCTCGCCGCCGAGGCGGACCGGCTGATGGACGGGCACGCCGAGTTCTTCGGGGTGGACCGCGACGACCTGGCCGCCCCGGACTGGTGCTACGACCCGAAGACCGGGCGCCGGGCTCCGCAGGTCTACGCCTTCGACGTGCCCTACCGCGACGAGGAAGCAGTCGGGGACATCAAGCAGATCTGGGAGCCGTCCCGGCATCAGTACCTCACCGTGCTCGCCGCCGCGTACGCGGTCACCGGCGACGAGCGGTACGCCGAGCGGGTGGCCGAGCACCTGCGGTCCTGGTGGGCCGCCAACCCGCCGCTGCGCGGGGTGCACTGGACCAGCGGCATCGAGCTGGGGATCCGGCTGCTGTCCTGGGTGTGGATCCGCCGGCTGCTCGACGGCTGGCCGGGCGCGGCCGGGCTGTTCGAGGACAACCCGGTGGCGCTGACCCAGATCTGGCACCACCAGCGCTGGCTCGCCGCCTTCCCCAGCCGGGGGTCCTCGGCCAACAACCACATCATCGCCGAGGCCGCCGGGCAGTTCGCCGCGGCCTGCGCATTCGGATGGTTTCCCTCCTCGGCGCGCTGGCGAGCCGACGCGCTGCGGTCCCTGGAGCGGCATCTGCGGAGCAACACCTTCGTCTCCGGCCTCAACCGCGAGCTGGCCACCGAGTATCACGGACTGGTTCTGGAGCTCGGCCTGGCCGCGGTGGCCGAGGCGGATGCCGCGGGCGTGCCGGTCCCCGCGTCGATCCGGCTGGTGCTGCTGCGGATGACCGACGCGCTCGCGGCCGTCGTGGACAACCGGCTGCGGCCGCCGCGTCAGGGCGACGCGGACGACGGGCACGGTCTGGTCGTGGACGGCGCGGGCACCGACCGCTGGGGCTCGCTGCTGGCCACGGGGGAGGCCGTGTTCGGCCGGCTCGCCTGGTGGCCGGCGGTGCCCGGTACCGATGTGCGCACTCCGCTGCTGGCCGCGCTCATCCGGTCCCCCGCACCGGCCGTGACCCGCCCGGCGAACCGACCGGCCCATTTCGCCGACGCCGGCATGACCATCCTGCGCGGTCCGGCTGAGATCTGGTGCCGCTGCGACGCTGGTCCGCACGGCTTCCTGTCCATCGCCGCGCACGCCCACGCGGACGCGCTGTCCGTGGAGGTGCGGCACGACGGGGTCGACGTGCTCGCCGACCCGGGGACGTTCTGCTACCACGGTCAGCCCGAGTGGCGACAGTACTTCCGGTCGACGCTCGGCCACAACACCCTGCAACTGGACGGAGGTGACCAGTCCGTCTCCGGCGGCCCGTTCATGTGGACCCGGCATGCCCGCAGCCGCGTGCTGGTCGCGGAGACGTCCGGCGCCTCTGACGGAGGGACGACCCGCTGGTGTGCCGAGCACGACGGCTACCGGCCCTCCGTACACCGCCGCCGGGTGGAACTCACGGCCGCAGCAAAGGAGCTGAAGGTGGTCGACGAGGTACGCGGCCCGCGCCGGGCCGTGCGCCTGGCGTTCCACCTCGGCCCGGCGATCGCCGCGGAACTGGAGGGCGACCGGGCGGTGCTCACCTGGACCCGGGACGGCGAGGACCGCTCCGCGGTGCTCGACCTGCCCGGGCAGCTCAACTGGCGGGCTCATCGCGGCGAGACTGATCCGCCGCTGGGCTGGTACTCCGCCGGCTTCGGGCGCAAGGAACCCACCACAACGCTGGTCGGCACCGGCTTCGCCGACGGCACTGCGCTGTTGGGGGAGTTCACCACCGTACTCAGCTTCCGGGCGTAGGGGGACGCGTGGTGATCAAGTGGCGGAACTGGGCGTTGCCGGTGGCGGCGCCGGCGCTCGTCCTGCTGGCGGCGACCGGCTGTGTGAGCGCGCCGGGCGCCCCGGCGGCGGAGCCGACCGCCCAGCCATCCACGTCCGTGGCCCGGGTGTGTGCCAAGCCCGCGGCCGGGCCGGCGAAGGCGCCGGCGGGCGCGGTGACGGTCGACCCCGCGGTGGCCGGTGACCTGGCTGCGAAGACCGAGAGCAGCCCCCCGAACACCACGTTCTGGCTTCGACCGGGCAAGCACAGGCTCGAGTCGGACCGCTACTCCCAGGTCTTCCCCAAGGAGGGGGACAGCTACCTCGGCGCGCCAGGCGCGGTGCTCGACGGCCGGAAGACCAACCAGTACGCGTTCGGCGGCACCGCCCGCAACGTCACCATCCGCTACCTGACCGTGCAGGGTTTCGTCGCGCCGCTCAACGAGGGCGTGGTCAACCATGATTCGGCCGACGGGTGGGTGATCGAGCACGCGACGATCCAGAACAACTCCGGCGCCGGGCTGATGGCGGGTGCCCGCCAGCGGATCCGCGCGAGCTGCCTGCGCGGCAACGGTCAGTACGGCATGAACGCGTACAAGGCCACCGGCCGTATCAGCGGCCTGGTGGTCGAGGGCAACGAGATCGTGGGCAACAACAGGGACGACTTGGAGCGGCGGCGGCCGGGCTGCGGCTGCACCGGAGGCGTCAAGTTCTGGGCCGTCAACGGCGCCGACGTACGCGGCAACTGGGTGCACGACAACCGCGGAGCCGGGTTGTGGGCGGACACCAACAACAACGACTTCCGCATCGAGGACAACGTGCTCGAGGCCAACGACGGCGCCGCGCTGATCTACGAGATCAGCTACAACGCGGTCATCCGGAAGAACACGATCCGGCGGAACAACTGGGTCGAGGGCCGCAAGTACGCCGACGGCGGCGACAATTTCCCGTTCGCGACCGTCTACCTGTCCGAGTCCGGCGGCGAACCACGGATCCCAGCCCGCACGGACAAGATCGAGATCTACCGGAACGTGATGGAGAACAACTGGTCCGGGATCACCCTGTGGGAAAACGCGGACCGGTTCTGCAACAGCCCGGCCAACACCTCGTCCGGTGACTGCACGTTGCTGGTGCGGGACACCCATCGCTGCGCGAAGCCGGCGATCGCCACCGCGCCGCTCTACGCCGACTGCCGTTGGAAGACCCAGCGGGTGGACATCCACCACAACCGCTTCGTGCTGGACAAGTCCGTCGTCGAGTGCACGGTGAAGTGCGACCGAATGGCGGTGCTGGCCAACTACGGCACCTATCCTGACTGGTCGCCCTACCAGGGCGAGCTGGTGGCGGAGGCGATCACCCGCAAGCAGCACAACCGCTGGCACGACAACGTCTACATCGGGGCATGGAAATTCGTCGTCCACGACCCGAGCCGGATACTCGACTCCGGGCAGTGGCAGGGCACGCCGTACCAGCAGGACGCGGGAAGCACCTTCCGCGCACAGGACGGTGGTTGAGATGAGCCCAGACCACACAGACCACACGTCGAAGATCGTCGGGACAGCCTGGGGGCTGCTGGTCCTCAACACGCTGGGCTCCGCCGGGGCGCAGACCATCGTCCCGCTGCCGCGCTCCCTCATCCAGATGGTCACCATGGGCTCCCTGGTCGCCGCGTTCGCGCTGGCGCTCGTCGTCAATCTCCGGCTGCGCATCCGAGCCAGCGCCTTCTTGCTCCTGCTCACCCTGCTGCTGGTGCTGAGCGTGATCTCCAGCGCGAACCTGGAGTCGGGGTTCGGCGCGCTGTTCCGCTGCGCCCGGCTGGCTCTCTTCGTCGGCACGCTGTGGCTGCTCAGCCGCTGGTGGGACGGCAGTCCGACATTCGTCCGGCACCACATCCGGATGTACTTCGCGGTGCTCGGGTCGGTGGCCGCCGGTGCGATCATCTCCCCGGGCGCCGCCATGCCCGAACTCTACGGCGGGCGGCTGGTCGGCGCGTTGTGGCCGCTCACCCCGCCGCAGATCGGACAGTACGCCGCGGTGATCATCGGGCTCACCGTGCTGCTCGTACTGGGCCGCCGGATCGACAGGACCAGCGCGGCGGTGGTCATCGTGCCGTCACTCGTCCTGCTCGCGCTGACCCATACCCGGACGGCCACGCTCGGCCTGCTCATGGGGCTGGCGTTGGCGATCAGCTCGCTCATCCTGACCAGCGCCGCCGCGCGCAGGTTCTTCACCTGGGCGGTGCTGTGCGCAGCGGTGGCCGCGGTGGCGTTCAGCTCCGCGCTGCAGGCGTGGTTCCTGCGCGGCCAGAGCCAGGAGAACTTCACCAGCCTCACCGGTCGGGCCAAGGTCTGGGACGCCCTGCTGGCAGCACCCCGGACGACCTCGGAGTACCTGTTCGGCTTCGGCCTGGGCGACAAGTCGTTCGGCGGGCTGCCGATCGACAACAGCTGGCTGGCCGTTTACAACGAGCAGGGTATGACCGGCGTCGCCTTGGTGGCGGCGATCGTCATCGTGTTGGGCGGCGTCGCCTTGCTGCGGCCACCGTCGCTGTCGAGGGCCTGCGCGATCTTCCTGATCAGCTACTGCGCGATCGCGTCGTACACCGAGGCCGGGCTGGGCGACGCCTCGCCGTATCTGCTGCATCTGACCGTGGCCGCCTCGCTGCTGGCGGCACCCGCCGCGGCCACCGACCTCTCGACACCCGAAGTCCCCCGACGACGTGTCCCGCGATGGGCCTTGAGATCGGAGGTGATCTGAGCATGCACGTGCTCGTAGTGCACAACCGCTACGCCTCGGCGCAGCCGAGCGGGGAGAACAAGGTCGTCGACCAGGAGGTGGCGCTGCTGCGCGGGGCCGGCCACCGGGTCGAGGTGTTCGAGCGGCGCAGCGACGACATCGCCTCCCGGTCTCTGCTGGCCAAGGCCGCACTGCCGCTGCTTGTGCCGTGGAACCCGGCGGTCCGCGCGGAGCTCGCCACCCGGCTTCGCACCGAGCGGCCGGACGTGGTGCACGTCCACAACGTCTTCCCGCTCCTGTCGCCGGCGGTGCTGGCCGCCTGCGCCGACGCCGGCGTGCCCGCCGTCGCCACGCTGCACAACTACACCCAGGTCTGCCCGCCCGGCACGCTGCAGCGGGACGGCCGGCCGTGCACCGAGTGCGTCGGGGCCGCGCCCCTGCCCGCCGTCCGGCACGGCTGCTACCGGAACTCCCGGCTGGCGACGGTGCCGCTCGCGGTCAGCATGTCGGTCAACCGGCGGCGGTGGTGGTCCGGCGTGGAGCGGTTCTTCTGCATCTCGGCGGCGCAGCGCGACGTCCTGGTGGGGGCCGGCATGCCACCCGGGCGACTGGCTGTGAAGCACAACTTCGTGCCCGAACCGGGCGCGTGCCGAGATGGCGATGGCGAGCATCTGCTCTATCTCGGCCGGCTCGCGGAGGCCAAGGGCGTACGGCTGCTCATGGCCGCGTGGGACGAGATCGCCGCCGACGGCGGTGTGGGCGTGCCGCTCGTGGTCGCCGGCGCGGGGCCTCTGGAGCCGGAGGTGACCGCCTGGGCGGCGGGCCGGGACGACGTGCGGTACGTCGGCCTGTACGACCAGGCGGAGTGCCGGCAGGCCATCGCGCGGTCGGTCGCCGTGGTGGCTCCCTCGACCTGGCTGGAGGCGTTCGGCCTGGTGGTCGTGGAGGCGATGGCGGCGGGCGTCCCGGCCGTCGCCGCCGGTCACGGCGCCTTTGTCGAACTCGTCGAGGACGGGGTGACAGGGCTGCTTCACCGGCCGGGCGAGCCCGCCTCGCTCGCGTCCTGCCTGCGCAGGATCGCGGCCGAGCCGGCCCGCAACCGGGAGATGGGCCAGGCGGCCCGGCGCCGTTACGAGCAGGACTTCAGCCCGTCCGTCGGGCTGGAGCGCCTGGTGGATGGGTACCGCACCGCGATCGCGGGTCGGTCCGGCGGAGGGGACAGCCCGCCGCCGGTAGGGGACAAAGGAACTGGCTCGCGGCGGGGACACCTGCGCGAGCGGGATGGGGGGCAATAAATGACACGATGCCGACTCTGCGGCTCGGCGGCGCTGGAAAGCGTCGTCGATCTTGGGGCGACCCCGCCGTGTGAGAGCTTTCTCGCCGCCGACCAACTGGACCAGCCGGAGCCTGCGTACCCGCTGCACCTTCGGGTCTGCACCGACTGCTGGCTCGCGCAGATCCCTCCGCTGATCACGCCGGAGGAGACGTTCACGCAGTACGCGTACTTCTCCTCCTACTCGACCTCCTGGGTGGAGCACGCGCGCGCTTTCGTCACCGGCGCCGCAGCGCGGCTGGGTCTGGGCACCGACGCTTTCGTGGTCGAGGTCGCGAGCAACGACGGGTACCTGCTGAGGCACGTGATGGACCGGGGGATCCGCTGCCTCGGCATCGAGCCGTCGGTGAACGTCGGTGCCGCGGCGCGGGACACGGGTGTGCCCACGCTCACGGAGTTCCTGGACCCTGCCACCGGGGCGGGCGTCCGCGCCGAACACGGCCCGGCTGACCTGGTCGTGGCCAACAATGTGTACGCGCACATCCCCGACGTGGTCGGGTTCACCCAGGGGCTGCGCGCCCTGGTCGCCGACGACGGCTGGGTCTCCATCGAGGTGCAGCACCTGCTGACCCTGATCGAGGAGAACCAGTACGACACGATCTACCACGAGCACTTCCAGTACTACACGGTCGCGTCCGCGACCCGGGCGCTGGCGAGCGGCGGACTCGCGCTCGTGGACGTCGAGTTGCTGCCCACGCACGGCGGCTCCATCCGGCTGTGGGCCCGGCCGGCCGAGGTGGCCGCCGAGCCGACGCAGCGGGTGGCCGACGTGCTGGCCCGGGAGAAGGCCGCCGGGCTGCAGGAGCTGTCCGGGTACACCGAGTTCTCCGCCCGGGTGGCCAAGGTGCGCCGGGATCTGCTGCGGTTCCTCATCGAGGCGGCCGAGCGCGGCGAGACGGTCGTCGGCTACGGCGCCCCGGGCAAGGGCAACACCCTGCTCAACCACTGCGGCATCCGGCCCGACCTGCTCCCGTACACGGTCGACCGCAACCCCTACAAGCACGGCAGGTTCACCCCGGGAACCCGCATCCCGATCCTGCCGCCCGAGCAGATAGCCGCCGACAGACCGGACTACGTCCTCGTCCTCCCGTGGAACCTGCGGGCCGAACTGGTCGAGCAGCTGTCCTTCGTGCACGACTGGGGCGGCCGGCTGGTCTTTCCCATCCCGGAACTGAGCATTGTCGAGGTCAAGCGATGAAGGTCGTTCTGTTCTGTGGCGGTTACGGGATGCGGATGCGGAGCGGTGCCGCAGACGACGTCCCCAAGCCCATGGCGATGGTCGGCCCCAGGCCGCTGATCTGGCATGTCATGCGCTACTACGCGCACTTCGGGCACACGGAGTTCATCCTGTGTCTCGGGTACGGGGCCCATCACATCAAGAACTTCTTCCTCAACTACGAGGAGACGACGTCCAACGACTTCGTGCTGCGGGGCGGGCGGACCGAGCTGCTGTCCACCGACATCTCGGACTGGACGATCACGTTCGCGCAGACCGGCGTCGAGTCGCCGATCGGGGAGCGGCTGCGCCGGGTGCGGCACCACCTGGACGGCGACGAGATGTTCCTCGCCAACTACGCCGACGTGCTCACCGACGCCCCACTGCCGGAGATGATCGACACCTTCGCCCGGCGCGACGCCGGTGCGTCGATGATGGTGGTGCCGCCGCAGTCCTCGTTCCACTGCGTGGACCTGGGCGAGGACGGCCTGGTGGGTGGCATCACCGCGGTGAGCGAACTGCCCCTGTGGGAGAACGGCGGCTACTTCGTGCTCCGGCAGGAGATCTTCGACCACATCCCGGAGAACGGGGACCTGGTCGCCGACGGATGTGCCCAACTGGCCAAGCGCGGACGGCTGGTGGCGCACCAGCACCGCGGCTTCTGGAAGCCGACCGACACTGTGAAGGAGCGGGCCGCGCTCGACGACTCCTACGCCCGGGGCGACCGCCCGTGGGCCGTATGGGAACGGGACGGCGCGGGGGCGAGCGCCGGAACGAGGACCTCGTGATCCGGCTCGGGGCCGGGCGCCTGGACCGGATCGTCGCGGTGGGCGCGCACTGCGACGACATCGCCATCGGCGCGGGCGGCACGCTGCTGACGATGTGCCTCGCGCGGCCGGGTATCCGTGTCGACGCGCTGGTGCTCTCCGGCGGCGGCAGCGAGCGGGAGCAGGAGGAGCAGGCCGCGCTCGCCGCCTTCTGCCCGGACGCAGACCTGCGGCTGACCGTGCACAAGCTGCCGGACGGCCGGCTGCCCGCGCACTGGGAAGAGGCCAAGGCCGCGGTCGAGGAACTGCGCGCGGGGACCGAGCCGGATCTCGTGCTGGCCCCGCGCACCGATGACGCGCACCAGGATCACCGCGGTCTGGCGAAGCTGATGACCACCGCGTTCCGCGACCACTTGTTGCTCGGCTACGAGATCGTCAAGTGGGACGGCGATCTCGGCCGTCCATCGGCGTACCAGCCGCTGTCACCGGAGATCGCCGAACGGAAGGTGCGGCTGCTGCAGGAGCACTACCCCTCGCAGCGGCACCGGCCCTGGTACGACCGGGAAGCCTTCCTCGGGCTGGCCCGGATCCGCGGCATCGAATGCCACGCGCGCTACGCCGAGGCGTTCGCCGTCACCAAACTCACTCTCAACCTGGGGGAATGAACCTTGCGCGTACTGCTGACCGGGCACCAGGGCTACCTGGGCACCGTGATGGCCCCGATCCTCGCGGCCGCCGGGCACGAGGTCGTCGGTCTTGACGCCGGACTGTTCGCCGACTGCGTGCTGGGCCCGACGCCCGCCGACCCTCCCCCAGTCGGCGCTGGCGCGCCTGTGGGCGGTGCCCCCACGGGCCACCGGATGGACCTGCGGGACATCACGGCCGAACATGTGGCCGGGGTGGACGCCGTGATCCACCTGGCCGCGCTGTCCAACGACCCGCTGGGATCGCTGGCGCCGCAGCTCACCTACGACATCAACCACCACGCGTCCGTGCGGCTGGCCCAACTGGCCCGCGACGCCGGAGTGCGGCGCTTCCTGTACGCGTCGACCTGCTCTGTCTACGGCGCCGCCGGCGGCGACGAACTGGTGACTGAGGACGCCCCCCTGCGCCCGGTGACGCCCTACGCGGAGTCCAAGGTGCGGGTGGAGGACGACCTGCACGCCCTGTCCGACGGCGACTTCAGCCCGGTGTACATGCGCAACGCCACCGCGTTCGGCTACTCACCCCGGCTGCGCGCCGACATCGTGCTGAACAACCTGGTGGGCCACGCGCTCCTGTCCGGCGAGGTGCTCGTGCTCTCCGACGGCACCCCCTGGCGCCCGCTGGTGCACGCCGCCGACATCGCACGGGCCTTCACGGCCGCGCTCACCGCGCCGCGGGACGCGGTGCACGACCGGGCCTTCAACATCGGCAGCGAGACCAACAACGTCACGGTCGCCGAGATCGCCGAGCAGGTCGCCGAGGCGGTGTCCGGCTCCAAGGTGGTGATCACCGGGGAGACCGGTGCCGATCCGCGGTCGTACCGGGTGGACTTCTCCCGTTTCCGCGCCGCAGTGCCCGGCTTCGACTGCGAGTGGACCGTGAAGCAGGGCGCGCTCGAACTCGCCGACGCCTACCGCAAACACGGGATGACCCGGGAGGACTTCGAGCGACGCTTCACCCGGCTGGCCGTGCTGCGCGCGGCGTCCGACGCCGGCACCGTCGACGACACCCTGCGGTGGCGCCGATGACCACGGCCGGCGACGAGATGTACGAGCTGGTGGAGCGGCTGTACCCGCTGTGCCGGAGCATCACCGGCGACGGTGTGCGCGCCACCCTGGACATCGTCGGCGAGTATGTCCCGCTGCAGGTGCACGAGGTACCGACCGGGACCCAGGTGCTCGACTGGACGGTGCCGCAGGAGTGGAACATCCGGGACGCGTACATCGCCGACACCGCCGGCAGGCGGGTCGTCGACTTCGCAGCGTCCAGCCTGCACGTGCTCGGCTACAGCGTGCCGGTGTCGGCGACCATACCGCTGGCCGAGCTGCGTGGTCACCTGCACACCCTGCCGGACCACCCGGCCTGGGTGCCGTACCGCACCAGCTACTACAAGCCGGAGTGGGGGTTCTGCCTGGCCCAGGAGACCCTGGACGCGATGCCGGACGGCGAGTACGAGGTGCGCATCGACTCCACGCTCGCCGACGGCCATCTCACCTACGCCGAGCACGTGGTCCCCGGGCAGGTCGCCGACGAGGTGATCGTCTCCTGCCACGTCTGCCACCCGTCGCTGGCCAACGACAACCTGGCCGGCATCGCGGTGGCCACGTTCCTGGCCCGGGCGCTGGCCGAGCAGACGCCGTACTACACCTACCGGTTCATCTTCGCGCCCGGCACCATCGGGGCGATCACCTGGCTGGCCCGCAACGCGGAGCGGGTGGAACGGGTCAAGCACGGGCTTGTGCTGGCCTGCGCCGGCGACTTGGGCCAACTGACGTACAAGCAGAGCAGGCGCGGTGACGCGGAGATCGACCGGGTGATGCGGCATGTGCTGGACGCCTCCGAACGCGCGCACCGCATAGCCGAGTTCACTCCGTACGGCTACGACGAGCGGCAGTTCTGCTCGCCCGGGTTCGATCTCGGCGTGGGCTCGCTCAGCCGGACCCCGTACGCCGGGTACCCCGAGTACCACACCTCGGCGGACAACCTGGACTTCGTCTCCCCGGAGGCGATGGCGGACACTCTCGCCGTCTGCCGCGAGGCATTCGCCGTGCTCGACCGCAACCGGCGGTACGTCAATCTCAGCCCCTACGGCGAACCACAGCTGGGCCGACGCGGGTTGTACGACTCGCTCGGCGGCCGCAGCGACGCGAAGCAGGCCCAGATGGCCATGCTCTGGGTGCTCAGCCTCTCCGACGGCGAGCACAGTCTGCTGGACGTGGCCGAGCGGTCCGGGCTGCCCTTCGACACCGTCGCCGCCGCGGCCGGCGCCCTGTGCGGCGCCGAATTGATCAAGGCATGACGCCGGTGACCACCGAGGGGGAGAATCCGCAGACAACGGCGACACCGGCCGGGTCCGCCAAGCGGGCTCTCGTCGGCCGGCTGTCCTGGGGGGTGGCCGACCAGGCGGCCTCCAGCGTGAGCAACTTCGCGGTGGGCATCTATGTGGCCCGCTCGCTGGGGGTGACCGCGTTCGGCGTGTTCAGCCTCGCCTGGGTGACGTACGGCGTGGTGCTCAACGTCTCCCGCGGGCTGGCGACCGATCCGCTCACGGTGCGCTTCAGCGGCGTGCCGGACGCGGCCCGGCGCGGGGCAGTGGGCCGGTCGACGGGCACCGCACTCGGCGTCGGCGCCGCCCTCGGCGCGGTGTGTCTGCTGGCCGGGCTCGGCCTCGGCGGCCGGCTGGGGCCCGCGTTCGCCGCCCTCGGTATCATGTTGCCGGGGCTGCTGCTCCAGGACGCCTGGCGGTACTCGTTCTTCGCCGCCGGCACCGGGCGGAAGGCGTTTTTCAACGACGTCATGTGGGGTGTCGCGCTCGTCCCGGCCATGGTGGTGGCCGCCCGTGTGGGCAGTGTGGCCGCCTTCGTGCTCGCCTGGGGCGCGTCAGCCACGGTGGCCGCGGGCTACGGCTACATCCAGTCCGGCATCCGGCCCCGGATGGCCGGGGCGCGCGGGTGGCTGCGCGAGCAGCGCGATCTCGGCTACCGGTACCTGGTCGAGAACGTCAGCCTCAGTGGCGCGAGCCAGTTGCGGGCGTACGGGCTCGGCGCGATCGTCGGGGTCGGCGCGGTGGGCGCGGTTCGGGGCGCCGAGCTACTGCTCGGCCCCTTCCTGGCCGTGCTCATGGGGCTTTCGCTTGTCACCGTCCCGGAGGCGGCACGGGTACTGCGGCAGGCCCCGCATCAACTGGGCAGGTTCTGCCTGCTCCTCGGCGGGGGGCAGGCCGTCGGCGCGCTGCTGTGGGGCGGGGCGCTGCTGCTGATGCCCGGCCGGCTCGGCGAGATGGTGCTCGGCGACGTCTGGCACTCCGCCTCGCAGCTCATCGTGCCGATCAGCCTCGGTGTCGCCGGCGCGGGCCTCGGCACCGGCGCGGCGGCCGGGCTGCGCGCGCTCGGCGCGGCCCGGCGCAGCCTGCGCTGCCAGTTGTTCGCCTCCGCGTGCTACGTCGGCGGCGGCCTCGGCGGTGCGGCCGCAGCCGGCGCGGTCGGCTCGGCCTGGGGCGTCGCCGCCGCGACCGTCAGCGGCTCGGCCCTCTGGTGGCTGCAACTGCGGTCCGCCCTGCGCGAGCACGCTCAAGAACCGATCCGCGAAGTGAGGACGTCATGACTGCGCAACCCAGGCTGAGCATCGGCCTGCCCGTGTACAACGGCGAGGAATACCTGGCCGAGTCGCTCGACGCCCTGCTCGGCCAGACCTACGAGGACTTCGAGCTCGTCATCTCCGACAACGCCTCGGCCGACGGGACCCAGGACATCTGCCGGAAGTACGCCGCGAAGGACTCCCGCATCCGCTACCTCCGGCTGTCCCGGAACATCGGTGCCACGCCGAACCACAACCATGTGTTCGCCGAGTCCCGCGGCGAGCTGTTCAAGTGGGCCTCGCACGACGACCTGTACGGCCGGGAGCTGCTGCGGGTCTGCGTGGAGGCGCTGGACGAGCGGCCGGAGATGATCCTCGCGCACACCGGCCAGGCGGTCATCGACGGCGACGGCAAGGTGAAGGTCCCGTACGAGTACGGGCTCGCCACCGACTCGCCGCACGCGCCGGAGCGCTTCCGCAGTCTGCTGTTCGAGACCGGTGGCGACGACTTCTACGGGGTGTTCCGGGCCGACAGACTGCGCCGGGTGAAGCCGATGGACAGCTACCACCACGCGGACCGCACCTACGTCGCCGAGATCACCCTGCACGGCCCCTTCCACCAGGTCCCCGAACTCCTGTACTTCCGCCGCGACCACCCCACCCGCGCCGAGCGGGCGAACCCGTCCAAGCGTTCCCGGTGCGTCAACCTGGACCCGCGCCGGGCGGGGCTGCTGCACCCGACGCCGCGGCTGCTCGCCGAGTACGTCTGGGGCTTCGCCTCCGCGATCCGGCGGGCCCCGCTGTCCCCGGCCGACCGGCGCGCGTGCTACCGCCACCTGGCCGCGTGGATGACCAGCCGGGTCCGGCCGGGCGCCGGTGAGCGGGTCGAGGACCGTGCCCCCGTCGACCCGGCCAAGCCGACCGTCTCCGTCGACGCCCTGGTCGCCGGACGCGAGGGGAGGCGGCCATGACGCCCGCGAAGGAGACTGAGCTGCGCGTAGGGGTGTTCGGGCTGCTCGGCTCCGGCAACCTCGGCAACGACGGGTCACTCGAGGCCGTGCTCGGCTACCTCCGGGACAGGCACCCGGAGGCGGCCGTGGACGCGCTGTGCGGCGGAGCCGAGGCCGTTACGGCCCGGTTCCGGATCCCTGCGACGCGGCTGCACTGGTACCGCGGGGAGTACCGGACCGCCTCGCGTGCGGGCGCGATCGCGGGGAAGGGTCTGGGCAAACTCGTCGACGTCTTCCGCACCGCTGCCTGGGTGCGCCGGCACGACGTGGTGATCGTGCCGGGCATGGGCGTCCTGGAGGCCACGCTGCCGCTGCGGCCGTGGGGCTTCCCGTACTCGCTGTTCCTGCTCTGCGCATCCGGCCGGCTGCTTCGCACCCGAGTCGCGCTGGTCAGCGTCGGTGCCGCCGAGATCGGCAACCGGCCGACCCGGACCCTGGTGCGCTGGTCGGCGAGGCTGGCCGCGTACCGCTCGTACCGGGACACCCAGTCCCGTGACGCGATGCGGGCGATGGGCGTGAACACCGCGCGCGACGAGGTCTACCCCGACCTCGCGTTCGCCCTGCCGACGCCGCCTGCGGGCGCGCCCTCGGGACCGCCCGGCCCGGTGTGCGTCGGCGTCATGGACTTCCACGGTGGCAACGACGACCGCGATCGGGCCGAGGAGATATTCCGGCGCTACCTCGACGGGACGATCCGGTTCGTCCGCACGCTGGTCGAGGAGGGCAGGCCGGTCCGGCTGCTCACCGGCGACAGGTGCGACGAGTCGGTGGTCGCCGCGATCCTCGACGCGGTGGGCTCGCCGCTGGTCACCGCCGCCGAACCGGCCGCGCTGGCCGACCTGATGAAGGAGATGGCGGCTGCCGACACCGTGGTGGCGGTCCGGTACCACAACCTGATCTGCGCGCTGAAGACCGGCACGCCGGTGCTCGCCCTCAGCTATGCGGCGAAGAGTGACGCGCTCATGGCGCAGATGGGGCTCGGCGCGTACTGCCACCCGGCGCGCGAGGTCGACGCCGGCAAACTCCTCGAACAGTTCAGGTCGCTGGAGAAGCGATCGGCTGAGCTGCGGCAGACCCTCATCGAGCGGAACCTGGCCGCCGCCCGGCGCCTGGAGCACCAGTTCACCGCCTTGACCGCGGCCGTGTTCCCGGCGGCCGACCACGCCCACGCCCTGCGGGAGGCTCCATGAAAGCGACCGAAGTCCCGGCGATCGCGGGCGCGTACCTCTTCGAGCCGACGCCGTACGCCGACGAGCGCGGCTTCTTCTGCCGCACCTTCGACGCCGACGTGGTCCGCTCGGTGGGCCTCGACCCGGACGCCTTCGTTCAGGACAGCCTGTCCCGCTCGGTCCGGGGCGTGCTGCGCGGCCTGCACCTGCGCTCCGGCGCCGGCGAGGCCAAGCTGGTGCGGTGCTCGTACGGGGGGATCTTCGACGTCGTCGTGGACCTGCGGAAGGACTCGCCGACCTACCGCAACCTGGCCTTCTTCGAGCTGTCCGGCGAGAGGCAGGTGACCCTTTACATCCCGGCGGGGTGCGCGCACGGCTTCCAGGCGCTGACCGAAACCGCCGACATCTCGTACCGGATCGACCGCCCGCACGATCCGGCCGAGGACGTGACGATCGCGTTCGACGACCCGGACCTCGCCATTGACTGGCCGCTGCCGGTCACGTCGATGTCCCAGCGGGACCGGGAGGCGCCGAGCCTCGCCGAGGTCCTGAAGCAAATAGAGAGTTGAGGTTGGCGTGGACACCGAGAACACCGAAGAACTCCTCCTCCCCCGGTCGCGGAGGGCGAACGAGCGGCTGCACGCCATGATCCCCGGGGGCGCGCACACCTACGCCAAGGGCGACGACCAGTACCCCGACAACCTGGCCCCGGTCATCAGCCACGGCCGCGGTGCCCACGTGTGGGACATCGACGGCAACCGCTACATCGAGTACGGGTCCGGCCTGCGATCGGTCAGCCTCGGCCACGCCCACGCGCGCGTGATCGAGGCGGTGCGGCGGGAACTCGACCGCGGCAGCAACTTCGTCCGGCCGTCCATCATGGAGGTCGAGGCCGCGGAACGCTTCCTGGCCACGGTGCCCACCGCCGAGATGGTGAAGTTCGCGAAGAACGGCTCCGATGCCACCACCGCCGCGGTGCGCCTTGCCCGCGCCGTCACCGGGCGGCCGCGGGTGGCCATCTGCGGCGGCCATCCGTTCTTCTCCGTCGACGACTGGTTCATCGGCACCACGCCGATGTCCGCCGGCATTCCGGCGGCGACCAACGAGCTCACGGTGGCATTCCCATACGGGGACCTGGCCGCCACGGAGGAACTGCTGACCCGGTACCAGGACGAGGTCGCCTGCCTGATCCTCGAACCCGCCACCCACACCGAGCCGCCGGCCGGGTACCTCGCCGACCTGCGCGAGCTGGCCGACCGGCACGGATGCGTACTGATCTTCGACGAGATGATCACCGGCTTCCGCTGGTCCGAGGCGGGCGCCCAGGGCTTGTACGGCGTCGTCCCCGACCTCTCCACGTTCGGCAAGGCGCTGGGCAACGGGTTCGCCGTCTCCGCGCTGGCCGGGCGCCGCGACCTGATGGAGCGGGGCGGGCTGCGTCACTCGGACGACCGGGTGTTCCTGCTGTCCACCACGCACGGTGCGGAAACGCACTCCCTGGCCGCCGCGATGGCCGTGCAAGCCACCTACGTCGAGGAGGGCGTCACCGCGCAGTTGCACGGACTCGGCGAGCGGTTGGCCGCCGGTGTCCGCGACGCCGCGGCCGGCATGGGCGTCGGCGACCATCTCGTTGTTCGGGGCCGGGCCAGCAACCTGGTCTTCGCCACCCTCGACGAGAACGGGCAGCCGTCGCAGCAGTACCGCACCCTGTTCCTGCGGCGGCTCCTCGCGGGCGGGGTGCTGGCCCCGTCGTTCGTGGTGAGCAGCGCGCTCAGCGACGCCGACGTCGACCGCACCGTCGATGTGGTGGCCCAGGCATGTGCCGTGTACCGGAAGGCACTGGACGCCGCCGACCCCACCCCCTGGCTGGCCGGGCGACCGGTGAAGCCCGTATTCCGCCGCTTGGCGTGACGTGACGTGGCGTCAGCGGCGCACCCGCCGACCGGCGTCGACCAGCCGGTCGGCCAGCCACGCGGTCGCCGGAATCACCGCCAGCGCGGTGCACCAGCCGCCGAGGACGTCGGTCGGGTAGTGCGCGCCCAGGGCGACCTGCGCCCAGCCCATGGCGGCGCCGGCAACCAGCGCCGCGGCGAGCACGAGTGACGTGCCGGCCGTCCTGCCGAGGCCGAGCCGGCCGGTCGCGAGCAGCGCCACCACGAGAGCGAGCGCGGTGAGGAAGGCGGTGTGCCCGCTCGGATAGGACAGGTTGTCGTCGCCGTGGATGGTGCGTCCCACCAGGGACTTGAGCAGCGTGGCCGATCCCACGGTGATGCCGACCCCGGCAACGACGAACATCGCCGCGCGAGGACGCCGAAGCAGCAGGCAGCCGGTCACGGTGGCCACGACCAGCGTCGCCGATCCGGCGGGCTCCCCCAGGAAGTCCATGGCCAGAGCGACGCGCCGCCACGGCGGCCCCACGCTGTCCGCCGTCGGCCGGATGATCCACCTGTCCGCCATGCCGGGCTCGTCGTGGCCGGCGTACAGGACCCCGAGCACGACGACCACCAGCGCGGCGAGGGCCGCGATCAGCCCGAGCCACGCGCGCAGCGACGAGGGCAGCACCGCGGGCACCGGCCGACCGGTCACACGCCCACCGCGGTCCGGCGGACCTGCGGTATTGACCTCCAGGTCTGCTCCATTCAGGCCATCCAACGCGCCCCCCGTTGTGTCCGACCCACCCTCCGCGACCACAACTGCCCCGCGGGCACCCGCTCCTGGCTTGTACGACTCCGCGGGAGCCGTAACCCTGTGCGGCACCGAACCCGTCAGCCTGGTCATCGCCCTGGCCGAGGGCATCGGGATCAGTTTCTACTTGTCACCCTAACCAACAATGCGCCCTGTTTCGTAGCGTTCCTGAAGCCAGATCCACCTGACAACGAAGATGCCTGCTCAGACACGTTCACCGCCGTACCCGCGGCATCCCCAGTCCGATCCAGGAGATGATCTCGCGCTGGATCTCGTTGTTGCCGCCGCCGAAGGTGAAGATCACGGCGGATCGGTAGCCGCGCTCCAGTTCGCCGTGCAGGACGGCTCCCGCCGAGCCTTCCTTGAGCGGGCCCGCCGCGCCGGTGACCTCCATCAGCCAGGCATACGCCTCGCGGCGCGCCTCGGAGCCGTAGACCTTGACCGCGGAGGCGTCCTGCGGGGTCAGGGTGCCCTCCTGGACGGCGCCCACCATCTGCCAGTTGAGCAGTTTCATCGCGTCGAGCCTGGTGTGGGTCTGCGCCAGGCGCCTGCGTACCCAGCCGAGGTCGATGACCCGCCGTCCGTCGGCGAGTTTGGCGTCGGCGGCCCAACGCTGGACGTTGTGGAGGGCGCGGATGGCCATGGTGCCGTGGGCGGCGAGGGTGACGCGCTCGTGGTTGAGCTGGTTGGTGATCAGCCGCCAGCCCTTGTTCTCCTGGCCGACCCGGCGGGATGCGGGAACCTGGATGTTCTCGTAGTAGCTGGCGGTGGTGTCGTGCGAGGCGAGGGTGTTGATGAGGGTGCAGGAGTAGCCGGGATCGGACGTCGGCACCAGCAGCATGGTGATGCCCTTGTGGGGTGGGGCGTCGGGGTCGGTGCGCACGGCCAGCCAGACCCAGTCCGCGGTGTCGCCGTTGGTGGTCCAGATCTTCTGCCCGTTGACGGTGTACGTGCCGGTGTCCTCATCGCCCTCGCGTACCGCGCGGGTCTTGAGCGCCGCGAGGTCGGTACCCGCGTCGGGTTCGCTGTAACCGATCGCGAAGTCGATCTCGCCGGAGAGGATCTTCGGCAGGAAGTGGGCCTTCTGCTCCTCGGTGCCGAACTGCATGATCGTCGGACCGACGGTGTTGAGGGCCATCAGCGGCAGCGGTACGCCCGCCTGGGCGGCCTCGTCGAAGAAGATGAACTGCTCCATGGGGCTGAGACCGCGACCGCCGTACTCCTTGGGCCACCCGACGCCCAGCCATCCGTCGGTGCCGAGACGGCGCACGGTCTCGCGGTAGAAGCGCTTCTGTTCGCCCGGGTCGCCGTAGCGGGCGTACACGTTGTCCGGCACGAGTTCGGCGAAGTACGTACGCAGCTCGGCGCGCAACTGCTGCTGCTCAGGCGTGTATTCGAGGTGCACGGCCCCTCCAGGAGTCTCGCGATCCGTCGCGTGCGCGGCGCACACAGTAGAACGTGTTGCAAGAATCCGGAAGGGCCGTCGTCCGATTCGGGATCGGGCTACAGCGGCGGCCGGACCGCCTCGTACAGGGCGTCCACGAGGGCCGTCTTCCGTGGATCGTCGGCAATGCTGGGGCCCATGCGGTTCATGACGTAGCCGAGGCTGATGCCGGCCTCCGGGTCGGCCAGTCCGCAGGAGCCGCCGAAGCCGTCGTGCCCGAAAGCCCGGGGATTGGGTCCGTACGAACCGTTCTCGCCACTCAGCCAGAGGCCGAGCCCGACCTCCGTCTCATGCTCGAATCCGGCTCCGAGCACCAGGTCCCGGCAGCTGCCCTGGCCCTCCCGGACGCATTCGGCCGCTTCGGCGGACAGCAGGCGTCGGCCGGCGAACTCGCCGCGGCCCGCGAAGATCCCGTACAGCGCGGCGCCCGGGCGCCCAGCCTCACCTTCACACAGGCGCCCCCTACGCCGCAGCACCCACCCCCTGCGCAGCCACGCGGATCTCCCCGCGTCGCGTCACGCCCCCGGCCGTCACCGCCAGCGTCACCGTCCCCGGCCGCAGCCCCGTCACCCGCCCTGTCCTCGGGTCGAACACCGCCACATGCCGATGGCGCGCATCCTCCGGCGCGCCGATGAACAGGTTCGGCGAGCCCGTCCAGTCCGCGCTCAGCGGGAACGCGACCGGGATCCGGCGCACTCCCTGGGTGACCGTCGCCCCCGCGGGCTCGCTGCTGCCCGGCCGCAGTACCGTGGGCGCGTCGAGCGTCAGCCCGTCGACATGGGCGCGGGTCTGGACGGACACCCAGTCGGGCAGTCCCTCCCACGGACGGAGCCGGCCGGTCAGCTGCTCCAGCCGGGACACCGTGTCGACGCCGACCAGCGACCAGCCCGTGAAACCGCCTTCGTTCACCGGTCCCGCCGGCGCCTTGCCCGAGTTGCCGTTGATCAGATACGGCACACCGTCCACGTGGTCCGCGTGGAAGACGCCGACATGGCTGCCGATGAGCCCCGCCCCCTTCCCCGTCGTACGGCGGAACTCCGCGAGCCACTGCTCGATCAGCGCCGCCTCCTTGCGGTCGCCGAGCTGGCTGGCTTTCTGGACGGTCGGGTCACGCGGCGGCACATGCTCGACGAGCATCACCGAGCTGACGCCCGGGTCGTTCGCCGCCGCTTCCAGCTGCGCCCGCACCTCCTTGATCTGGGCGAAGCCCCCGCCCCGCAGGCTCAGGCTCGACGTGTCCAGGGTGAGAAAGCGTGTACCGCGATGGTCGAACACACGGTGCGGGGGCCCGAATTCGGCGATGAAGTTGGCGATCGTTCCGCCCATCACCTCGTGGTTGCCCGGCACGTAGTACCAGGGCAGCTCGTCGCCCAGCTCCTCGGTCAGCACGCGACGAGCGAAGGCGAGGTCCGCCGGCGAGCCCTCGTCGACCAGGTCGCCGTTGACGATGAGGAAGTCGGGCCGCGCGGCCTTGATCTCGCGCAGGGTCCGCCGTGCCTGGGCGACGATCGCGCTGTCGGGGTCGCGGGCCACGAACTGTGCGTCGGACATGACCGCGAACTGCCAGTCCCTGGCCTCGGTTTCGGCCGCCGGGTCGATCAGCGGATCGGCCGTACGCGGCTGCACGGGCAGGTCGACCGCCGGCGGCACCTGCGCGTTCAGACTGTCGACGACGACCTTCCCCGTGTACTGCTTCGTGGCCGCGGTCTCGGCCAGATAGAAGCGGACGACGGACAGCGGCGTCGCGGCCCCCGGCGGCACCGCGAAGGTCACCTGCCGCCAGCCGGTCCAGGTGACGTACGGCCCGCGCAGAAGCTGGTCAGACCCGGCGGCGTCCTTGAGGTGCAGAGTGGGCCAGGCGCCCTTCCCGTCGCCCTTGATCCAGAGCATGAAGGACTGCGGCCTGCCGGGGACGGGAATCGGCCCCGGCGGGTTGGCGTATGCGGCGCGGGTGGCCGTCGACTGCGTGAAGTCGTAGGTGAGCTCAAGGCCGGTGCCGCTCTGTCCGTCGGGCGTCGCCGCGACCGAACCGCTCGCTCGCGCCTGGCTGAAGGTCCAGGCCGCCGCGTCGTCGAACCCCGAGACGGCCTGTTCGGTGAGGCCCACGCCGGCAGCCAGAACGGTGGTGAGGCCGTCGACAGTCACCGTGATCCGCCCGGCGCCGCTGCCCGTGAGGGATCTGACGGTGAAGGAGCCCCGTCCGTCGTCGCGGATGTCGAAGAGGGTGTGGTCGTAGGCGAGTTCGGCGTCGGCCGGTTCGACGGGCGCGCTGTTGCCCTGCGCGTCGAGGCCCAGGACGCCGAATGTGCCGGTGGCGCTCGCGTCGGCGAAGCCGACGCGCTGGGTGGTCGGTTCGATCCGGGCAAGGTCGTCGAGGACCGTCAGCCGGGTGCTGCCGCGGGCGCCCGCGCGTTCCGCGCGTACCTCGGTGGTGCCGCTGTCCCGGGCCCGGAAGACACCCTGGTCGTCGACCCGGCCCACCGAGGGCCTGGCGGTACGCCAGTGCGGGGTTCCGGCCGCCGGTCCGTACGTCTCGTCGTAACCGGCGGCGGTGAGGCGGCGGGTCAGCCCGGGGAAGACCCGCTCGGGGTGGCCGCCCTTGACCGGGTCGGCGGTGGGTGACACCCCGGCGGGCGTACGCGTCTCGACCCAGAAGCCGCGCAGCCGCCCGCTGCCGTCGGGCGCGGTGAGTGCGAGCCCGTTGGGGACTGTGCGCTCGCTGCCGTCCGAGGGGCTGTTCTCCACCTGGAGCGCGTCACTGCCGGGTTCGCGGGCGACAAGTGTCGAGGATCCGCCCCCGTCGAGATTCAGGGCGCTGTGCGCACCGGCCTGCTTCATCATCAGGCCGAGTTCGGTGAGGGTGACGCCGCCGCTGTCGGCCTGCCGGCCGTCGACGGTGATGACCTGCATCGCGCGGCCGTCCCTGGAGAAACCCACGGCGGTGCGGGGAGCGGCGGTGTTGTTGCCCTCGCCGTCGTGGTTCTGGGGCACCCCGTCGACGACGAGGAGTTCACGGCCGCCGACCGCGGTGCGCGGAACGGGGCCGCTGTCGGTGCGCGGCCGGTACTCCAGGGCGACGGGGTCGCCCGGCCTCAGCGCGGCGAGCAGCCCTGCCCCGGCTTCGCGGCCGACCAGGACGGTGGCGTCCGGAGCGATCGGCCCACTGCCGGGCCGGCCCGCGACCTCGGCCACCGTGCCGTCGCGAACGAGGACTTCTGCGACGGGAGTTGCGGCGTCGACGGTCAGCGCCCGGTCGGCCGTCCCCCAGGCCGCGGTGTACGCGCCGATGCCGCCCGCCGGGACGTTGGCGGCGTTGTACGCGGTCAGCGGGTGCGTGCCCGAGGGCAGTGTCAGGGTGCCGTCGAAGTACAGCTTCAGGACGCGTCCCGCGTTCCCGGGTCCGATCCCGACGGCCCGGTTGGCACCCGCAGCCGGTGAGTGGGTGACCTTGCCGTCCTTGATGCCGGGGCCCAGCGGCGCACCGGTCTGGTTGATGTCGAAGAAGTCGGCGTTGATGGCCGCGACCGTGCGCCGGCCGGGGCCCGGGTCGTGCCGGGCGGCAAGTTCGGAGACGGCGCGGCGGTCTGCGACCTTGCCCGAGGAGAGATAGTCCGCCTCTACGCCGCTGCCTCCGAGGTCGACCGAAAGCGCGTCGACCCGCAGCCACTTGTCCGATTCCAGCCGGTCGTACGAGGTGAGGCTGATGCCCGGAGCAATCGGCCGGGCGCTGCGCGCGGTCTCGATTCCGTCACCGTCGGCCACGGCCCGTGGGCTTCCGGCCGCGGTGCTCGCGGGCGGCGCCGTGAGCGGGCGTAACACTTCCGACGCATCGCGGGGACGGGGGTCGGGTGTGGAGTCGGCGACGGCTGGGGACATCGCCCCCACCACGAGGGCGGACACCGTCGTGACCAGCACAATGGAGCGTCTTGCTCTCCCAAGGCCCACAACTGCTCCCGGAATACGGTGAGTTGAGTCGCAGCAAGCGCTGTCATCGCCCAGCATCGCGGGGCCGGGACAACCGCACCAGGGGGCCGTGAGAACCGAGGGAGAACAGAGGCTGACGACATGCCGACACGTCGGAGGACCGGGCGGTCACGCTCACGGGAGTGCGCCGGGCGTGCGCCGGAACCGGCCCGCAACTCTGCCTGCGCCTGCTGCACCGAGTGACGGTTGCGGGCGATGTCCCGGCCGGCGTCGACGGCACCCCCGGGCGGGTCGTCGAGGGCGACGCCACGGCCTGACAACAACGCGGAAAGGGCGGGCCGTCGGCTGACGGCCCGCCCTTTCGGTGTGCGCAGCTGCGGCGGCGCTTCGCGGCTCGTTCCCCGCGGCAGCGCGCGCCGGGGTCAGTGCTGCGCGCTGCGCCGCTTGCGCGCGGCCCACATGATGCCGCCACCCGCGACTATGACCACGGCGGCAGCGCCGGCGATCAGCGGAGTGGAGCTGGAGGAGCCCGTCTCGGCCAGGTCACCCGCGGGGCTCGGCTTGGTCGAAGCCGGGGGCACCTCGGCGGAGCTGGTGGCGGTGCTCGGGGTGTCGCTCGGAGTCTCGCTCGGCGCCGGAGTGGTCTGCGACGGGGTCGGCGTCGGGCTCGGCTTGTCGTCGCACACGGGCGCCGTCTTGGTCTCGTCGCGCGAGAACTTGTCGTCGTCGCCTGCCTTCACGACGAGACGGACGGTGAGCTCCTTGTCGTGCTTGGGGAGCTCGAGCTTCTTGTGGAAGTTTCCCTTGAACGTCTCGGTGGGCAGCAGGTCCTTGCCGTCCACCGTGACGGTCACGGTGTTGTCTTCCTTCGGGCTGTAGGCGGTGAGGTCGACGCCGACCTCGGTGCAGGAAACCTCCCACACGGGAGTGTGCGCCTGCGCGGTGCCGGCGGCCAGGCCGACGCCGAGTGCACTGACCGTCGCGATCGTCGCGAAGGCTCCTGCACGCCGCCACGATCTGTTGTTTGTTGTCACTCATTCCTCCACGGTTGCCGCGCCACCCATCTGGCGGTGCGCGCACAGTACCGCCAAGCTCCCGGACGTTTACACCCACCCCACCCTTTTCTCTGACTGACTCGCGTCACCCAATCTGTCGCCCACTCGGCGCAGTTGACGGGCTCGCCCGAAACGGTAGGAACCCATACGGTGACCGAAATGAAGCGCAACCATTCCGACGCAAAGACGCGCGTCACCGTCCTGGTGGCGCTCGCCGCGAATCTGGTGATCGCCGTGGCGAAGGCCGTCGGGGGTCTCGCGGCGGGCTCCCCCGCGCTGCTCTCCGAGGCCGCCCACTCGGTCGCCGACAGCACGAACGAGGTTTTCCTGCTCATCGCGCTGCGCCGGAGCCACCTCCCACCGGATACCCGCCACCCCTTTGGCTACGGCAAGGAGCGCTATTTCTGGGCTCTGCTGGCGGCCGTGGGAATTTTCGTCATGGGTGGCTGCTTCTCGTTCTATCAGGGCCTCCACGCATTGGCCACAAACCCGCAGGAATCCCACAAGGGTTATGTGGCCGGCCTGGCCGTCCTGTTCGTGGCGCTGCTCGCCGAGGGCGGATCACTGCTGCGCGCCCTGCACCAGATGCGCAAAGAGAAGGGGGCGCGAGACCCCGCGCTGCGGACCGTCATTGCCGAGGACAGCACCGCGGTGCTCGGAGTCGTGCTCGCGATGGCCGGAATGGCGCTTCATCTGATCACCGGTCAGGTGGTCTGGGAGGCGTCCGCGTCTCTCGCCATCGGCGCGCTTCTCGTGTACATCGCCTACCGGCTGGGCAGGGAGGCGCGCGACCGGCTGATCGGCGAGGCGGTCGATCCGGAGCTCAGCGGGGGCATCCGCGAACTTCTCGACGACCAGGAGGAGATCCACAGGGTCGCCGCGCTGCTCACCATGCGGCTCGGCCTGGATTCGACGCTCGTGGCGGCACGGGTCGATCTGACGCCGGGCTTCGACAGCGAGGAGGTCGAGCTCATCTGCGTACGCATCAAGCGGCAGATCCGGGAAACGTGGCCGGAAGCGGACCATGTCTTCCTCGACATCACGGAGGCGCCCGGCGACTGACGCCTGTCGCCCACAGCGCCGCCCGCGTGGGTCATTCGTCGGTTCGGCGGCTGATGGCGCGGGCCCAGAAGGGCAGGACGAACCAGCAGACGATGAACCATGCGACCATCCCGATCACAAGCCACAGCGCGACCTCATCGGCGACGACGATCCGCAGGATGAGCAGCAGCGCGGACGCCATCGTGCACAACAGCAGAACCAGGCCCACGACTGTGAGGCGGGAAGCCCAGTCGACCGTCTGCGGCTTGAGCCGCTGGCCGGTCAGGAGGCGATGGAAGGAGACCGGCCCGACGAGAGCGCCGGTCGTCGCCGCCCCCAGCAGCACGGTGACCAGATAAATGTGGCGATCGGTGTCGGAAAGCTGGGCGAACCGGGGCTGGAAGGCCACCGCGAGCAGAAATCCGAACAGGATTTGAACGCCGGTCTGAGCGACCCTCAATTCCTGCAGCAGGTCGGTCCATCTCCGGTCTGCCCTCTCCTCCGGCGTCTCGTCCCTGCCGCGCTCCGGGCTGTCTTGCGCTTCCTGTGTCATGTGGCACGTCCTCGATGTGTACGCCGGAGAAGAGGGGGCACCCGCTGATTGGAGGTACAGACTATGGTTCCCATCCTGCTCGTTCTGCTTCTCGCACTGATTCTCTTCGGTGTCGGTTTCGCCGTGAAGGCGCTCTGGTGGATTGCCATCATTGTCCTCGTCGTATGGCTGCTCGGATTCCTGATGCGGACGACATCGGCGGGCGGCACACGTTCTCGCTGGTACCGGTGGTAGCGAGAAAGGAATGGAGAGCGGCGGCCCTCAGGGCCGCCGTTTTCCTGTTTCTTCCCCTTTCCTGTCCGCCTGCCGGCGAAAGGCGTCGAGGCGGCGCGGGGCGGGACCGCGGACCCGGCCGAGTGCGCCGGCAGTGCCGGCACCCGGCCGAGTGCGCAGGTGCTCATGCTCAGCGCACCACCGCTTCTTCCACGAGCAGCCGTGCGGCGACCGCGATCGAATCGGCGTCGATACCCGAGACACGCAACTGCTCCTCGGGCGTGGCCGATGCGGGCATGTTCCGGACTCCGAGCCGCACCAGCCGGGGAGCCGGGCGCCCGTCCGAGAAGACTTCCGCGACCGCGTCCCCCAGGCCGCCCTGCGGGCGATGGTCCTCGACGGTCACCAGGCATCGTGTCTCGTCGGCCGCCTCCTGAAGCGTCCGCGCGTCGACCGGCTTGACCGAGTAGAGGTCGACGACCCGCACGGCAATGCCTTCGCGCTCCAGCAGTTCGGCCGCCGCCAGCGCTTCATGGACTGTCACTCCCGCGGCGACCACGGTCAACCGGTCCCGATCGCTCGACCGCAGCACCTTGCACCCGCCGACGGCGAACTTCTCGCCGGGGCCGTAGAGGACCGGCATGTCCCCCCTGCTGGTGCGCAGATAGCTGACACCGGGCGTAGCCGCCATGGCGTCGACCAGGCGGGCCGTCTGGTTGCCGTCACAGGGATAGAGCACGGTGCTGGCGGGCACCGCACGGAACATCGCAAGATCCTCGAGTCCCATCTGGGACGGTCCGTCCTGGCCTATGGCGACTCCCGCGTGCGAGCCGACGAGCCTGATGTTCGCCCGGCTGACGGCTGCCATCCGTATGAAGTCGTGGGCACGGGTCAGGAAGGCCGCGAACGTGGCGGCGTAGGGCACATATCCCCGCGCCTGCATCCCCACGGCTGCCGCGACGAGTTGCTGCTCGGCGATGTAGCACTCGAAGTAGCGGCTGGGGTGCGCCTTGGCGAAGTATTCGGTACGGGTCGAGTCGCCGACCTCGCCGTCGAGGGCCACGACGTCGGCGCGCTCCGAGCCGAGTGCCGCCAGGGCCTGTCCGTAGGCGGTACGGGTCGCGACCGACTCACCGATCTCAAAGCGCGGCGGCTCGGCGGGCGCGCCGCGGGTGCCGTGCAGCACGCGTGCCGCGGGCGGCGGCTGGACATCGACATGGATGTGGCGCGGTCCACCGAGTTCCTCGATGGCTTCGTCGGCGTCGGGCAGCGGTTTGCCGTGCATGCCCTCCCGGTCCTCGACGGATGAGACGCCTCGGCCTTTGCGGGTCCGGGCGATGACCGCGGTGGGCCGGCGGAAAGTGGTGCGGGCCTCGGCCAGTGCCTCGTCGACCGCGCCGACGTCGTGGCCGTCGATCTCCACGGTGTGCCAGCCGAAGGCCTGCAGCCTGCGGGCGTAGGCGCCGAGGTTCCACTCGTGGCGCGTCGGGCCGCGCTGGCCGAGGCGGTTCACATCGATGATCAGCGTCAGATTGTCGAGGTGTTCGTCCGCTGCGTGCTCGACGGCTTCCCATACGGACCCCTCGGCCATTTCGCTGTCGCCCGACAACACCCACACCCGATAGGGGATCTGGTCGAGCTTCTTGCCCGCGAGCGCCATGCCGACACCGACCGGCAGGCCCTGCCCGAGCGACCCGGTGGCCACGTCCACCCACGCCAGGCGGGGGGTGGGGTGTCCTTCGAGACGGCTGCCGAGTTGGCGGAAGGTGAGGAGTTCCTTCTCGTCGACGGCGCCGGCGGCCCGGTAGAGGGCGTACAGCAGCGGTGAGGCATGTCCCTTCGAGAAGATCAGCCGGTCGTTGCCGGGATGGCCGGGCCGGTCGAAGTCGTAGCGCAGATGGTTGGCCAGCAGCACGGCGGCAAGGTCCGCCGCCGACATGGAGGACGTCGGGTGCCCGGAGCCCGCCGCATCGGCGGCCCGAACGGAGTCCACACGCAACTGCTGGCCCAGTTCTGCCAGTTGTTCGGTTCGCATCTCACTCCTCCTTGGCGGTGGCCGGGCCGGGGACATGGGCGAGTTCCGGTGAAGCGGTGTCCAGCGGAACTGCCCAGGAACGGACGAGACCCAGCTGGACGGCCTGACGCGGCAGCACAGCGTCCAGCAGCCAGTCCGCGGCGACACGCACCCGGTTGCCGGGCATGGCTGCCAGGTGATAGCCGCGGGTCACGGCGCCCGCGAGCGGCCCGGACAGCGCAATGCCCAGCGGGTTCGCGGCGGCCTGGACGCCTCCGAGGTCCACGGCGAAGCCCAGATCATGATGTTCGTACGGGCGCTGGTCGCCGTCGCCGAGTGAGGCCGCGACATTGAGTCCGGCCAGCTTGCCCTGGCGCGAGGCGTGCTGGGCGGTCATCGGCGTGTACTCGCCGGGCCGGGTCAGGTCCGGCACGGCGGCCGCGTCGCCGCAGGCGAAGACCTCGGGATGCCCGGGAACGCCAAGCCGGGGCTCGACCACGAGACGCCCTCGTTCGACGGGGAGTCCGATCTCGGACACCAGCGGGTCGGGACGTACGCCCACGCACCAGATCAATGTCCTCGTCTCGATGAACTCCCCGTCGTCCAGCAGTACTCCGTCCTCCGTGACCTCCTTGACCGACGACCCGGTACGTACGTCGACACCGCGCCGGCGCAGCACCCGGTCGGCCGTCGAGGACAGCCGGCGGTCCAGCTCGGGCAGGACGCGGTCGGCGATGTCGACCAGCACCCAGCGTGCCCGGCCGCCGGACCCGGCGCGCCGTTTGCGTGTCAGCGCGTCCGTGAACAGCCCGCCCTGAGCGGCGACTTCCGTTCCGGTGTACCCGGCGCCGACGACCACGAAGGTACGGCGCGAGGCGCTTTCCCCCGCACTCGCGGCGACGTCGGCGAGCTCGATCTGACGGGTGATGTGGTCGCGCAGGTAGAGGGCCTCGGGAATGCCGCGGAACCCATGGGCGTGATCGGCGACCCCCGGCACGGGGAGGAGCTTGTTCACACTTCCGACGGCCAGCACCAGACGGTCGTACTCCAATGTGCCGGAGCGGCCCTCGGGATCGGTGAAGCGGACGCGCCGCGCGTCCAGATCGACTTCCCTGGCCTCGCCCAGCTGCAGGCGTACCCGCGGCAGAGCGCCGGGGAGCGAGACGGTCACTCGCCTGGGCTCCAGGATTCCCGCCGCGACCTGCGGCAGCAGCGGCAGATAGAGGAAGTAGTCGGTGGGATTGAGCAGGATGATCTCGGCCTCGTCCCGGGCGGTCCTGGAGAGCGCGCGGGCGGCCTGGAAGCCGGCGAATCCGGCTCCGACGACAACGACACGGGAACGATTCACAATCGACTCCGGCGCGAGTGGGGACTGGGCATGACGAGCCCGGCGGGTGCCCCTGAGCCGCTGCGCCAAACCGGCGCCGTCACTCGTAGTGGCGGCGGTCGCGCTCTGCGTCGACCACCGGCGTCGTCGGCGGCACGATGACGCGCCGGCGCCTGGCGATGCTGGTGAACGTGGCGACGCCGATGATGCCCACGGCCATAAGGATCAGGCCCACCACGTCGAGATTGGCGCCTTCCACCTTCCAGTCGGTGGCGAACGTCAGTATCGCTCCGGCGGCGATCAGAATGATGCACCCGCCAAGACCCATGTGACTCACCTTCCCTGGACGTATCCCTGCTGGAGAACCTTCTGCTGTACGAATCGCTGCGCAGGGTGCTCACGGCCGGGTACCCGTGCCAGGAGGCGGAAAACAGTGGACGGCGGGCAGAAAGCGCGGGGGCAGCGGGTTCGGCGGTGACGCGGGGGCGACTTCGCGGGCGCGCCGCTCGCGAGGACGCCTCCTCGGCGAGAGGATGGGCTCCGTCAGCCGACTCCTGTCACCCCCTCCGCCCACGCGCTTTCGATCAGGACACCGAGTGTTATGGACAATGAACCGAGAGCAGTCAGATCCGGGACCGCCCCGTCGAGCGCGTCCGTGTTCGGTGCGCCCTGCTGGGTCAGCCTGATGGCCCGGGACCTGCAGGCCGCACAGGACTTCTACGGAGCCGTACTGGGCTGGCGCTTCCGCAAGGGCCGCATGGGTGAGGAATTCAGCGTCGCCTTCTACGACGGCGCGCCGGTCGCGGGCATCGGGGCGCTTGCGCCCCGGCTGGCGGTCGCGGTCGACTGGACTCCGTACTTCGCCGTGACCGACACCGATGAGGCGGCGGCACGCATCCGGGAGCGCAGCGGCACGGTCGCGGTCGGCCCGCTGTCGTTCTCCATGGGGCGCGGCGCCCTGGCGGCAGACCGTGACGGAGCCGTCTTCGGCATCTGGGAGGGGCTGCTCATCCCCAACTGGCACCGGTGGCGCAAGAGCGCTCCCGCCTGGCTGCGCCTGCGCACCCGCAACGCCTTCGATGCCGCCATCTTCTACGGGGAGGTCCTCGAGTGGGCGACGGAGCGCCCCGGCTGCTGCCAGGTCAGCTACGAGGGGGACGAGGTCGTGCTCCGCAGCGAGGGGCACGTTCTGGCGCGTATCAGCTCCGGAGCGTCGGGGGAGGCGCCCGATCCGATGATCAGGCCGCGGTGGCACGTCCACTTCCCGGTCGAGGACGTAGGGGCCACGGTCGACGCGGCACTGGACAACGGCGGTGTCGTCCTGGACCGGCAGTCCACGCCGCAGGGCCTCCAGGCGGCATTGCGCGATCCCGACGGAGCCCTCTTCACCGTCACTTCTGCGCAGCCGTAGAGCGGCGCCGACGCTCCTCGGACGGATCTCACATCCCTTTGCGGCAGTCCGCCTGCAGCCGCCAATCCGCCTCGGTGCCGCGTAAACTCCAGATCGGGCGCGATTACCTGCATCGCGCCGTCTGCCCGGGATGGGGGTAGTCGTGATCATGCCTGCGCAGGAGCCTTCGGGCCTGAGCGGTGGGCACGACGAACGGTCCGCCGCGCTCACCCGCCTCGCCGCCGACAACGCCGGTCTGCGCGACAAACTCACGCGGCGGCATCTGATCGATCTGGCCACCGGAATCCTGGTGGCGCAGCTGCAGGCATCGCCCGCCGAGGCCGCCGAGCACCTCGGTCGGCTCGCCGAGGCGACGGGCGTGAGCACGGAAGACCTGGCCGCGGACATCGTCAACGGCGTGGCGGGAACCATCGCCGTCGCGCCCCCCACCGGGGGCGAGGACGCCCTCCTGGAAGCCCGCCGGATCCGCCGGGTCGTCACCGCGGCCGAGGCGAACGAGGCGGTGAACGAGGCGGCGGCAACCTTGCTGGAGGGCGGCCTTCGCCCCCTCGGCGTCCAGAGTCTGTGGCTGTGGCGGCGCATGGAGTCCGACTGTCTGCGCCTGGCCGGACACGCCGGAGTGAGCGCCACCGACGCAGCACGATGGCAGTGGATCCCGCCGGGCGCCCCGGCGCCCTTCGCATCGGTCCTCACCGAGGGCTCGCCGCTGTGGCTGGCATCGGGGCCGCCCATGGACGTCGTCCTGCCCGGCCCGGGCCCCGAAGCCGCCCGCGCCCTGCTGCCGCTGCGGCTCCAGGGCGCGACCGTGGGGCTGGCCCTCGCCGTCTGGCCGGGCCCGGCCGATCTCGACGAGAACCTGCGCCGGGCGCTCACCGATCTCATCGACGTGGCGGCGCGGGTACTCAACGCCACGGAGGCCGAAACGTCCCTCTCGCCGCCGCTCGACGACCTGGTCGACGCCCTCGCCCATCCGGCGGTGACGGTGCGCCGCGGGCCGGACGCCTCCGCACTGTCGGTCGAGCACCTCAACGAACCGGCGTCGGAAGCGCTCGGTGGGACCTACCAGGCTGTCGGGCAGCCTCTCGAAGCGGCCCTCCCCCGGCACCATGCCGACCTCGCGCCGCTCATCCGGCGCGCCTGTGAGGCCAGTTCCCTCCAGCGGGCGGCCCGCGTCCCCGTGGAGCACCGCGAAGGGGCCCCCGCCCCTCTTCTCGATGTGCGTGTCCTGCCGGTCGGCGACGAACGGGCGGTCGTCCTGTGGCACACCGGCAGCGACCTGCGGACGGCCGCAACACGCGCGGTGAGCCATCTTCAGGGCGTCGCACCGTTCGAGGACGATCTGACCGCCGGTACATCGCGCTGGAGTGAGCAGGCGTACGGAGTGCTCGGCGTCGATCCGCAGTCGCGGCCGATCCCCCTCTCGAAGCTGCTGGTACGTGTGCATCCGGAGGACCGCGACGATCTGACCGAGCTGCTGTCCACGCTCACCGGGCGGCACAAGGGAGCGGTCGCGGTCGTGCGCGTCATCCGCGAGGACGGTGGGCTGCGGCATGTACGGATCGCCGCGGAGCCACTGCTCGACAAGGGAGTCCTCACCGGGCTCACCGGCGTTTACCAGGACGTGTCGGCCGGGTTCCACGCCGAGGTGGCCCTCACCGCGACCTTCGACCAACTCACCGCAGTGCAGGCGCAGGCAGCCCTGCGACACCGGCTGGCGCTCCAGCTCCAGCAGGCGATCGTCCCCGAGATGCCCGCCCTGCGACGACTGCCCGGGCTTCAGGCGACGGCCCGTTACCGGCCCGCGGTCCAGGAGTACCGCGTGGGCGGGGACTGGTACGACGTACTCCCGCTGCCCAGTGGCAAGGTGCTGGTCGCGGTCGGAGACATCGCCGGGCACGGAATCGACTCCGCCACCGGCATGGTGGCCCTGCGCAACGCCCTGCGGGGGCTGGCCTTCACCGGGAACACCCCAGGACGGCTCATGCAGTGGCTGAACGAGGTCACGCTGCACACGCAGGGACACCCGACAGCCACCGCGGTCTGCGCACTTTACGATCCGGGCGACCGGACACTGCGCTGGGCGAGCGCCGGCCACCTGCCGCCACTCCTGCTGCGCGACGGCACCGCGCAGCTGATCGAACCGCCGCACGACATCCTGCTGGGAGCCCTGCCCTCCTTCGCCTACCAGGACACGATCACCCAACTGAAGCCCGGTGACACACTCCTGCTGTACACCGATGGGCTCATCGAACGCCGTCACGACGGACTGGACCAGGGCCTGGAGACGCTGCGGCGGGCGGCCGAGGAGCTGAGCTCCTGCGAGGTCGAGGAACAGGCCGACCGGCTGCTGGGCCAGGCCACCGGCGACACGGACGACGACACCAGCCTCATCGCGATCCGCGTCGTCTGACGTCCGCCGACGTCCGCGCTCATTCAGCGCCCGCGCGTCAGCCAGGTGCGGATGCGCGCCATCAGGTCGTCCGCGTCGACGGGTTTGGCCACATAGTCGTTGGCGCCGGCCGCCAGGGCCTTGGCACGGTCGCCGGGCATCGCCTTGGCGGTGACCGCGATGATGGGAACCTCCGCAAAACGCGGCAGTTCTCTGATCGCCGCCATGGTGGCATTGCCGTCCATACCGGCCATCATCACGTCCATCACGATGAGATCCACCTCGCCGTGCTCCGTGAGCAGGTCGATCCCGGCCCTGCCGTTGTCCGCCTGGAGCACCCGCATGCCCTCGCGCTCGAGGACCTGGGTCAGCGCGAAGATGTTGCGGGTGTCGTCGTCCACCACCAGGACCGTGCGTCCCGCGGCCGGTTCCTCCTCGCCGGGCGCTCCGGCCGGATGCTCCGGCCGGTCCGCGCGGTCCTGCGGTCCACCGTGCTGGGCCCGGACAGGCAGACAGAGCGTGAAAGTGCTGCCACGGCCCACGGTGCTCTCCACGACGATGGTGCCGCCGAGGAGTTGTGCCACCTCACGGCTGATGGACAGGCCGAGTCCGGTTCCGCCGTAGCGGCGGGACGTGGTGCCGTCGCCCTGCTGAAAGGCTCCGAACACACTCCGCAGGCGGTCGGCCGGGATGCCGATTCCGGTGTCGGTGACTCGGAAGGCGATCACCGGCCCGGCATCGCTCAGAGCGGGCGGCAGCTGCGCCTCGGTGGCGGTGTGGACGCGGAGTTCGACACTGCCTTCCTCCGTGAACTTCAGCGCATTGGAGACGAGGTTGCGCAGCACCTGTCGCAGCCGTGCCTCGTCGGTGGTGAGTTCGCCGGGGATGCCCGGCTCGGCCACCACCCGGAACGCCAGCCCGCGATCGCTCGCGACCGGCCGGAAGGTCGCCTCGACGTACTCGAGAAGCTGATGCAGGGAAACCGGCTCGGGATGGATGTCCATCTTTCCGGCTTCGACCTTCGACAGATCCAGGATGTCGTTGATCAGCTGGAGCAGATCGGAACCCGCGGAGTGGATCACCTCGGCGTAGTCGACCTGCTTCTGCGTCAGGTTGCCTTCGAGGTTCTGGGCGAGCAACTGGGCAAGGATGAGAAGGCTGTTGAGGGGCGTCCGCAGCTCATGGCTCATATTGGCCAGGAATTCCGACTTGTACATCGAGGTGCGCGACAGCTGCTGGGCGCGGGCCTCCAGTTCCTGGCGGGCCTGCTCGATCTCCAGGTTCTTTCGCTCGATGTCGCGGTTGCGGTCGGCCAGCAGCGCCGCCTTCTCCTTCAGTTCGGCGTTGGAACGCTGGAGCTCTTCCTGCCGTGCCTGCAACTCTCCTGAACGGGTGCTCAGTTCGGCCGTGAGGCGCTGCGACTGGTCGAGGAGTTCATCGGTACGCACATTGGCGATCAGCGAGCTGAGGTTCACGCCGACGGTCTCGATGAACTGGTCGAGGAAGTCACGGTGGATGACGGTCAGAGGCCGCAGCGCGGCCAGTTCGATGACGCCGAGAACCTGCTCCTCGACGACGATGGGCAGGACGATGAGGTTTCCGGGATCCATGCGGCCGGTGCCGGAGACGACGGTCGCGTAGCCGGGCGGCAGATCGTCGACCGTGATGGTGTGGCGGCTGTGCGCGGCCTGCCCGACGAGGGACTGGCCGAGCCGGAAGCGCCGGGGACCGGCCGCCGGGTCGTCGGGCACCCCGTACCCGGCGGTCATCACCAACTCCAGCCCCTCGCCCTTGTCCTGGGCCAGGAAGAAGCCGCCGTACTGCGCGGAGACGAGCGGGGGCACCTCCGTCATGATCAGTTCGGCGACCGCGGAGAGGCTTCTGGTGCCCTGCATCAGGCCGGCGATACGGGCCAGATGTGTCTTGAGCCAGTCCTGTTCCTCATTGGCCCGTGTCGTCGCGCGCAGCGACTCCACCATGGCGTTGATGTTGTCCTTGAGGTCACCGACCTCTCCGGGGGCCTCGACCGCGATGGACCGGGTGAGGTCGCCCTCGGCGACCGCGCTGGTCACCTCCGCGATGGCGCGCACCTGCCGGGTCAGATTGCCGGCCAGTTCGTTGACGTTCTCGGTGAGCCTCTTCCACGTACCGGAAACGCCCTCCACCTCGGCCTGGCCGCCCAGGCGGCCCTCGCTGCCCACCTCGCGGGCCACGCGCGTGACCTCGGCGGCGAAGGACGACAACTGGTCGACCATGGTGTTGATGGTGGTCTTGAGTTCCAGGATCTCGCCACGCGCGTCGACATCGATCTTGCGCCTCAGGTCGCCCAGCGCCACGGCGGTGGTCACCTGGGCGATGTTGCGTACCTGGTTGGTCAGGTTGTTCGCCATGGAGTTGACGTTGTCGGTCAGGTCCTTCCACGTGCCCGATACGCCCTGGACAGTGGCCTGCCCGCCGAGCTTTCCCTCCGTGCCCACCTCGCGGGCGACCCTGCTGACCTCCTCGGCGAACGAGGAGAGCCGGTCCACCATCGTGTTGATGGTCTCCTTGAGCTCCAGGATCTCCCCGCGGGCGTCGACTCTGATCTTCTGAGTGAGGTCGCCGCCCGCCACAGCCGTCACGACCTGCGCGGTGGAACGCACCTGAGAGGTCAGATTGTCGGCCATCGTGTTGACGCCCGTGGTGAGCTCCCACCAGACGCCACGCACATGCGGTTCCCGTGCATGACCGCCGAGCAGCCCCTGGCCGCCCACCTCCCTGGCGACCCGGGTGACCTCGGAGGTGACCAGCATCAGCTGCTCCACCATGGCGTTGTAGATGGTGGCGATCTCGCCGAGCAGCCCGCCGGCGTCGTCGGGCAGCCGCGTGGAGAGGTCTCCGTCCCGCACGGCCGTGAGTCCGGCCAGCAGCTTCCTCAGCCCGTCCTCACCCAGTTCGGCGGGGGGCCGGGCCCGGTGTGGATCGGGCGTGTGGGCGGGCACATCCATCGCTGACCTCGCGCTGTCGTGACTCACGGCGCCGTGCTGTCCGAACCGGCGGACAGGCGGTCGAGCCGACTCTCCCCACTCTTGCACGCCGTAGGGGCACGGACACCCCGGGCGCCGGAAAACCGCAGCTCACCCCCTTGCTCGGTCCTCTTCGGCACCGCTCGCTCCATCAGGAACGCCGACCACGAACCAGACGGTCTTGCCCGTTCCGCGTGGCAGCCATCCCCAGCCGTCGGAGAGCTGCTGCAGCAGATACAGGCCATGCCCCGACGACCTGGCCGCCCGGTGCGGGAGGTGCGGCCGGGGGCCCACACGGCTGGTGTCGGTGACCTGGACCCGCAGCCGCCCGGGGGCTCTGTCGAGCCCCAGTTCGACGGGCGTCCCGCCGTGCAGGCACGCATTGGTCACTACCTCGGAGACCAGCAGCAGTATGTCCGCCTTGAGGACGCTTCCGGACGGGCCGGAGAGGCTGTACCAATCGTCGAGCACGTGTCGCGTCAGGTCGCGACATCGGCCCACCACGCCCAGCCCGCCGACCAGCGGAAATCGGCGGCTTTCGGTTGCCGCCCATTGCTGCTGTGCCTGTTTCTGTGCCCGGTCCATACGGTCCGGGTGCCCCATTGGTCGGCATCAAAGCGCCACAAATGGGCATCTTCAAGGCAGAAGCCCATACGACGGTCCCGCTGCGTCGGCAGCGTCGGCCTCCGCCCCGTCGAGGAAGCCTCATGTCCACCAGGACTCGAACCGTGCCGACCGATACCTACCAGGCGCCCGTCACACACCGTGGCGCGCTGGAGGGCATACCGGAGATCCCGAACCCGCTGTCCGTCAGCACCATGGACGCGCGGACTCTGTCGACCTCGCTGTTCGAGCGTCTTGCCACCCTCGAAGAGGGCACCGCCGAGTACTCGTACGTCCGCAATACCCTGGTCGAGCTCAACCTCAGCCTTGTGAAGTTCGCCGCCCAGCGCTTCCGCAGCCGGTCCGAGCCCACCGAGGACATCATCCAGGTCGGGACGATTGGCCTCATCAAGGCGATCAACCGCTTCGACGTGGAGCGCGGCATCGAATTCACCAGCTTCGCCCTGCCGACCATCGTCGGCGAGATCAAGCGCTTCTTCCGCGACACCAGCTGGGCCGTCCAGGTGCCGCGCCGGCTCCAGGAGCTGCGTATCGACCTGGCACGGGCCCGCGACCAGATGGAGCAGCACCTGGGCCGCTGCCCGACGGCCGCCGAGCTGGCCGACAATCTCGGGATCACCGAGGCAGAGGTGGTCGAGGGCGAGCAGGCTGCGAACGGTTACGTGGCCCGCTCCCTGGATTCCCCGGTCAACGAGGACGAGGCCCTGAGCGCGGTCACCCGCAGCCTGGGCGACGAGGACCCGGCCTTCGACATCGTGGAAGCCGTCGCGTCCCTCAAGCCGGTGATCGCCTCGCTCGGCGAGCGGGACCGGCTGATCCTGTCGCTGCGCTTCGGCGAGGACATGACGCAGTCCGAGATCGGCGCCCGGCTCGGCCTGTCCCAGATGCATGTCTCGCGGCTGCTGGCCGCCATCTACGCGACGCTGCGGGCAGCGCTCCTCGACGACGCCCGGCCCTGAACCGCCGGGACCCTACGGGGGCTGCCGCTTCCCCGCCGCGTGTGCGGGAGTGCCGACCTCCAGCCAGACGACCTTGCCGTCGCCCACGGGTGCCCAGCCCCAGCTCCGCGCGAGCCGCTCGATCACGATCAGGCCGTGCCCCCCGGGCTGCGAGACCACCTGCGGCACCCGCGGCCTCGGATGCTGGGGGCTGGCGTCGGCGACCTCGATCCGCAGCCGGTCGGCGGTGTGGTGGAGCATGAACTCGGTGGGACCACCGGCGTGCAGACACGCATTGGTGACCAGTTCCGAAACCAACAGCAGCACGTCCTCGGCGAACTCCGCGTCCCGCCGGCTCCGGGCGGGCGTCCAACCCCAGTCGGCCAGAGCCTGTTGGGTGAAGTCACGGCAGCGGCTCACCACCCCCTTGGTCCCGAACAGCGCCAGTCGCCGGGTCTGCCCCTGCCCGCGGACGCTCGCGCCCATCCGTTCCTCGCCTACCGTTCCTCGCCTGCTTCGGGCCGCTCGTTCGCCAGCGCTTCGTCGAGGCGGGCGTACACCGGGAACACCGCCTGAGCACCGGTGATGTCGAACATGCGGGCCACCGACGGCCGCAGTGCCGACAGCGCCAGTCGACTGTCCGCCTCACGCGCGGCCAGCCGCGCCCGCAACAGCAGATTCAGGCCGGTGGAATCGCAGAAGCTCAGATCCGCGCAGTCGATCACGATCCGCTCGGGTGCGGCCTGCACGGCCTCGGCCAGCGCCTCACGCAGTGGCTCGGCCGTGTCGTGATCGAGTTCGCCCGACAGTACGAGGACGACGGCGCCTGCGGCCGGCCTCACCTCGACGCCGAAGCGTCCTGTCCGGGCGGCACCATCCCCCTGTGGCTGTCCGGCGAATCCCGACACCATGGGGTCTCCCGCTCCTCGACGTCCATCCGGTCGATGAATTCGACGTTGGCAGGCCGAGACCGCCTCCGCCACTGGGCCCGTCCCGCGCCGCTCCCCGGACGCAGGAGACGTACCCGCTGCCCGGGTCTCCACACCCGGAGGAAGGTTGCTTCGACGAAACCGTCAGGACCTGCGCGCGAGGGCGCTGACGATTTCGTGTGCGGTGCGGTAGGTGTGGTGGCTCGGCAGCCGGTTCACCATCTCGACCAGCCTGTCGGGAGCGTGCCGCGCGGTCAGGGCGTGCACCAGTTCGCGACGCGTGGCCGGGAAGGCCGTACGGCCCAGGTGTCGCGCCAGTTCGATCCGCAACAGTTCGTCGGGGCCGAGCGAGCCCATCGTGGGCACGAAGCCCCACGCGATCTCCGGGTCGTCGTCGGCGCTCGGCTCCGGATCGTGCCACTCCTCCACCCGCGTGGGGTGTCCGGAACGGAGCATGCCCTGCAATTCATGCTTCATCTCATCGTCCTTGTGGACGCTGAGGCGATCACTGCCTCGCTGCATGGGCTCCTCCTAGATCGTGGGGAGACTGTCCGCCTACCCGTTCGGCGCCCTCTGACACAGGCCGACATTGCACGTTTCCGGGTGGTTCGACCGGGCACCTGCGTCATGTGCTCCCGGACAGGAGGCCCGTCCCGGAGGAGCCATCAGCATCAGCTCAGCCCGCGCCGATCCAACACCGGCGGATCCCCCCGGTGATCCCACTAGTCCTGTCGGGCCGACAAGGCCGGATCAGTATGCGGGGTCTGGCGTGGTGCATCGCAAGCGGAGGAAGGAGCCGACGCGGAGCGTCGGCGACTGACGACAACGCAGCGAGGTGCCGTGCCAGGGCACGCGAGCCCGGCAAGTCCGGCTGGACAGGACCTGAGCCCGCCGAATGAGGAACACGACTCTCAGGGAGCTGCGAGCACCATGCGTACCAACGCGAACGGCAAACATCCGCACGACGACGCCCCCGACACCACGGACGCGTTCCGGAGGATGGCAGCACTGCCGGAGGGAGCCGAACGACGGCTCGTGCGCCAGGAGATCGTGTACGCCTGGCTGCCCATGTCGGAACGACTGGCCGGCCGCTTCCGCAACCGCGGGGAGACCATCGAGGATCTGCGGCAGGTCGCCGCCCTCGGCCTGGTCAAGGCTGTCGACCACTACGACCCCTCCCGCGGCCACGCATTCGAGAGCTACGCCGTACCGACCGTGGTCGGCGAGGTCAAGCGCCACTTCCGCGACCACATGTGGGCCCTGCATGTACCGCGCAGGGTTCAGGACCTGCGCAACCGTGTCCGGGTCGCCCGCCAGGAACTGGCACAGTCCATACCCGGCCGCGACCCTTCCGCAGCCGAAATCGCGCAGCACACCGGAATGACAGAGCAGGAGGTGCTGGAGGGCCTCGACGCGCTCGAGAGCTTCACCGCGCTCTCCCTCGACGCCGAAAATCCCGGTTCCGAGGACGGATACGCACTGCGCGACACCCTCGGCTCATCCGACCCGGCGATCGACGTGCTGGTGGACCGCGAGGCGGTCAAACCGGAGCTGAGCAAGCTCCCCGAGCGCGAGCAGCGCATCCTCTACCTGCGCTTCTTCCGGGACATGACCCAGAGCAGCATCGCAAAGGACATGGGCATCTCCCAGATGCACGTGTCCCGGCTGATCAGCCGCTGCTGCGAGCATCTGCGCGGACAGGTGATGCAGGATGCTGCGTAGCCCGGTCAGCGAGGCGTACTGCGCCGTGGCCGTTTGCCGCGCACCCATCGGCGTACGGCCGAGATCCGCGGATAGCGCTCGCGCTCTTCCCTGGCCACCCTGTCCAGTTCCTCCATCAGGCGCTGCGAGCGGTGGTCCATGTCGAGCTCGTCCAGGATCCGGTCGATCTCGGTGAGCAGCGCACCCTGCAGCTGCCAGTGACGCGGATGCCGCTGTACGCCGGTCAGGAGCAGCGCAGCGGTCGTCTCCCGGGCGGCGGCGGCCGCGGCGAGTTCGCCGGCCAGCCGTGACTCCGCCGCGTTGGCGCTGCGACTCACCTGTGTGGTCACCAGCACGGCGAAGCTGACCAGCGCGTCGGCTACGTGGCCCAGCAGTTCCTTGAGGGCGACGCCCACCTCCGGCGTGAGCGTGTCCTGATCGCCGCGCTTCTTGGCGAGGTCGGTCATCGTGCGGGCCAGCACACGCAGCACCACCGCGCAGATTTCGAGGGTGTCGAGCCCGGTACGCAGCACGACCCGGTGCAGCAGCCCTTCCTTGACCCGCGGATTGAACCGGAGGCTGTCCTCGGCCTGGCGCAGGGCGCCGTCGACGTCCGCGATGTCGTTGTCCAGACGGCGTGCCTCATGAAGGCGGGCGGCGGCGCGCTCGACGGGGGTGGGACCGGTGAGTTCCTCGCCGATGTGCAGGAGCAGGTGGCGCATGCGCCGGGCGAGGTCCTCGATGGAGTCACCGGCGGGACCCACCCATACCGGGGGCACGAACACGATGTTGAACAAGAGCCCCACGACCGCGCCGATCAGTGTCTCCAGGACCCGGTCCCAGGCCGCGCCGCCGACCTGGGTGACACCGAGCACGAGCATCGCGCTGATCGCGACCTCGGGCACGAACTCGTCGACGCGGACCAGTCGTCCGACCACGAGCGAAGCCAGGATGATCAGCCCCAGACTCCACCACGTCAGGCCGACGAGCGCACTGAAGCCGATGGCGATCAGTACGCCCGCGACGACGGAGTTCACCCGGCGGATACCGGTGGTGAGGGTGGAGTAGAGGGTCACCTGGACAACGAGGAGCGCCGTGAGGGGAGCGGTGAGCGGCGCGGGTTCACTGCTGAGCTGCAGGGCCACGACGTACGAAATGGTCGCGGCCGCCGTCGAACGCACCGTCTGGACGACGGCGGGCTCGCGGTGCCGGCGGACCAGTTCGGTCACCGGCGCCGTCACCGTCTTGGTTACCTCACGCACTCCTCGATCCTTCCCGCTGTTCAGCGGGCGGACCCGGGCAGTCGTCGAGCGGCGCCCCGGTCAGCTGGCCGTGGGTGACGAGCGCTTCCCGGCGGCCCCTTTCGCGGCCCGGGTCCGGGCGATGTAGCGCTCCGCAGCGAGCACGGCCTCTCTGGCCGTGCGCTCACCCATCAGCACGCACAGCGTGTATGCCGTGTCCTCGAAGCGCATCCGCGCGCCGTGGTCATGGGGTGCGCGCAGAAAGTGGTGTTCGTGTGCCCGGTACAGAGCCATCAAGCGGGCGATCACAGCGGTGTCCGGCATCAACATCAGTGCCCTCCTTGAGTGAAAAGCACCAGCGGGCGGTCCGTTCCGGGCCACCAGGGCACGGACGGCCGCAGCGGGCCTGCCGTACGTCCGGAAGAAGTCATCCGGCCGTTCATTTTCGCCCGCCGTCGGCACACCCGCCAATCGCGTGACTACCGTCAGCGACGACCGGTGGCCGAAGCGGCAGCCATCCGTCCGGAGTGCCGCGGTTTCCGGCCCGGGCGACAGTGGGAGGTACGGCCGGCGACGGGCGGCTCAGCCGGGACGCTGCGAAGGAGGCGAGATGCACCCCGTGGAGGCGCTGGAACGGATCGCGTTTCTGCTGGAGCGCAGCGGCGCGGAGAGCTACCGGGTCCGTGCCTTTCGCACCGCGTCCGCCGTCCTTGGGCAGATGTCCGACGACGAGATCCGCCGGCGTGCGGATGCGGGGTCCCTGGAAGCGGTCAAGGGCATCGGCCCGAAGACCGCCGGTGTCGTGCGCGGCGCCCTGGCCGGGGAGGTACCCGCGTATCTCCGGCGGCTGGAGGACGAGGCGGCCGGGCCGCTGGCCGACGGCGGCACGCACCTGCGTGCCCTGTTGCGGGGCGACTGTCATCTGCATTCGGACTGGTCGGACGGCGGCAGCCCGATCGAGGCGATGGGGCGGACCGCGATCGCGCTGGGGCACGAGTGGGCCGTGCTGAGCGATCACTCTCCGCGGCTGACGGTCGCCAGTGGCCTGTCCGCCGAGCGGCTGCGCGAGCAGTTGGAGGTCGTGGCGGAGCTGAACGATCGCTGGGCCCCGTTCCGGCTGCTGACCGGCATCGAGTGCGACATCCTGTCGGACGGCTCGCTCGACCAGGAGCCGGAACTGCTCGACGAGTTGGATCTCGTGGTCGTCTCGGTCCACTCCGAACTGCGGATGGATTCCGCGGCGATGACGCGGCGCCTGGTCAAAGCCGTCAAGAACCCCCTGGCCGATGTGCTGGGCCACTGCACGGGCCGGCTGGTCTCCGGAAGGCGAAGGCCGGAGTCGCAGTTCGACGCCGAAGAGGTCTTCGCCGCCTGTGCCGCTCACGGCACGGCCGTTGAGATCAACAGCAGGCCCGAGCGGATCGATCCGCCGAGGCGCCTGCTACGGCAGGCGGTGGCCGCCGGGGCCTTGTTCTCCGTCGACAGCGACGCGCATGCCCCCGGACAGCTCGACTGGCAGATCATCGGCTGCGCCCGGGCAGAGGAGTGCGAGGTGCCCGCGGAGCGAGTGATCAACACCTGGAGGGCCGGGGACCTCCTCGACTGGACCGTGTCCCGGGCGGCCCCGCCATCCTGACGTGGAACCGGCTTCGCCGATACATGCGGGCTGGCTCCATCTCCCGGGCCACGCCGCGCTGTTCGCGGTGAGTACCTCGGTCTTTCACGCGTAGGACACCACCTCTTCCCTTCCGGTCGTTCCTCTTGGAAACTCCGCTCGCTCCTGTTTCCTCACACCCAAGAGGCCAGACTCATGCCTGAACTCAATCGGCGGCGCTTCCTGCAGATCGCCGGCGCGACCGCCGGATTCTCCGCCCTGTCGAGCAGCATCGACCGTGCCGCCGCCATCCCCGCGGCACGCCGCTCCGGAACGATCAACGACATCGAACACGTTGTCGTGCTGATGCAGGAGAACCGTTCCTTCGACCACTACTTCGGCGCGATGAAGGGCGTACGCGGCTTCGGAGACCCGCGCCCCGTCTCCACGGGCCCCGGCAAGTCGGTCTGGTACCAGGCGGACGGCAACAAGGAGGTGCTGCCGTACCACCCGGACGCCGAGGACCTCGGCATGCAGTTCATCGCGGGTCTCGACCATGACTGGGCGGGCGGTCACAAGGCCTTCAACAACGGCAAGTACGACCAGTGGATCCCGGCCAAGTCCGCGGGCACGATGGCGTATCTGAAGCGCGAGGACATTCCGTTCCACTACGCCCTCGCGGACGCGTTCACCGTCTGCGACGCGTACCACTGTTCGTTCATCGGAGCCACCGACCCCAACCGCTACTACATGTGGACGGGTCACACGGGCAACGACGGCAAGGGCGGCGGTCCGGTCCTCGGCAACCAGGAGGCCGGCTACGACTGGACGACATACCCCGAGCGGCTCCAACAGGCCGGTATCTCCTGGAAGATCTACCAGGACATCGGCGACGGCCTGGACGCGGCCGGCTCCTGGGGCTGGATCGAGGACGCTTACCGCGGCAACTACGGCGACAACTCCCTTCTCTATTTCAACCAGTACCGGGGCGCCAAGCCCGGCGACCCGCTGTACGACAAGGCCCGCACCGGCACCAACGCCAAGGGCGGAGACGGCTATTTCGATCTCCTCAAGGCCGATGTGCAGGCCGGCACGCTGCCCAAGGTCTCCTGGATCACCGCCCCCGAGGCCTTCTCCGAGCACCCCAACTGGCCCGCGAACTACGGCGCCTGGTACATCGCACAGGTGCTGGACGCGCTCACCTCCAACCCCGAGGTGTGGAGCAGGACCGCCCTGTTCATCACGTACGACGAGAACGACGGGTACTTCGACCACGTGCCGCCGCCCTACGCGCCGGCCTCTCCCGCGCAGGGCCTGTCGACGGTGGACACCGCGCTCGACAACTTCGGCGGCAACGCCTCCTACGCCGCGGGCCCGTACGGCCTCGGCCAGCGCGTGCCCATGCTCGTCGTCTCCCCCTGGAGCACCGGCGGATTCGTCTGCTCCGAGGTCTTCGACCACACCTCGATCATCCGGTTCATGGAGCGCCGCTTCGGTGTGAGCGAGCCGAACATCTCACCGTGGCGACGCGCCATCTGCGGCGACCTGACCTCGGCCTTCGACTTCGGCCTCAAGGACACCGAGCCCGCCGAGCTCCCCGACACCGACGGGTACCAGCCGAAGGACAACTCGCGGCACCCGAGCTATGTCCCGAAGCCTCCGGCCAAGCCCGCGCTGCCCAAGCAGGAAGCCGGTTCCAGGCCCGCGCGTCCGCTGCCGTACGCGCCGAAGGTGAACGGAGCGTCGACGCTGTCGACAGGCCGCTTCACGCTCACCTTCAGCGCGGGCGCCTCGGCGGGTGCCCAGTTCCTGGTGGCCTCCGGGAATCGTACGGACGGACCGTGGACATACACCGCCTCCGCCGGGAAGCAGCTCTCCGCCACCTGGACCACGGCCTACTCCAACGGCGTGTACGACCTGACGGTGTACGGCCCGAACGGTTTCCTGCGTTCCTTCAAGGGGCCCGGCAAGACGGCGGGACCCGAGGTGACGGCCCGCCACGTCGCCTCCAGCGGCAGCGTCGAGCTGACCATGACGAATGCGGGCAGCGGCACCTGCCGGCTCACGGTGACGCAGGCGTACGGCGGGACGAAGAAGACGTTCACCGTGCGCCCGGGCACACGCGTCATGCACACCGTGGACCTGTGCCACAGCAAGCGCTGGTACGACCTGAGCGTGGTGTCCGACACCGACGCGACGTTCCTGCGCCGGTTCGCCGGACACGTCGAGAACGGCAGGCCGGGTGTGAGTGACCCGGCGATCATCACGGTCTGACCCGGACTCCGCCTCGAAGGGCCGCCGCACCCGCTGGGCGGCCCTTTCCCTCGAATGGCGCGCGCGTCGGCCGAAACTCCGGCACCCTCCCGTGCTTTTGTCGAATGCCGGTCGCCGGTTGAGATCCGATGGGATCCGATGTCGGAGGAGTTCACTGTGCGCAGCTTTGCCCTCTCCGCTGTTCTGGTCGTCACGCTTGCCTCGGGCGGCTCCCTGTGGACAGCCGATCAGGTGGCCTCCCAGCCCTCCCGCGCGGATGAGTCCAAGGGAACGAATGTCCTTGTCGTCGGAATCGACCGGCGCGCGGGGATGTCCGCCGAGGAGATCAAACGCCTGCACGTCGGCGGCAAGGGCTGCGACTGCACGGACGTCATGATGCTGGTGCACATTGCCGAGGACGGCGGCCGGATGACGGCGGTCTCCATTCCCCGTGACTCCTACGTGGAGTTCGCGGACCACGCGCATCCGCGGCACTCCGGAAAAATCAACGCCGCCTTTGCGCACGGTGGCGGAGATCTCACCGTCCGGACCGTGGAGAAGGTGACCGGCCTCAAGATCGATCACTATCTCGAGACGGACTTCACCGGCTTCGTGAACGCCGTCGACCGTCTCGGCGGCGCGAAGGTGTGTACGGACAAGCCCCTGGTGGACCTCGGCTCGGGACTGAACCTGCCGGTGGGAACAAGCGTGCTGGACGGGCGCCGCGCCCTTCGCTACGTCCGCGCCCGCCACCTCTCCCCACCCGGCGATCTCGGCCGGGTCCGGCGACAGCAGCGCCTGCTCATCGACATGCTCTCCCGGCTGAGGGAGGAAGGCGCGTTCGCCAGTGCGACCGCCACGGCACGGACGGCGCTGGCGCTGCACGAGTTCGTACGCACCGATGGGGACACGAGCCTCGCGGATCTCGCGCATCTCGGCTCAATGCTGGGCAGGCTGAACGCAAATCAGACGGAATTCGCGACCGTCCCGATCTCGGACTTCGATTTCCGGACGCCGCACTGGGGCTCCGCACTGCTGTGGGACACCGAGCGCTCCGCGGCGCTCTGGGAGTTGCTGCGCGAAGACCGGTCGATCCTCGACGACACCCGGATCCGCCCGAGCAAGGACGTTCCCGTGGAGATTCCGCCGGAATGGATTCATGTGCGGGTGACGGACCCTGAGGTCGCGGATGCGCTGCAGGCAGGCGGTTTTGTGATCGAGGGTGGCTCGGGGCAGGCCGGGGCGCCACGCCCCGAGGGGCCGACCGTCATCACCTACGACCCGTACTGGGAGCGGTACGCGGCGACCGTCAAGGCCGCGATCCCCGGCGCCGAGCTGCGACCGGTCGCCGGGCACGGCTCGGTCTTCGACGTCGCCGTGGGATCCAAGGCCGCCTCGGTGGTCAAGGTGGTCTACGACCGGAGCAGCGTGGAGGGGGCGCCGGTCACCGGGGACCGGCTCCGGTGCGGAATCACCGAGTGACCCCCGGGTGCGTTCAGCTGTCCTGACCGACCGGTTCGAACTCGCACCAGACCGCTTTGCCTTCGCCCCTGGGCTCCACGCCCCAGCGTGCGGCGACCGCGTCGATCATCATCAGTCCCCTGCCCGAGGTCGCGGCTTCGCCCGGCGTCCTGCGGCGCGGCCAGACGCTGGAGCGGTCCTTGACCCACAGGCGCACGCGCCGTACCGGTTCGGGCAGGACTTCGAGGGTGAGGACGGCGCCGCCCTCCGTGTGGAGGAGTACGTTCACCAGCAGTTCCCCGGCGGCCAGTTCCACGTCGTCCGCGAGGCCGGACAGTCCCCAGTCCTCCAGGGCATGACGCAGCGCGGTGCGGGCCTCGGCAAGGCCTTCGGGGTCGGCCTGGTGGATGTACAGGTGGATGCGGGGGGCCCGGTGGGTGCCGGGATCCGGTGCCCGGCGCAGCACGAGCAGCGCGACATCGTCGCCGCTTCCCCAGCGCTGCCACAGCCGGTCCGACAGATGGTCGGCCAGCGCTCCTGCCTGCTGGGGACCCGTGCGCACGGCGTCGGCGAGCGCGTCCATCCCGGCCGCGATGTCGAGGCCCGGTTCCTCCACCAGGCCGTCGGTGCACAGGACAAGGGTCTCGCCGGGTACCAGGTCCAGCCGGGACTCGGGGTACTCCTCCTCCCGGAAGGTGGTGGCCAGGCCGAGCGGAAGTCCACCGCGCAGGTTGGGCCGGCCGACCCGTCCGTCGGTGTGCCGGATCATTGGCCCCAAGTGGCCCGCGCGGACGGCTCGAACACCTCCCGAGATCAGGTCGACCTGGGCGTACGTACAGGTGGCGAAGCGTTCGGTGTCGAGTTCGGCGAGGAAGCGCGACGACCGTGCCAGCACGGTCGAGGGGTCGTGCCCCTCCCCCGCGAACGCCCGTAGCGCAATGCGCAGTTGGCCCATGATGGCGGCCGCGTGCGTGTCATGGCCCTGGACGTCACCGACGACGATCCCGACCCGGCCACGGGGCAGCGCGATGACGTCGTACCAGTCGCCCCCCACCTCCCGGCCGCTCCATGCCGCGTGGTAGCGCACCGCGATCTCGGCACCGGCGAACTGCGGGATGTGGCGCGGCAGCATGGACGACTGGAGGCCGGTCGCGAACTCCCGCTCCTTGTCGAAGAGAACGGCTCGCTGCAGTGACTGGGCGACGATTCCCGCAAGGCCCAGGCACAGCGTGCGGTCTTCGGAGGAGAACCTGGTCCGGCCCCGGTAGAAGAGCGCCAGCCCGCCGATGGGACGGGCCTGGGCGACCAGCGGGAGGAAGGCCGCCGCGTCGACTCCCAGCCCGCGGATATAGGGCTTGAGCTTCGGGAACTTGTCGACGAGCTCGTCCAGCGAGGTCACGAACCGTGGCTGCTGGGTGAGGACGGCCTCGGCGAGCGGGAGCGATCCGTCCAGACGATTGAGGGTGAGGTCGGCCAGGACCTCCGTCCCCATCCCGGACATGGCGATGATCTTGAGCGTGGAGCCCTCGACCAGTCCCAGGGCCAGCCCGTCCGCACCGAAGCGCTCCAGGCCTCCGCTGCCCGTCAGGGCGGCGGTGACATCGTCCACGGTCACCGCTCTCGACAGCACTTCCGTGGTGCCCTGGACCATGGCGGTCATCCGCTGCCGGTCCGCCTCCAGCGGGCTGATCACCGTGAATTCGGTGAGTTCGGTGGTCGCGTTGCGCACGATCCCGACGACCCGGTAGGCCTCGCCGTGCACATCGCGCAGGATGCGCCCCCGCGCGTGGGACCACTGCCGGATGCCATTGCGGCGTCTGACCTGGAAATACGCGCCGTACGATGAGCGTCCGCGCTCGATGGCCCCCTCGAAGGCCGCGTCCAGGCGCAGCTGCTCCTCGGGAGGCACCCGGGATTCGAGGGACTCGGGCGTCCCGCCGTACTCCCCGGGGCCCAGGTCGAAGACGGCCTGTGCGGCCTCGTCGAGGTCGAGGGTCCCGTTCCGCAGATCCCAGTCGAAGCTGCCCATGCGGTTCAGGGCCAGCCTCTCGCCCGGACCAATCGCGGGCCAGTGCCGTCCTGCCATGCGCTTGCTCCGGAGGAGGGACCGGGAGTTCCGGTCAGGCGGCCAGGATCGTGGACAGCATAGCTTTGCGAAATTTGCCCCGCACTATGGCGTTTTCTCGCTGTACCGCTCCCAGTGCAGCGGGTAGTCCTCGGCCCCGGCGTCCTCCACCCAGCGCAGCCGGTCTCTCACCAGGGGGCGCCGCTCGGCCGGGCACGCCTCCATCAGCCGCCGCAGCATCGTGCGGATCCTGAGCAGCGCCATGGGTGAGTCGACGGCGGCGACGGTGATGTCGTCGACCGAGATGGTCACATACCGCTCCCATGCGGGCACCGGGACGATCAGCCGCACGGTCCCATCGGCGTCGGGGATACGGCCGATGTCCAGGTCACGGTCCGCGAGACGGATCAGCAGGTCCTCGATGTGGTCCAGCGCCTGGACGGCGGTCGCGGGGTCGTTGATGGCCGGCGAGAGCGCCTTGAGTGCGATGTCGGCCAGGAGCCGGAAGGGGAATTCAGGGTCCTGGGAGAAGCTGCGCTCCTCGCCGGTCAGCAGCGCCGCGCGCAGCGCTTCCCCGGGCAGCTCTCCGCCCCGCACCTCGGCGAGCGCCATGCCGCGCGCCATCATGGCGCCCACGGACTGACGAAGGGTGATCACGCAGCCGTGCTGCCTCGCCGCGGCGACCAGTGCGGGCACATCGATCTGCTCAAGGACCGCCGCTCGCCCGGTCCACCGCACGATGAGGACCCCTGCGGGGCCGGGCGGTGCACCGGCGGCGGGCGCGGCACCGCCGTACGGCTTCGCGTAGAGCACATCGAATACGTGGTACGCCCGTGAGGTGATCGCGGCCAGCGTCGGGGCCAGCTGGAGCGAGTGGAACGCCCTGGTCTGAAGGGTGCGCATCAGGAGCAGTGCCACCAGCGCGAGGACCACGGCCACCCACGGCACAAAGGCGGACACTCTCTGCTCGGTCCCGATCGCCAGCCCCGCGGTCATCGAGAAGACGAAGACCCCGATGGAGAAGGCGAAGGTCCGCCACACGATGGGATCGTCACGGAACAGGCGCAGACGGGGGCTGAAGGTGGTGGCGTTGAACTGCACCACCAGGAAAAGTACCGAATAGATGATGCTCACCAGGCTGACGACGCCGAACCCGACGGTGAAGAGCAGGTTCACCACACGGCCGGCGTCGACCTGCGGCCCGGCCGACACCTCCGGGACCGCGAGTCCGAGACCGAAGCCCCCGACCGCGCAGAGCAGCTGGCTCAGCTCCGCGCGCATCGCGCGCCGGGGCCGCCGGAAGAGCCCGGGGGACCGCCTCCTCCGCCATGGCCATGCCCGGGCGCCCCGGGGTCCTGCACCGCGGTCCGCTCCGGACATCCGGCCTCCTACCGGTCTCGGACGACGCATCGAAAGCCCGGGTGAGGGGGCATCACACCGCCCGTTCACGTATCGGAAGGCTGAGTTCACCGTACGAAAGGGCGGTCCGCGCCGCGCGCCGGACACCCGATCGGAGCAATAACGGACGCCCCTGTCAGGACATTTCCCGTGCGAACCCGCAGGCTGATGCCTGAGAGTCCCCGACGAGGCGCCGGGAGCACCCGGCCCGGCGCCCATCCCCAGGAGGCCGCTCATGACCGCAGCCGGCGGACTGGCCCTCATAGCCCTCGGAGCGCTCCTCAGGTTCTTCGTCCCCTGGCAGCTCAGCTGGGTCGATGTCGATCTCATCGGCTCGGTCTTCATGATCGCGGGCGCTGCGGCGCTCGCCTTCGGCACGGTGTGCGCCTTCAGCACAGAGCGCCGCATCGCGCGCCGCGTCCGGTCCCATGTCTACGAGCGGCGCTGGTACGACGAGCCGCCCCAGTCGTGACGTGACTTCCCCGATGCCCGGGCGCCGGGCTCAGGCAGCCGCGACCGTCCCCGAGTTCGGCGAGGAGCGCGTCCGCGCGGCGATAAAGGCGCTGGCGGAGCGTTCGTAGGGGCGAAGCGCGCCGCGCGCAGCGCGATCAGCCGGTCCAGGTCCAGTCGGCGACCTCCGGCAGGTCGGTGCCGTGCTCGCGGATCCAGGCGTGGTGGCGGGTGCGCGTGTCCGCCATCGCCTGGCGTACTGCCGCCGCCCGTACGCCGAGCCCGGGGACCCGGTCGATGACGTCCATGACGAGCCGGTACCGGTCGAGGTCGTTGCGTACGACCATGTCGAAGGGCGTCGTCGTCGTGCCCATCTCCTTGTAGCCGCGGACATGGAGGTTGGGGTGGCCGGCCCGGCGGTAGGCGAGGCGGTGAACCAGCCAGGGGTACCCGTGGTACGCGAAGATCACCGGCTTGTCCCGGGTGAACAGCGCGTCGTACTCGAAGTCCGGCATGCCGTGCGGGTGTTCCTCCATGGGCATCAGCCTGGTCATGTCGACGACGTTGACGACGCGCACCGCGAGGTCGGGCACATGCCGGCGCAGCAACTGCGCGGCAGCCAGCACCTCCTGGGTGGGCACGTCACCTGCGCAGGCGAGGACGACGTCCGGTTCACGTTCGTGGTTCGTGCCCGCCCACTCCCAGAACCCGGCTCCGCGCGCGCAGTGGACGCGTGCTTCGTCCAGCGACAGCCAGTCGAAGCAGGGCTGCTTCCCGGCGACGATCACATTGACGTAGTCACGACTGTGCAGGACATGGTCGGCCACGGACAGCAGGGTGTTGGCGTCCGGCGGCAGATAGACCCGTACGACCTCGGGGCTCTTGTTGAGGACGTGGTCGACGAAGCCGGGATCCTGGTGCGAGAAGCCGTTGTGGTCCTGCCGCCAGACGTGCGAGGTGAGCAGGTAGTTGAGGGAGGCGACAGGCGCCCGCCACGGCAGCGACCGGGCGGTCCTGAGCCACTTGATGTGCTGGTTGACCATCGAGTCGACGATATGGACGAACGCCTCGTAGCAGGAGAACAGTCCGTGCCGGCCGGTGAGCAGATAGCCCTCCAGCCAGCCCTGGCACAGATGCTCGGACAGCACCTCCATGACCCGGCCGTCGTGGGTGAGGTGTTCGTCGGTCGGCTTGGTCTGTGCCTGCCACGCCTTGCCGGTGACGTCGAAGAGGGCATCGAGCCGGTTGGATGCCGTCTCGTCCGGTCCCACGACGCGGAAGTCCCTCCGTCCGGCAGTGTCCGCCATCAGCCGGGCCACGAGACCACCCAGGACGCGGGTCGGTTCGTGCAGGGTCGCGCCGGGTTTGTCGACGGGCACGGCGAAGTGTTCCAGCGGGCGTACGGGCAGGTCCCGGACGAGAAGCCCGCCATTGGCGTGAGGCGTGGAGCCGAGTCGCCGCTCGCCCTCGGGGACGCAGGCCAGCACCTGCGGGCTCGGCCTGCCCGAGGCGTCGAACAGCTCCTCGGGACGGTACGACCGCAGCCATGCCTGCAGCTGGGCGAGGTGCGCCGGGTTGTCCCGTACGCCGGAGAGGGGGACTTGATGGGAGCGCCACGTCCCTTCGACAAGGACGCCGTCGACCTCGTGGGGTCCCGTCCAGCCCTTCGGCGTACGGAGCACGATCATCGGCCAGCGTGGCCGTTGCCGCTCTCCCCCGCCGCGGGCTTCCTGCTGGATCGCGTCGATGCTGTCCAGCGCCTCGTCCATCGCCGCGGCCATGGCCCGGTGCACCTGCTCCGGTTCGTCGCCGGTGACATGCAGCGGCTCATGGCCGTATCCACGCAGCAGATCGTCGAGTTCCGCCTCGGGCAGCCGGGAGAGGACGGTCGGGTTGGCGATCTTGTAGCCGTTGAGGTGGAGGATCGGCAGCACCGCGCCGTCGCCCGCCGGGTCGAGGAATTTGTTGGAGTGCCAGGAGGCGGCGAGCGGTCCGGTCTCCGCCTCGCCGTCGCCGATCACACAGGCGACCAGGAGATCCGGGTTGTCGAGCGCGGCCCCATAGGCATGAGCGAGGGAGTAGCCGAGCTCCCCTCCCTCGTGGATGGAGCCGGGCGTCTCCGGTGCGACATGGCTCGGCACTCCGCCGGGGAACGAGAACTGCCGGAAGAGCCGTTCCATACCGGCAGCGTCCCGGCTGACATCCGGATAGACGGCGCTGTAACTGCCTTCCAGCCAGGCGTTCGCAAGGACCGCGGGTCCCCCGTGTCCCGGCCCCCAGATGCACAGGGCGGACAGATCACGGGCCTTGACAACCCGGTTGAGGTGGGTGTGGACGAGATTGAGACCGGGTGAGGTACCCCAATGGCCGAGCAGCCGCGGCTTGATGTGCGCGGGGCTAAGCGGCTCGGTCAGCAGGGGGTTGCCCATCAGATAGATCTGTCCGACCGCGAGGTAGTTGGCGGCCCGCCAGTGCGCGTCGAGCGCCTTCAGCTCCTCGGCGTCCAGCACGGTGCGGTCCTGACGCTTGCCCTTGCGGATCATCATTTCCTCCATAGGGTCGTTGCATGGCAGGCAAGAAGGCGACGAAGCAGCCCGCGAAGGTGCCGCGTGAGCTGTACGAACGTGAGCTGTACCGGTTGCAGACGGAACTGGTGAAACTCCAGGAGTGGGTGCGCGTCGAGGGCGCCCGCCTCGTCGTGGTCTTCGAAGGGCGCGACGCGGCCGGCAAGGGCGGCACCATCAAACGGGTCGCGGACCTTCTCAATCCGCGCGTGGCGCGCATCGTCGCGCTCCCCAAGCCGACCGAGCGCGAGCGCACCCAGTGGTACTTCCAGCGCTACACCGAACATCTTCCGGCCGCCGGGGAAATGGTCCTCTTCGACCGGAGTTGGTACAACCGGGCCGGTGTCGAGCGCGTCATGGGCTTCTGCACCAAGGAGGAGCACCAGCGGTTCCTCCATCAGTGCCCGATCTTCGAGCGCATGCTGGTGGAGGACGGGATCCTGCTGCGCAAGTACTGGTTCTCGGTGAGCGACGCCGTGCAGGAGCAGCGGTTCCGCCGGCGGCTGGAGGATCCCACGCGGCGCTGGAAGCTCTCGGCGATGGACCTGGAGTCGATCACCCATTGGGAGGCGTACTCCCGGGCGAAGGACGACATGCTCGTCCATACCGACATCCCGGAGGCGCCGTGGTTCGTCGTCGAGAGCGACGACAAGCGCCGGGCACGGCTCAACATGATCGCCCACCTGCTGTCCACCGTGCCCTACCACGATGTGCCGCTCCCGGCGCTGACGCTCCCGCCGCGGCCGCCTTCCTCCGGCTATGAGCGGCCGCCGCGGGATCTGCAGACCTACGTGCCCGATCATGCCGCGGGGCTCATGGGCTAAGCCCGGCCAGGGCTGGTCCACGATCTCCACCGCCCTCCTCCCGGCATCCGGCTGAGGTCTCTGTCCGCACAGTCGCACCGAGGCGGACCGCGGTGGAGGGGCGGTTCGGCCCTTGTCGGGGACCTTTGGCCCCTCGTGGCGGCCGACGGGACGGCGGCCGGCTACGGCTGGTGGCTCGATGGCGCCAGGGCATCGCAGTGGCGTGCGACCGGCCCTGTGCCGGGGTGCTCGTGCGTGTCCGGCTCTCAGCATTCCTGGTCCTGGTCCGGGTCCATGCCGGCCGAGGGTCCGTACAGGTCGAGCAGTCGGCCACGGGCGGACTTCAGCCGGTGCGCGATCACTTCGGCGATGCGGTGGGTCAGGGCCAGGCCGAACTCCGGATCGTCGTCGCACAGAGCTCGTACTTTCACGGCGTCGAATTCCATCGTCCGGACCGGAGTGACCGCCTGGGCGCCGAGATGCCAGCTGCGCGGCGAGAAGAGCCAGGACCAGCCCAGCAGATCTCCCGGGCCCAGCCGTTCGACGACGGCGGCGCGCCGGCCCGGCACATGCAGGTCGAGGTCGACGGCCCCGGTACGGATGATCCAGAAACGGTCCGCCCGGCCGCCTTCCTCGAAGATGCGCGTACCGGCAGGGAACGTCCTCTCCTCGGCAAGTTCCATCAGCCTGTCCCGGCCCTCCGGTGGCAGGACGTTCAGCAGCGCGGGCATCGTGGTCATTGCCGTATCCGTCCTTCGGGGCCGGGTCCGGGGACCGGGCTGGGGTGGTCGTCTTCAACCTTGCCCCCAGCTCGGCCGGGCGGCGAGGCAACCGGCGCGGGCCCGTAGGTCCCTGGTCTCGGGCCGGACGGCCCCTGCTTTCCCGCAGCACCGGGAACACGCTGGTCGGGAAGGCACCAGGCACAGCACACGAGGAGAGGAACACCATGAAGGCTCTCGTTTTCCACGGCCCGGGCCAGGCCTCATGGGACACGGTGGCGGATCCGGGCATCCAAGAGCCCACTGACATCGTCGTCCGGGTCGACACCACCACCATCTGCGGAACGGACCTGCACATCCTCAAGGGCGACGTACCCGAGGTAACCCCCGGTACGGTCCTCGGACACGAGGCCGTCGGCGAGGTCGTCGAGGCGGGCAGTGACGTCCGCACGGTCCGCCCCGGGGACCGGGTGCTCGTCTCCTGTATCTCCCCCTGTGGCCGCTGCCGTTACTGCCGCGAGCAGATGTACGGGCAGTGCCGCGGCAACGGCGGATGGGTGCTGGGCCACCTGATCGACGGCACGCAGGCCGAGTACGTACGCGTTCCCTTCGCCGACTTCTCCGTCCACCCGCTTCCGGCAGCGGTGCACAGCAGCGACGCCGTACTGCTGTCCGACATCTTCCCCACCGCGTACGAGGTGGGGGTCCTCAACGGAGGTGTGCTGCCGGGCGACACCGTCGTGGTCGTCGGGGCCGGGCCGATCGGACTCGCGACCATCGCGACGGCGCGGCTGTTCTCCCCCGGCAGGATCATCGCCGTGGATCTGGTCACGTCCCGGCTGGACGCCGCTCGTGAACTCGGCGCCGATGCGGTCGTCAACGCGGCGGAAGGGCCCGAGTCGCTGGTCTCGGACCTGACCGAGGGGCTCGGGGCGGATGTGGCCGTCGAGGCCGTCGGTGTCCCCGAGACCTTCGAACTCTGCACCCGGGTGGTCCGGCCGGGAGGCCGCGTGGCGAATGTGGGCGTGCACGGGAAGCCCGCGACGCTTCATCTGGAGGACCTCTGGATCAAGAACGTGACCATCAGGACCGGGCTCGTGGACACGTACTCCACGCCGGTGCTGCTGGCCATGCTCGCGGCCGGCCGACTGCCGGCGTCCGCTCTCGCGACCCACCGCTTCGAGCTCGCTCAGATCGAGGAGGCGTACGAGGTCTTCGCCAAGACAGCCGACACGGGCGCGCTGAAGGTCGTCCTGGGCGGCCCGGAGCACAAGGACGTGGAGCGCACCGGCTGAGACACGACACGGCAGGTCAGAAAGGATCACAACATCCTGGAGCCTGCCCTCCGGGACCGGTCGGCCCCTTCTGCGCGGCTGCGCGCGACCCGCGGCTCGGAATGACCGGGGCGCCCGGCGCGCGCAAGCTGGAATTAGCCCTCGATCTACGAGGGCACGTGTACGAAGGAGCTGACAGCCATGACGACGACTCCGGCGGCGTACGACCCGGTGAGAGTGGACGCGGTGCTCGACGCACCGCTGTCACGCTGGCTCTGGCTGCTGAAATGGCTGATGCTGATCCCGCACTACATCGTGCTGTGCTTCCTCTGGATCGGTTTCTTCCTGGTCAGTGTGGTCGCCTTCTTCGCCATTCTGTTCACGGAGCGCTACCCACGGCCGCTGTTCGACTTCAGCGTCGGAGTGCTCCGCTGGACCTGGCGGGTCTCGTACTACGGATACGGGGCGCTGGCCACCGACCGTTACCCACCGTTCAGCCTGGGCGAGGAACCCGGCTATCCGGCCCGCCTGGACATCGCCTACCCGGAGCGGCTGTCCCGCGGCCTGGTGCTGGTGAAATGGTGGCTGCTCGCCATCCCGCACTACATCGTGATCGCCTTCTTCGTGGGCGGCTTCCACGCGGGCTGGTGGGACGGCGGCCTGGTCGGCGTGCTCGCCATCATCGCGGCCGTCATCGTCGCCTTCAGGGAGAAGTACCCGCGGGACCTGTTCGATCTCGTCATGGGTCTCGACCGGTGGGTTCTGCGGGTCGCCGCGTACGCGACCCTGCTGACCGACGTGTACCCGCCCTTCAGGCTCGACATGGGCGGTACCGACCCGGCACCCGTGCGCTGAGCGTGCGCGGGGTGGACCTTGACCTCCGCCTGGCAGGTCTCCGGCCGAAACCCGGGCCGTTCGGCCCCTGCGCCGTGTGAGGTACCGCCTCACACTGGAGGCATCGGGCACGTATCGGACCTGGGAGGTTGTGATGAACGCCGACACGACCATGGATACGGTCACCGCGCCCCTGTTGCTCGACCAGGCGCTGCCGGACTTCCGGTTCACCCGCCTCGAGTGCGTGATGATCACCGCCCCGCCCTCTGCGGTGTACGAAGCCACGCGCGAGCTGGACCTGCTCACCATTCACGCACCGCTGTTCGACGCGGTCATGTGGGTGCGCGGGATGCCGTACCGGCTTCGCAGCCGCCCCATGCCCACGCCGCCGACGATGCGGGTGGCCGATCTCTTCGACGTCGCCGGCAAGCGTGACCAGGACCAGCCCTGGGTGGCGCTCGGCGAGAGTCCACGACGGGAACTCGTCTTCGGAGCCGTCGGCAAGGTATGGAAGCCCGCCATCGAATGGCACCGGATCGAGCCGGAGGCGTTCGCCGCCTTCGACGAGCCCGGCTGGGCGAAGATGGCGGCCGCTTTCACCATTCATCCGTACGGCACGCAGCGCTCCCTGCTGGTCTACGAGGCGCGCACCGTCTGCACCGACCCGGCGTCCACGGCCCGCTTCGGCCGCTACTGGACGCTCGTCTCACCGGGTGTCGGCATCGTTCTGCGCACCGCGCTGCGGTCGGTCAGGACGGCCGTGGAACACCGGGACAAGCCAGGACCCGTCCGAGTGGAAAGCGCGGAAAGGGATGAGACGTGATGCGTGTCGTCGTTGTGCGGGCGGTGCCGCCCCCGCCATCGCCCGCAGGCTGAAGGGCCACGGCTGTCAACTCGCCGCGGAACCCGAGGCTTTCATCATCGAGGACACCGAGGGCTCGCTGCGCGAGGACGAGTTCGACCGGGCGAGGGCCCGGGGCGCTGCGCTCGACTGAGGCGACCCCTGCGCAGTCCGTGCCTCACGGGCGCCTTGCGCCGATACTGGGCTGGGCCGGCAGGCAGCCGCTCCACTCACCAGGAGGTACCCGTGAGGATGCTCATCAATGTGCCGGAGACCGTCGTCGCCGACGCCCTCCGCGGTATGGCGGCCGCACATCCCGAGTTGTCCGTCGATGTGGAGAACCGGGTGATCGTGCGGCGTGACGCTCCCGTCGCAGGAAAGGTCGGGCTGGTCTCCGGGGGCGGTTCGGGGCACGAGCCGCTGCACGGCGGCTTCGTCGGGCCCGGAATGCTCGCGGCGGCGTGCCCGGGAGAGGTCTTCACGAGTCCGGTGCCCGATCAGATGGTGCGGGCGGCCGCCGCCGTCGACAGCGGCGAGGGTGTGCTGTTCGTCGTCAAGAACTACACGGGCGACGTCCTCAACTTCGACATGGCCGCCGAGCTCGCAGAGGACGAGGGGGTACGCCTGGCCAAGGTGCTGGTGAACGACGATGTAGCGGTGACCGACAGCCTCTACACGGCCGGCCGGCGCGGTACCGGCGCCACTCTGTTCGTCGAGAAGATCGCCGGTGCGGCCGCCGAGGAGGGCGCGCCGCTGGAGCGCGTCGAGTCGATCGCCCGGCAGGTCAACGAGAACTCCCGAAGCTTCGGCGTCGCGCTCAGCGCCAGTACGACGCCCGCGAAAGGCAGCCCGACCTTCGATCTCCCGCCGGGCGAGCTGGAGTTGGGCATCGGCATTCACGGCGAGCCGGGCCGCGAGCGGCGCCCGATGATGACCTCGCGCGAGATCGCGGACTTCGCCGTCAACGCGGTGCTCGAGGATCTGCCTCCCACCTCTCCGGTGATCGTGCTCGTCAATGGCATGGGCGCCACTCCGCTGCTGGAGCTGTACGGCTTCAACGCCGAGGTGCAGCGGGTGCTGAGCGAGCGCCGGGTGCCCGTCGTCCGTACCCTCGTCGGGAACTATGTGACGTCACTCGACATGGCGGGTTGTTCGGTGACGCTCTGTCAGGTCGACGAGGAGCTGCTGCGGTTGTGGGACGCGCCGGTTGAGACGCCGGCCCTGCGCTGGGGCCGCTGAACCACCAGCCCCCGTTCGACTCACCCCAGGGAGTTCATGTGCTCGACGCCGAATTCTTCCGTCGCTGGCTGACGGCAGCCGCGGCCCGTGTGGACCGTGAGGCGGACCGGCTGACCGAGCTGGACTCGGCGATCGGCGACGCCGACCACGGCACCAACATGCAGCGCGGATTCACCGCGGTGACGGCGGCCCTGGACAAGGAGTCGCCGCAGACGCCGGGAGCCGCACTGACCCTGGCGGGGCGGCAGTTGATCTCCACGGTGGGCGGAGCATCGGGCCCGTTGTACGGCACACTGCTGCGGCGTACGGGCAAGGCGCTCGGCGACGATGCCGAGGTGACGCCCTGTCAGCTCGCCGACGCCCTGCGCACGGGAGTGGCGGCGGTCGCGCAGCTCGGCGGGGCCAAGGCCGGGGACAAGACGATGCTGGACGCACTGGAGCCCGCTGTCGCAGCCCTCGGCGACAGCACCGAGTCGTTCGCAGCAGCACGCGAGGCGGCCGAGGCGGGCGCGCTCGCGACCGTACCGCTGCAGGCACGCAAGGGCAGGGCCAGCTATCTGGGCGAGCGCAGCATCGGGCACCAGGACCCGGGCGCGACCTCCTCGGCCCTGCTGATCGCGGCGCTCGCGGAGGTGGCGGGATGAGCCAGGGCAAACGGGTCGGGATCGTCCTGGTCTCGCACAGCAATGAGGTGGCGGCGGCCGTCGCCGAACTGGCCAAGGGGCTCGCGGGCGGCGGCCCGACCGCGCCCGTGGCCCCGGCGGGCGGAACCCCCGACGGCGGACTCGGCACCAGCTCGGAGCTGATCTCGGCGGCCGCGGCTTCGGTGGACGGTGGCGCGGGGGTGGCCGTACTCGTCGATCTGGGCAGTGCCGTACTGACGGTGAAGGCACTGCTGGCCGAGGGCGATGAACTCCCCAACGGGACACGGCTGGTGGACGCGCCGTTCGTGGAGGGCGCGGTGGCGGCGCTGGTGACCGCGTCGACGGGCGGGGATCTCGATGCCGTCGTGGCCGCGGCCTCGGAGGCGTACGGCTACCGGAAGGTGTGAGCCCAAAGCCCGGGCGCAGACAGCCGGCCCTCGTCACGATCGACAGGTCCGTGCGCCCATTGCCACAGCGGCTCGCGAAGGCGTACGAGTGCGGTGTCCTGCGCCCGGAAGGCTGACGGCACCGGGGAACACCTTCCAAAAGGGTGACGCCGTCACCCCGGTGGCCCCGGTCGTCGCTGCGCAGGCACCGGTTCGGCCGGGGCACCCTGGCATACCGCGTGACCTGGCACGACCGTGACAGCCGCGACGCCCGACGGGGCGACACACAGCCCCCGCGCACCCCGCGCCGCATGCGCCACCCCCGTCGGCCCACCTAGCGTCAGTCCCTACGAGGGGCATTTATCCCATTTCGCCGAACTTCCGCCATTGCTCCTCGGGAACTTGGAGAACTGACCATGCGTGCGATACATGTCCCCTCCCTCGTGCTGATCGGCACCGCCGCGCTGGCTCTCGGCACCCCGGCCGCCCTCGCCGACGACGGGGGCAGCATCACCTCGTTCGGCTCCACCATCACGCCCACGACTCAGTCGCCGGGCGACCCCGCACCCCTCAGCGGCACCGAGTGCGAGGCCGAGCCCGGCAACGCGGACTGCCTGGGCGAGGCGAGCACGAGCGTCGCCGACGGGTCGGACCTGTACGGCGGGCAGACCGGGAAGACTGGGCAGGCCGAGATGACGGACCCGACGGACGGGACCGACATGACAGGGAAGGCCGAGCCCTCCAAGCCCATGGAGCCCGTCGAGCCCGCATGGCCCGTCGAGCCCACCAAACCGGTCAAGCCCGTCAAGCCCGCCAAGCCCATCGGCGGCGTGAAGGGAGGCACCGGCGGCAGCTTCGCCGACCTGAGCCCCACACAGATCGGCGTCGGATCCGCTCTCATCGCGGGCGCGCTCGCCGGTGGAGGTGTCCTGATGCTGCGCCGCCCCAACGAGAACGGCAGCTGACACAAGGGGACGCCCATGCCCACATCCAGCAGACGCGGCACCTGGTTCACGCTCGCCTGCGTCCTGCTGCTCGGGCTCTTTCTCGTACGCAACGGAGCAGGTGAGGCGACCGGCGGCCCACCCCAGCCCCGCGCCGCCGCAGCCGCACACAAGAGCGCGGCCGAACCTCTGCCGGCCGCGCCCGGTCCACTCCCCCACTCCCTGCCGCGGCGGATCGTCGTTCCGTCGCTCCGGGTCGACGCCCCGCTGACCGCGGTCGGCCTCGACGCCGACGGCTGGGTCGATGCGCCACCGCTGCACAACGGCAATCTCGCCGGCTGGTACCGGGGCGGGGTCAGCCCCGGCGAACGGGGCACGTCCGTCGTCGTCGGCCATGTCGACAACCCGGCGGGCCCGGCCGTCTTCTACTCGCTCGGCTCGCTCCAGCGGGGCAGCCGTATCGAGATCCTGCGCGGCGACGGACGCATTGCGGTGTTCGCCGTCTACGCCGTCCAGGTGTTCGCCAAGAAGAACTTCCCCGCCGCCCAGATCTACCGGGACGCGCCTCGGCCGGAGCTGCGGGTCCTCACCTGCGGCGGCGGGTATGCGAAGAAGACCGGTTACGACGGGAACATCGTGGCGTTCGCCCGGCTGACCGAGGTGCGCTGAGGCCCTGCGGGGGGGGCCGCCCTGGCGCGGGCGTGCGACCGCGCCACCGCTGCCCTGTCAGTCCGGGCTGCCAGACTGCGGCCATGTCCGCTCCCCGTCGCCGCTGCCCCGTGTGCCGCCGTGAAATCGCCGTCGTAGCCGGGCGGTTCGCCCGCCATGACCCCGCGGGCGCGCGGACTGCGGCCGAGCTCGTCTCCTGTCCCGGGTCCCGGCGTCAGGCGCCGCTCGATCCGGCGCTGCAGCCGGATCTCGACGGCGCCGTCGTGCCGGATTTCCCGGGCCAGCTGCCCCTGTTCTGAGCCGCGTCGCTCGGCCGAGCTGCGCCCGCCCGCCATCCACAGGTCACTCTCCCCTCACCCGCGCGCCGAGCCCGCGGCGCCGTTGGCGCGCCGTCGCAGCGGGGATTTCCGTCAGGTTTCACCCCGGGTACGCCTGCCAGGCGCGACAGAAGCCCACCCACCAGGTACATTGGTCTACACCACTCGCGCTTCAGGGACAGGGATCTTCGTGGAAGTTGTCATCGTTCCGGACTCCGCCGCCGGCGGCGAGCTCATTGCCGACGCCATGGCCGACCTGCTGCGACGCAAGCCCGACGCTCTTCTGGGCGTTGCCACGGGATCAACTCCGCTGCCCGTCTACCAAGCCCTCGCGGCCAAGGTGCACGGCGGGGAGGTGGACGCCTCCCGGGCCAGGATCTGCCAGCTCGACGAGTACGTGGGACTGCCGTCCGGGCACCCCGAGTCCTACCGTTCGGTCGTGCTGCGCGAGGTCGTCGAACCCCTCGGCCTGACCGATGCCTCCTTCATGGGCCCCGACGGCACCGCCGAGGACGTCGCGGCCGCCTGCCTCGCCTATGACCGTGCGCTCGCCGGAGCCGGCGGCGTCGACCTCCAGCTGCTGGGGATAGGCACCGACGGCCACATCGGCTTCAACGAGCCCTGCTCCTCGCTCGCCTCCCGCACCCGGATCAAGACGCTGACCCAGCAGACCCGGCAGGACAACGCGCGGTTCTTCAACGGCCTCGACGAGGTCCCCCACCATGTGATCACCCAGGGCATCGGCACCATCCTGGAAGCCCGCCATGCGGTCCTGCTGGCCACCGGCGAGTCCAAGGCCGACGCCGTGGCGCTCGCCGTCGAGGGCCCGCTCTCCGCTCTGGTACCGGCATCGGCGCTGCAGCTCCACCCGCACGCCACGGTCGTCGTGGACGAGGCCGCGGCCTCCAGCCTCAAGCTCGCCGACTACTTCCGCGCCACGTATGCCGCCAAGCCCGACTGGCAGGGCATCTAGATTCTCTGGCCGGCCCCGGCCGGAAGAGGAATGTTTCGGTCGAGACATAATTTACGACTCAACGGCTCTACGCCGCCCATGAGTTGATACGGTGCGCTGGCTCAGCACTTTTTGACGCGCGTTCAGACGGCGCGCAACGAAGCCGCCCCCTGACCCCGCGCAGTCGGCCGGTGCTTCACAAGGGCGGCGGGGGATACCCATGAACGACGACATCGATGTGGTCAGAGCCAGCCTGGAGAGAGTCAGACGACGGGCCTCCCACGTGGTCCGCTACTTCTACGCGCACCTCTTCAACCGCCATCCGGAGCTGCGCCCGCTGTTTCCGGCCGTGATGGACGATCAGTACGAGCGTCTTTTCACGGCCCTGGTGCATGTCGTGGACCATCTCGACCACCCTGGTCTCCCCGCCCATCTCGAACGGCTCGGCCGGGATCACCGCAAGTTCGGGATAGTCGACGACGACTACGCGGCAGTGGGCGAGAGCCTGGTCGCCGCCGTCCGGTACCACAGCACGTTTTTCTGGGACGGCCGGACCGAAGCGGCCTGGAATCGGGTCTACAGGAGTGCCGCCGAGGCCATGACCGGCGGCGCCCGTCTGTCTCTCGCCGCGGGCGAGCCCGCCTCGTGGGAGGCCACGGTCGTCTCGCACCGGCTTCACGGCGGGCACACGGCTGTCATCCGTGCCGCTCCGTCGGCCCGCTACCCGTGGCTCCCCGGCCAGTACGCCACCATCGAACACCCCGATCTGCCGGGCGTGTGGCGGCCCTATTCCCTGGCGGGCCACCCCGACCGCGACCGTGTGCTCGAATTCCATGTCGGCCGGGTCGACGTAGGCCTGATGAGCAATGTGCTGTGCGACCGCACCGAGCCGGGCCAGATACTCCGGCTGGGCGGCGCCTCGGGATCCGCGCTGGCCCCGCCGCCCGGCACCCCGGCCGTCACCCTGATCGCCGCAGGTACGGGCTGGGCCCCGGTCAAGTCGGTCCTGGAGGAGTTACTTGCCCGCAAACCGGCGCCCCGTGTCCGTGTCGACGTCGTGGCGCGCGGCGAAGCCGACTTCTACGACGGCGGCGCACTGGTCGACCTGCTGCGCGCCCACCCCTGTCTCAGCGCCTACTGGTGGTACCAGGAGCGCGGCGAGGACATGACGCGGGCAGCGGAACGGCTGCACAGCAATCTGAGCGCGCGCCGGGAGCTGCGGGGCGAGACCGTCTATCTGTGCGGACCGGTGATGTTCGTCCAGGAGACGGCCGAGTTGCTGTACGAGTGCGGCTTACCTGCAGAATCGCTCATTCGCGATCCGCTGCCCACCTCCGTGCAGCAGCGCGGATACGTCTCCCACTCGGAACAGTTCCTCGATCCCCGCCCCGTCACCTGGATCGATCCCGAAGCCCGTACCCGCCCGCTCTCCCTCCCGGCGCCCTGGGCGTCGCCGGAGCCGGGGGCAGAGCCCGCGCCGGACGACGGCGACTGGTTCGAACCGCTCAGGAAACCGGCCAGAGCTCCGGGGTGTTAGGTCCTGTCCGGCCTGCAGTCTCGGGCTCCCGCCGGGCATGTTGGCACCGCCCCCACCGATAAGGCCGCCCGGGCACCGGGAAAGGTTCCCGACTTTCGATCAGCCGCCCAAGGGTGTATTCCGGAACGTAGCGGTGCCTCTGCGAGCCCACGTGGCTGACGGCGAAAGGCCGCCCCATGGAAAGACCTACCGGCGAGCCTTCCGGCTCCCCGCCCACGCACACATCCGCGGTGGGCGAGAAGGGACTCAAGCGCGGCGCCCTGAGCCTCGTGTCCTCCGTGGCCATCGGCCTCGCCTCGACAGCCCCCGCGTACAGTCTGGCCGCCACGCTGGGATTCATCGTCCTGGCCGTCGGGCTCCAGTCCCCGGTCGTGGTGATCCTGGGATTCGTCCCGATGCTCTTCATCGCGTACGCCTACAAGGCGATGAACCACGTGGACGCCGACTGCGGGACCACGTTCACCTGGTCGGCGCGGGCCTTCGGGCCGCACACGGCCTGGCTGGGCGGCTGGGGCATCATCATCGCCGACATCATCGTGATGGCGAACCTGGCACAGATCGCGGGCCAGTACGGATTCCAGCTGGTCGGAGCCGACGGCGCGGCCGAGAGCCGCTGGTGGACGATGCTCGCGGGCGTGACCTGGATCGCCGTGATGACGTTCATCTGCTACATCGGCATCGAGATCTCCGCGTTCCTGCAGAAGTGGCTTCTCAGCATCGAGCTCGTCCTCCTCGCCATCCTCTCCATCACGGCCCTGGTGAAGGTGTACGGCGACAACCCGCACCCGGAGTCGCTGCATGTGGCCGCCTCGTGGTTCAACCCCTTCGAGATCGATTCGGCCAGCGCCCTGACCCAGGGTGTTTTGCTGGCAGTCTTCATCTACTGGGGCTGGGACACCGCCGTCTCCGTCAACGAGGAGACCACCGACCGCGAGCGCACCCCTGGCCGGGCCGCCGTCATCTCCACCGTGCTGCTGCTGCTCATCTACCTCCTTGTCACCACGTCGGCGCAGGCCTTCGCCGGTATCGGCGAGAAGGGCATCGGCCTGGCCAACCCCGACAACTCGGGCGACGTCCTGGGCAGTTTCGGTGACGAAGTGTTCGGCACGGAGGGATTCGGCGGGTTCCTGTCGAAGCTGCTGGTCCTCATGGTGCTCACATCGGCCGCCGCCTCCACGCAAACGACGATTCTCCCCACCGCCCGCACCAGCTTCTCGATGGCGACGCACAAGGCCCTCCCCGAGGTCTTCGCGCGGGTCCACCCGCGCTTCCTGACCCCGACCTGGTCGACGGTCGCCATGGGGCTGGCATCGATCGCCTTCTACGCCGGGCTGACGGCCATCAGCGGCAATGTCCTGGAGGACTCGATCGCCTCGGTCGGCCTGGGCATCGCGTTCTACTACGGACTGACCGGCTTCGCCTGCGTCTGGTACTTCCGCAAGGTCCTCACCCGCAGCGCGGCCGACTTCTGGCTCAAGGGCGTGCTCCCCGGCCTCGGCGCCGTGATGCTGCTCTACTTCTTCTGCTACGCGGCCTTCAGCGTCTACGCCGACCCCGAGTACGGCACCACCGTCATCGACCTGCCGTGGATCGGCGACACCGGCGGGGTCTCCGTCATCGGCATCGGCGCCCTGGTGATGGGCGCCATCCTGATGCTCATTCAGCGGGCGGTGCAGGGCTCCTGGTTCCGCAACCCCGACGTGCCCGTCAGCCACGCGTCCAAGTACCCGATTCAATAGGCCTTATTTGGCCACTAAAGGGACACAAGGCGGCGCGCCGGAGCCAGTTGCATTCGGCTTGATTCCCACCCTGGATCGAGTTTTCCTGTGAAGTGCTCGTGAATTCCTCTTCATATTCGGCTGTCGATATCGCTGCGACCACGTCAAATCACCCCCACCGGAGCCGCCGCCCGTGATCGCCGCATGACTGAATCGGTCTCTTGACCCGCCCTCAACGCGCAAACGAGACTTTCCAGAGGCACTCATGCATCAGGAGCCACAAGCACAGGCACATGCCGACGGCCCTGCGAGACCGATATCGCACGGGGTGTGTGACGGGGGAATGCAGTGAAAAACGCGCATGTATGCTCGACGTATATGTGCGGCACCTTCACCTCCCCTCCTCATCTCCTGTTGCGCGCGAAGGGAATGGAGGGGGAATGCCGACGCACATGGGCTATCCCGGCGTATACATCGAAGAACTTCCCAGCAGCATCCGTACCATCGCCTCCGTCACCACCTCGGTGACCGCGTTCGTGGGGCACACCCGCCGGGGTCCGCTCAATCAACCCGTGCGGATCACCAGCTTCGCCGACTTCGAGCGCCGCTTCGGTGGCCTCACCTCGCAGAGCGCTGTCAGCTACGCCGTGCACCAGTTCTTCGGGAACGGCGGCACGGTCGCGGTGATCGTCCGCGTGGCCAAGGCCGGCACCGGCGAGGAAGCCTGCGTCACGCTCAACTCCACCGAGGGGCACAGTGAGTGCCCCGTGCTCGAGGTGCACGCCAAGGAGCCCGGCGTCTGGGGCTCGGGCCTGCGGGTTGCCGTCGACCACGACACCCCGACCCCGGACAAGACCTTCAATCTGCACATCCTCGACGCGCGTGGCGGTGCCCGCGAGTCCTTCACCGGACTGTCGATGCAGGCCGGTCACGGCCGCTTCGTGGAGACGGTCGTGGGCGCCGGGTCCTCGCTGGTCCGGGTGAAGGCACTGGATGAGGACCGGCCCGACCCCTCCGGCACGGTCTCCAAGCCGTTCGCGGCCGAACTGCCCGACCTGAACGTCGAGTTGAAGGTCAAGATCGGCGATGTGGAGCGCGAGTTCACGCTCTACGAGCCCGACCACGACGGCGAGCCCCCGGCCGGTGTCACCGAGCTCGCCCTGCTCCTCGAGCGCAAGCTGCGCGCCCTGCCCGACGCCCCCGGCCGGCACACCTTCGCCGGAGCCGAGGTCACCGCCTTCGGCCGGCGTCTCCAGGTCGTCGCCGGGTCCGTCGACCCGGACGATGTGGTGCGCTTCGTCGGCGAGTGCGCCAACGACCTCGGTCTCGAAGCCTCGGTCAACCCACCGGTCTTCCCGCTCGATGGCGGCAAGGACGGAGACGCGCCCGGGCCCCGCGACCTCATCGGCAGCGAAGCCCGCAAGACCGGCGTACAGGCGCTGCGCGACGTGGACGACGTCAACCTCCTGGCTCTGCCGGAGCTTTCGGCGTACGAGTCCACCGACGACATGGTCACCGTGCTCTCCGCGGCCGAGCAGCTGTGCCGGGAGCGGCGGATCTTCCTGCTCGTCGACTCGCCGTCCACCTGGGGCAGCGTGGACGGCGCACGGGCCGGAATCAGCGCGTTCGACCCCGTACGCAGCAACCACGCCGGGCTGTACTTCCCGCATCTGCAGCTCAACGACCCGCTGACCGGGCGGCTGCGGTCCTTCCCGCCCTCGGGTGCCATCGCCGGTGTCATCGCCAGGACCGACGGCGAGCGCGGGGTGTGGAAGGCACCGGCCGGGACCGAGGCGCGGCTCGCCGGTGTGCGGTCCCTGTCGGTCAAGCTCACCGACCGGGAGAACGGGCTGCTCAATCCGCTGGGCATCAACTGCCTGCGCACCTTCCCCGTGGTGGGCCCGCTGGTGTGGGGCGCGCGCACGCTGGAGGGCGCCGACGCGCTCGACAGCGAGTGGAAGTACGTGCCGGTGCGCCGGCTCGCGCTGCATGTCGAGGAGAGCCTCCACCGCGGTCTGCAGTGGGTGGTCTTCGAGCCGAACAACGAGCAGCTGTGGCAGCAGATCCGGCTCAAGGCCTCCGCGTATCTCAACGACCTCTTCCGGCAGGGGGCGTTCAAGGGCGGCACGCCGCGCGAGGCGTACTTCGTCAAGTGCGACAAGGACACCACCACCGACGCCGACATCGACGCCGGAGTGGTCAATGTCGTGATCGGCATCGCGCCGGTCAAGCCCGCGGAGTTCGTGATCGTCAAGATCCAGCAGATGGCCGGGCAGTTCGACCTCTCGTAACCCAAGGAAACGGAACACGAAGGAAACCGATGGCTGAGTTCCAGATCAACGCCCATCGCTTCGACCCCTACAAGAATTTCAAGTTCCTGGTCCTTTGGGACGGTCGAACGGTCGCGGGCATCAGCAAGATCAGTCCCCTCAAGCGCACCACCGAGGTGGTCAAGCACCGCCACGGCGGTGACCCGAGCTCGCCGCGCAAGTCGCCCGGCCGCTCCGAGTTCGAGGGCGTCACGCTCGAGCGGGGGGTCACCCACGACCCGGAGTTCGACCGCTGGGCCAACAAGGTCTGGCAGGTCGGCGCCGGGCTCGGCTCCGAGGTCTCGCTGCGCGACTTCCGCAAGGACATCATCATCCAGGTCCTCAACGAGGCCGGGCAGGTGGCCGTCTCGCACAAGCTCTATCGGGCCTGGGTCAGTGAGTACCAGGTGCTCGGCGAGCTGGACGCCAACGCCAACGCCGTCGCCATCCAGAGCGTCAAGCTCGAGTGTGAGGGCTGGGAGCGGGACTACGAGGTGGAGGAGCCGGTCGAGCCTTCGTTCACCCATCCCGCCTGAACGACGTCTGTGCACCGGAGGACTGAGGGATGACGCCGACGGGGCCGGCCGAGCTGCTCGCCACCTGGGAGGCCGGGCTCGCGCAGCACGACTCGGGAAGGTCACTGCTGCTGCACCGGGCGGCCCGCCCGGGGACCGGCACCGAAGTGTTGCTGTCGATGCCGGTCGGCGAGCGGGAGGCGGATCTGTTCGCGCTGCGCCGGGCGTTGTTCGGGGAGCGCATGCAGGTGCGGGTCGAGTGTGCGGCCTGCGGCGAGGCCATGGAGTTCGACCTCGACGCGACCCTGTTCGGCGCCCGGACCAGGACACCGGACGGGCCGCTGCGGGTGGAGGACGGCGAGTGGGCGATCGAGTTCCGGCTGCCCACCGTCGCCGACCTCGCGGCGGCCGGCACAGCGCCGGATCAGGACGGTGCCCGTCGGCTGCTCATGGCACGCTGCACGGTTTCCGCCGTACGGGGCGGGGATGCGGTTGCGCCCGACCGGCTGGCCGCACTGCTGCCCGAGCGGGTGCAGCGACGCCTGGCGGAGCTGGCCGAGCAAGCCGACCCGCAGGCCGACGTGACGCTGAACGTCGCCTGCCCCGAGTGCGGTGAGGCCACACCTGCCGAGCTGGACATCACCTCCTATCTGTGGACCGAACTGGACACCTGGGCACGGGACTTGATGCTCGACGTCCATTTGCTCGCCACCGCCTACGGCTGGAGCGAGCCGGAGATTCTGGCGCTCAGCCCGCTGCGGCGTCGTTACTACCTGGAGCTGTGCGCAGATGCCTGACTACTTCGACCGGCTGCTCGCCCGGTACACACCGGTGCCCGCCGGCGGTGGGGCGCCACGGGTCCGGCCGCGGCTGCCCGGCCCGTTCGAACGGGTCGAGGCGCTGCGGAGCGGGCCACCGGACCCCGGCCAGCCGGCGGCGCTGATCCCGTCGGCGCCCCATCCTGCCTTCGGACCGGCTGAGTTGGTACGGCACGAGCGCGAGATTCGGACGGATCGCGAGACCGTCGTACGGACCGAGACCGCGGCCGTGCCGGGCGAGAGCGAGCGGCGGGCCGAGCAGGCCGTGCAGGCGCCGGGGCCGCTGCTGCGGCCTGCCGCGCCCGCGCCTGTGGCGCCGCGCCCGGCCACCGCGGATGTTCCGCGTGCGGGACGGCGCGGGGCGGCTTCACCCGTGGCCGACACGCCACGGACACCGACCGCTTCCGTGCCGCGGGCCACGGAAGCAGCCCCCCGGGCCGACGGTGCACCGGCCCGTCCGCGCGGCGCCGATACGGCCACGGCCCGTGGTGCGGCGCTCGCCGGAGTGGGGCGGCGCGCGCCGCGGCCCGCCGAACGCGTCGTCCACGTACAGATCGGCCGGCTGGAGGTGAGCGCGTCCCCGCCGCCCGGCGCGAGCCGCCCCTCCGGCGGCCGCCCCGAGCACACCGGACGGCGCGCGCCCGCGCTGACGCTGGACGACTATCTGTCACGCGGCGAGAAGAGGGACTGAGGTCATGAGCAACGCACTCGCCATCGCGACGGTCACCCAGGCACTGGCCCTGCTGATCGAGAGCAATCTGAGCCCCGAGATGGACATCGCGGTCAAGGTCGAGACCCGTAAACCGCCGGCCGAGCCGCCGACCGAGCCGACCATCAACGTCTTCCTGTACCAGGTCACACCGAACGCCTCGATGCGCCACACCGACCTGCCGACGCGCGCCTCGGACGGCACGCTTCTCAAGCGGCCCGCCGCCGCGCTGGATCTGCACTTTCTGATCAGTGCGTACGGGGAGGAGGCGGAGCTGGTCGGGCAGCGGCTGATCGGCTGCGTGGTGCGGACGCTGCATGAAATCCCGGTGCTGCCGCAGGAGTTGATCGACTTGGCGGCGGATCGGCCGTATCTGGCGGGCAGCGATCTGGCCGAGTCGCCGCAGAGGGTGCGGTTCACGCCCACGGTGATGGACATCGACGAGACGTCGAAGCTGTGGGGGATGCTCCACCAGACCCCGTACACGCTGTCGGTGGCCTACCAGGCTTCTCTGGTCCTGATCGAGGGCCGCGAGAGGCCGGTCCCGGCGAAGCCGGTTGAGCGGCGGACGGTCAAGGTGCTGCCCTTCGGGGCGCCGGGCGCGCCGGTGCCGCCGGGGCTGCCGGAGGCGGCGGGCGAGGTGGGCGTTCCCGAGCCGTCGCCGGACCCGCATCCGGAGCATGCGCCGGGTCCTGACACGGATCCCAAGGCGGCGGTGCCGGTGAGGAAGCGGACCGCGGCGAAGACGACGAAGGCTGCCGCGAGGCCCGTCGCGAAACGGACCGCGCCCGCTCGTGCCCGTAAAGGCAATGAAGCGGGCACGGACGGCAGGGAGAGCTGAGGCACGGTGCGCGACACGGGGGCGGGTGAGGACATGGGCACGATCGACGGGACGGCTGGGTCCACCACGGCGGACGGCCGTGCGCTGTTCGCGGCGGTACGGTCCGTGCTCACCCGTATCGACGCCCATGCCGCCCGGGCAACGGGACGGACCGGCGGCGGACAGGCCGCCGCAGCCAACGGCCCCGCAGGCGCCGACGTTCCGGGCACCGGTGACCACCGCGCACCCGCGGCGGATGAGCCCGGACGGCGGGGCAGCGACCCGGGCGCCGCAGCTCGTGTGCCGCGGAGCGAACTCGCAGCCGGAGGCACCAGTCCCACCGCCGCAGCCGGAGGCGAACCGGCCGCCCCCCGCGTGGCCGGGCCCGCCACGCTCGACTCGCTCGTCGCCTGTTTCGGGCTCAGCCCCTTCGAGCGCGATGTCGTGCTGCTTGCCGCCGCCGCGGAGCTCGACCCCACGACCGGTGGCAGGTGTGCCGCCGCCAGTTCGGACCCCGAGCGCCCCCACCCCACCTTTTCGCTCGCCCTCGCAGCGCTCGACGGCGCCCACTGGAGCGCCCTCACCCCCGTCGCCCCGCTGCGCCGCTGGCGGCTCGTCGAGCTGGACGACGAGACCCGGCTGACCACCTCCCGGCTGCGGCTCGACGAGCGCATCCTGCACTTCCTCGTCGGCTCGCCCTATCTGGACTCCCGGCTGCACGGACTGCTGCGGCGTGCGCCCGTACCGGATTCCCTGCCCGCCTCGTACGATCTGGCGGCGAGTCAGGTCGCCGCGGGCTGGGCGGGAGCGGGACCGCATGCGCCGCTGCGGGTCGAACTGGTCGGCGGCGATCTGCGGACCCGTGCCGACATCGCCGCGGCGGCGGCCCGCCGTTCGGGGCTCGGGCTGTACGGCATGGCCGCCGACGACATACCCACCGATCCGGCCGAGCGCGACCGGCTCGCGCGGCTGTGGCAGCGCGAGGCGATCATGCTGCCCGCCGCCCTGCTCGTCGAGGTCGGTGAGCTCGACCGCGACCAGGCCGCGGCGACGGACGCGTTCATCGAGAGCGCGGCTGTTCCGCTCGTCGTCTCCAGCCCCGATCCCCGGCAGACCGCGAGGCCGCGTGGTGAGCGCGTGACCGTGCCCCCGCTGGACACCGAGGAGCAACTGGGCGTGTGGGCCGACGCGTTCGCCGATGTGCCGGAGGTGAGCGAGGAGGATCTGCGGGACCTCGTCGAGCAGTTCTCGCTGCCGCCGCACCTGATCCGGTCCGCCGGCGCGGCCGTCGTACGGGATCTGCCCGGCGCCGACGAGCTGGACGCCACGGCTCTGGCCTGGCGGGCCGGGCTCACCGAGGCCCGGATGGGCATGGACGAGCTGGGCCGGCGGATCGAGCCGCAGGCCGCATGGGGCGATCTGGTGCTGGCCGAGCGGCAGTTGCGGATTCTGCGCGAGATCGTCGCGCATGTGCGTCAGCGCTCGACCGTGTACCAGGAGTGGGGTTTCGCCGAGACGCTGCGCCGCGGACTGGGCGTCACCGCGCTCTTCGCGGGCGGTTCGGGCACCGGAAAGACCCTGGCCGCCGAGGTCATGGCCAAGGAGCTGGGCCTGGACCTGTTCATCATCGACCTCTCGCAGGTCGTCAGCAAATACATCGGCGAGACGGAGAAGAACCTCCGCAGAGTCTTCGACGCGGCCGAACGCGGTGGCGCGCTGCTGCTGTTCGACGAGGCCGACGCCCTCTTCGGCAAGCGCAGCGAGGTCAAGGACAGCCATGACCGGTACGCCAACCTCGAAGTCAGCTATCTGCTGATGCGGATGGAGGCGTACCGGGGACTCGCGATCCTGACCACGAACATGAAGCAGGCCCTGGACACGGCGTTCATGCGCCGAATCCGCTTCGTCGTCGACTTCCCCTTCCCCGGTGAGAGCGAGCGCGCAGAGATCTGGCGGCGGGTTCTGCCGGCGCGGGCCCCGATGAAGGGCATCGATCCCGGGCAGCTCGCCCGGCTGACCGTTGCGGGCGGCTCGATCCGCAATATCGCGCTGTCGGGCGCTTTCCTCGCGGCGGAGGAGGGTGACCGGCTCCAGATGCGTCACATGCTGGAGGCGGCGCGTACCGAATACCTCAAGCTGGACCGCTCCTTGACACCCTCGGAGGTCCACGGATGGGTCTGAACGAGGCGCCGCGCCGTGCGGAGCGCGCGATCCGCGTGGACATCGGCGAGCTGGTGCTCGACGGATTCGAGCGGCTGGACCCCGACCGGGTGTCGTCCGCCTTCCAGGCGGAGCTGGCCCGGCTCGTACGGGAGCGGGGCGTGCCGCTGGCCGCCGACGGGGGCCGGGCCCTCGACGCCCTGTCCGGGCTGCCGCCACTGCCCGCGACCACTTCGCCGGCGCGGCTGGGCGAGGCGCTGGCGCGTGCCGTGCATGCGGGACTCTCGGGGCGGGGTGAGCCGCGATGAGTACGTCACACGCCCAGGACACGCAGTCGGCCCAGGCCGAACGGCGGCGCAAGCGCAAGGAGCGCGCCAAGTCCCGTACTCCGGAGCCGAAGAACATCGTCAGCGGCGCCGGGCAGCCGCTCGACCTGAGCGTACGGCGGGAGCTGGAGGAGCAGCTCGGCCACGACTTCAGCCGGGTGCGCCTGCACACCGACCGGGACGCGGGCACGCTCACCGAACTGCTGGGCGCGGATGCCGTCGCGGTCGGCCAGGACATCTTCTTCCGGGAAGGCACCTACCGCCCAGGCACGGCGGAAGGGCAGCGGCTGCTCGCCCATGAGCTGCTGCACACGGTGCAGAACCCGGACGGTCTGGGGGCGCTGCGCGCGGGCCGCGACCTGGGTGCGGTGAGTCTGCCGCACCAGTCGATGGAGCGCGAGGCCGAGTCGGCGGCCCAGACTGTCGTACGGGGCGAGGAGCAGGCCCCCGAGGTGGAGCCGGAGCAGTCGACGCCCGGCTGGCTGCGGTACGCCACGGTCGACGCCGACCGGTCCCGGATGGAACAGCTGGATCCCGCCACGCTGGTGGACCGTCTCGCGAACGGCGTGCTGCGCTCCCTGCGCGGCGACCCGGCGGATCTCTCGGGACGCGTACGCCTCCAACTCGCCCGCATGTCACCGCAGTTGCAGGACTCGGTGCTGGACCGGCTGGAAGTGCGGCTGCTCTCCAACGAGTACGACCGGCTCCTCGGCCTCGCCGAGGAGTCCGAGACCGGGCCCGTCGACCTCCAGCCCGCCGAGGTGCCCCAGCCGGAGACCGACCTCTTCGAGCTCCTGGGTGTTGAGCGCACCCAGTGGAAGCGCCAGGAAGAAGGCGGCCGGGGCGCGAAGGACAAGCAGGCCGAGGACTCCCGCGAGGAGCAGAAGGACGCCAGGGCGCGTGACGAGAAGCGCGGCAGCGACCGGAGCAGGGCGCAGTCGGACGCCGCGACCGAGAAGGACGAGGCCGCCCGGCGCACGGAGCAGGAGGACGAGCGCGCCCAGTCCCGGCAGCAGGCGGCGCAAGAACAGCAGCAGGAAGAGGAGAAGCAGGGCCAGGACCGTCAGCGGGTCGACGAGGCCGCGGACGAGCGCGCCCAGGGCCAGGCGGTCGGCGCCGAACAGGCCAAGGAGAAGCGCAAGGAACAGCGGGACCGGGAGGAGCAGGACCCGGAGCAGGCGAACGCGCCGGGCGCCGACAAGCGCAAGCGCAAGGACGACGCGAAGAAGCCCGCGGACGGCTCGAAGCAGGAGAACCTCGACCCGAAGGCGAAGGGGCAGCCCGGTCCCGTACGCCCGGAGAAGGTGGACGAGCGGGCGGAGCAACGGGACAGCGCGCTGTCCGAGCACGGCCTGCACGAGAAGGACGAGGACGAAGGCGAGCCGCGCGAGGAGGAGAAGCCGCTCGGTCTTGAGGCGGGCGCGGACGGGGAGATCGGCGGCGACGAGGGCGGCCGGGCCAAGGGCGGCGGCGCGGCCGAGCCCGAGCTCAAGCCGGAGGACTATCTGCCGGACACCGATCTCGATGTCTCGTCGGTTCCCACCGCCGACAACCCCACGGCCACGATCCCCACCTTTCCCACTCCCCCGCCGACGAAGGCCGAACAGGTCCAGCAGCAGCGGGAGAACGACGCGGAGGAGGAAGAGGACGAGGACGCCCCGGAGACGGAAGCCAAGCCGCCGGGTGCCGAGATGGGTCCCGTCGAGGGCGAGGCTCCGCAGCCGGAGGGCGGACCCGCGGCCGAGGCCGGGGACCGGAGCGAGAAGGACCTCCAGCCGGAGAAGCCGGTGGACCAGGAGGTCGGACCCGATCCGGAGACCGAGGGCAGGCAGGAACCCGAACCCGAGGCGGAGAAGCAGGACCCGGAACAGCAGCAGAACGAGCAGCAGGCGGAGGGCGGCGACGGCGAACGCGACGGCGAGGAACAGCCCGACGCCAAGAGCGCCGAGGACCAGCGCGAGGAGCGCAAGGAACAGGAGCAGCAGTCCGCCACGGCCCGTCGAGGGGGGACCGGCGCATCCTCCGCCGAGCCGGACGTGAGCAGTGCTGCCAGTACGGCGGCCGCCGCGACCCCGCCCGCAGGTGCGCACACCGAGCGGACGTCCCCCGAGGACCGCAGGCCGTCCCCTGCCGCTCGCAGGGTCGCGGACTCGGCCAAGGGCGACCACGAGGCGTCGGCCCCCAAGAGCGCGGTATCGAAGGAAAGCGGACCGGGAGCGGCGCCGAGCGGTGTGGTCGGCGGAAGCAGCACGGCGGGCCCGAGCGCGGCCACCGGACCCGGCGGGGCACCGTCGGCGGCGCAGGCCGCTGTCAGTCCGGCGGCCGAACAGGCGGAAAGCCCCGGGAAGTTCGGTGCTCCCGCGCCGGAGGGCACCAAGGCCCAGCCCGAGGCGTCGCTGGAGAAGGACGGCGGCGGCTGCGCCCCGCCGGAGCCCGCGGCGGAGAAGGAAGAGGGCGGCGGCAGTTGCGGTGGTGGCGGCGGTGGGGCCGCTCCCGAGGAGAAGCAGGAGGAGCCGCCGGACGTCTCGGGCCAGGACCCGAAGGCCGCCATCGGTACGGTCAGCAAGCTCGCGCCGGACCAGGCCGCGGCCGCCATGCCCGGAGTGGACGCCGCCGCGGACAAGAAGATCGGCGAAGAGCAGCAGCGGCTCGACGTCAACCCGCCGAAGCGGGAGCGACCTTCGGGTGCCCCGCGCACCCAGTCCGGCCCGCCCGAGGCGGCCCCACCCGCCGCCCAGGTGACCGGCAAGGTCGAGAAGCTCGGGCCCGAGGACCGGGTCGAGAAGCAGAAGGCCAAGGGCAGCGAGAAGGCGGAGGGCGCGAAGCCCACCGACAACACGCCACCGCCGCCGGCCCCCGTGGCGGACAAGCTGACCGCCGAAGAGGCGAAGAACGTCGATGCCGCGGCCGACGCGGTCCCGACCGTCGACCCGGAACTGCAGAACAAGACGGTTGGCCCCGCCCCCAAGATCAGGCTTGAGGGCGAGAGCGACCCCAAGCGCACGGACGACCAGGCCAAGGCGCTCAAGGAGAAGCAGTCCGACATCCAGAGCACCGGCCGCGAGGACGCGGCCAAGCCGATGGGTGAGGACCAGATCTTCCCCGACGCGCCCCAGGAGCAGTTGGTCGGCCAGGCCACGGGCGGTCGGCGACGGGGCGGCGGAGGCGGCCTGAAGGCCGGGTCCGCGCCCAAGCCCGGCGTCGGAGCGGTCGCCAAGCAGGAGCGCGGCAGCGAGATCCAGGGGGCCGCGGGCCAGGCCCAGGGCGACCTGGTCGCCAAGGAGAAGGAACAGCAGCAGGGCGAACAGCAGGCCAAGCAGGAGAAGCAGACCGAGATCGACCGCGAGGTCGCCCAGAACGCGGAGAAGCAGACGGCCGAGCGCGGCCGTGCGGCAGACGATGCCCAGCGCGAGCGCGAGAGCTGGCGCACCGAGCAGGACCGGAAGATCGAGGACGCGGACAAGAAGTCCGAGAAGGAACACACCGAGAAGAACAAGGAAATCGTCAAGGCCCGCGACGACAAGGACAAGGAGGTCAGCGACCGCAAGGACAAGGACAACGCGCAGATCGACACGGAGCGCGAGAAGGCGGAGAAGGAGGCCGAGAAGAAAAAGGAGGAGGAGAAGCCTTCCGGAGGCTTCTTCGGCTGGGTCGCCGACAAGGTCAAGAGCGCCTTCAACGCCATTCTCGACGCGGTCACCAAAGTCTTCGACGCGGCGCGCAAGCTCGTCAACGGCATCATCGACACGTTCAAGGAATGGGCCAACAAGGCCATCGACTTCGTACGTGACCTCGCCATCAAGGCGATCAATGTCCTGGCGGACGCGCTGATCGCCATCGGGGACGTGCTGCTCGCGGCCTTCCCGGAGCTACGGGACAAGTTCCGCAAGGCGATCGAGGGCCTGCGCGACAAGGCGATCGCGGCGGTCAACGCGCTGGCGGACGGCCTGAAGAAGGCGGTCAACGCGCTGCTCGACGCGCTGGCGGCGGGCCTGAACGCGCTTCTCGACGTACTTGAGGCAGGCATCAAGGCCGTCATCAAGATCTACCAGGCGGTCATCCTCGGCGCGATCAAGTTCGCCCAGGCAGCGATCGAGGCGCTCGGCAAGTTCGCGGCGCTGGTGGCGGACATCGCCCCGGACCCGGGCGGCTGGATCAGCAAGGCGGGCAGCTCAGCGAAGGCGGGCATCACCGATCACCTCTGGGGCGCCATCAAGACAGGCGTCAAGCGGTGGTTCGACACCAAGGTCGAAGGCATCCTCGGCCTGGGCAAGGCCGTGATCAACGTCCTGGTGAAGGGCTGCGTCTCGATCAAGCAGATCGGGAAGATGGCGTGGGACGCGATCATCGCATCGCTGCCGATGATGATCGCTTCGCTCGTGATCGAGAAGGTCGTCTCGATGATCGTCCCCGCGGCGGGCGCGATCCTCACGATCGTCCAGGGCCTGATGGCGGCCTGGCAGAGCATCAGCTCGATCCTGAGCGCCTTCAGCAAGTTCTGGGCGTACTTGAAGGCCGTCAAGGCGGGTCCAGCGGCGTGCCTGTTCGCGGAGGCGGTCGCAGCAGGGATCGTCGCCCTGCTCGACTTCATCGCCAACTTCCTGATGATCCGCCTGTCCTCGGCGACGAAGGGCGTCGGCAAGCGTCTCAAGGCGATGGCCGAGAAGATCATGAAGGGCCTGAAGAAGACGGGCAAGGGCGCGAAGGAGGCGGCGGGCAACGCGGTGAACAAGGCGCGGGGCGCGGTGCGCAACGCGGTGGAGTCCTTGAAGAAGCCGGCGGGCCCGAGCAAACCGAAGGGACCGCGGGTCCCGAAGAACCGCTCGACGCCGACGGACCGCGGTCCGGGACGCGGTACCCCGAAGGACACTGCGCACGACCGACCGACGAGCAAGACCCCGGACAAGGAGCGGGAGCACCGGCGGGAGGAGGCGGAGGCGAAACGCGACCAACAGAAGCCGGACGCGACGCCGAGCAAGGCGTCGGACCAGAGGCCCGACGTCAGGAAGGACAAGTCTCCTGACACCGCGCCCAAAAAGAGGAAAGAAACCGAGGCCCCCAAGCGTCAGAAGCCGCGCAAGCCGAAGTCGCCGCTGGGCAAAGCTCTGCAGAAGATCAAGGGCAAGGTCAAGTCCGCCCTCAAGAAGATCCGCAACGCCGGTAAGACCCTCGGCAAGAAGCTCAGCAAGAGCAAAGTGGGTAAGTCGCTCAAGAACAGCGGCAAGAAGATGCGCGACTTCTTCAAGAAGAAGCGCGACCGCATGCGCGACGACAAGAAGCAGCGCATTGACCAGAAGAAGCAACGGCTCGACAACCGGAAGAAGAAGGAGAATTCAAAGGACCTCAAGTACGCCCGCCTTCAGAAGATCGTGGCCCGCATACGGCCCCAAATCAACGCCATGCTCAGCAAGGGCATACCGGAAAGGGTACTCAACGCCGCACTCCGCGCCCTCAAGACTTGGCACCGCTTGTCGGGACTTACCGCCGCAGGGAACGACAACTTCGATGTCATCGCCTCCCTGAACCCGCAGGCCGAGGTAACAGAGGGCGAATTTGACCTATTCGAACTGGGCCCCGAGGACGAAGTGACAAATGAAATCAAGAGGAGGATCACAGCGGCCTTCAGGGCGAAGGAGCCATCGACTCTCGGGCATGTGATGGACGTATGCGACGACATCGCAGAAGACATCCTCGGCAAGCGGATCACGGAACGAAACAGCAGCAATAGCTCTTCCCGTGTCGCACAGAACAAAAATAGCAGCAAGGGTAATTCGGGAGCAAACAAGACCGACAAGGGGAAGCTCGAGTGGGAGCCGAGCGAACCCATCCTGAGAAGGACCCCAGCCAGGCTCTTCCCAGACCGCGTAGCCCTGTTCTTCGAGCGTCCCACACGCAGCAAGCAAGACATCCCACGTATCGCGCTCGCAGAATTCCGCCAGTTCAAGCAATATCACAAGGTAGGTGAGCGCGGCGATCAGGAAGAATTCATGGACGACTACGGCAATCGGTACGTGAAGGCCCAAGGGGGCGGCTACGTTCCGCGCTTCGTGGAGCGGAACCTCAACAAGGATGACAATCCGAAGGAGAAGAGCCGAGGCATCCGGGCATCCGATCCAAGCGCCCCCTCCGGACCGGAGCAAATCGCCGAACACGTCCAAGGACCTAAGGGTGGGAAGAAGAAGGGAGCAAAGCGGCGCTCGCCATTCATTTCCACCACAAAGAACGCAGCCCAGGATCTCACAAATGCTAAGGGCGAAAACCTGGGCGGAGAACACGGGCGGGCAGAAATCGATCTCCTTGAAGTCTCGCCCAGTCAAATCTTCGACTTGACCCGTGCGAGCAATCACAAGGCGTATGGCCTGTCCGAACCGAGTACACCCAGGCAGAAGCAGGCACTTCAGGACGTGATACGCACTCAAGAAGTGTTGGTGCTGGACCCCATCCCGGCAGCTGCCATAGTCAAGGTGCACCGATAAGGAGGATGACTGATGATGTTTGACTCCTACCACTGGCAAGAGGCTCTGATCGATGATGCCGAACTTGCCAGTGCCCGTTCCCGGCTGGCGTCCGGTGAGGGAGAAGGGACCGACTTCCTTGCACTTCTCCGGAGTGACTGCTCCGTCGCTGTCGGAGTGGCGCTCGACCACTACCACCACGCCGAGACCATGACGCGATTCGGCGACAACAACCCCTTCGATCCATATAGCGATGAAGTCCTGGAAAGGGCTCGATCCATCCTCAAGAGTCCCACCGTCCTGAAAAGCGAAACGGGAGCATACGAAGACGGAGCAAACCATTCCAGCGCCCTGCTCGTCATGACGATCCTGGTGGATCCCGATGCCCCTGAAGACCGCCAGGCCATCACGTCAGCCCTCCAAAAGGCATCCACTCGTGTCTCACTCGAGGCCGCGGCCGAAGCCGCAGGCGTGATTCTCTCCGATGCAAGCTCGCTCGATCAGGATCTTCTGAATGCTCTTGCCGATATCATCCTTGATGAATCCAGGGATGTGTGGGACCGCGTGCGCGGCATTGTCGCGCTCGGAAATGTGACGGACCGACGGGCCGGGGATGTGCTCGCCAAAGCCGCGCGACAGAAGAACCCAAAGATCCAGCTTGAGGCGGCGATCATCCTCTCCAGCCGCCATATGTCCACTCACCGCACGGCAATCGAGGAGATCACCTCTTCCTGGCCGGAGGATGCGGATTACCCGCAATCCCTCGTCCTTGATGCTCTACGGGCCGCGAACACTGACGGGCCGTGAGAAACACAGAGTCATGACCTGGTTGGCACTGAGCAACAGAGGAATCCTGTGACCCGCTACGCAGACATACCCAAGCCCATCCGCTCCGGCATCGTCGTCGTCGACCCCGAGCGCGGAACCCCTCAGCGCATCATCGTCCTCCAGTTCAACCCCGACACCCTCGAACGCTCCCTCGCCCCCCAGGCCGCCGGCGGCTCCGGTGACGCCGGTGGAGGAGGGAGCGGAGGGGATCGCAACGAGGCCCTCCGGCTCAAGGGGCCCGCCGAGGAGAGTTGGAAGTTCACCGCGGAGATCGATGCCACCGATCAGTTCGAGGTCGCCGCGCCCGACGGGATCCATCCGCAGCTCGCGACGCTGGAGATGCTCGTGCATCCCACCAGCGCACAGCTGCGCGAAGCCTCCCGCCGGACCCAGAAGGGCACCATCGAGATCAGCCCGATCGAGATGCCGCTGACCCTCTTCACCTGGGGGAGCAAGCGCGTCATGCCGGTGCGGCTCACCGAACTGTCCATCAATGAGTCGGCGTTCGACGTCAATCTCAATCCGATCAGGGCGAGCCTCGGCATCGGCTTGAAGGTGCTCAGCGTGAGCGATCTGCCCGCCGGGCACCGCGGGGCCGACCTGTATCTCGCACATCTGGCGCAGAAGGAACGGCTTGCCGCCGCCGCGCGCGGCGGACGGCTGGCCGAACTCGGTCTGGGACGGGGGCTGTAGCACGTGATCGATCCATATGAGAGTGCGCTGGACGCGATCCCCGGGGCACATCCGTACCCGCGCACCAGCCGGTACCACGATGCCGAGATCGGCGTACACCGCCTCCCCGACGGGACCGAAGTGCGCTACACGAAGCGGCGGTTGCTGCCCCCGCTCAGCCAGGCCGCCGACGAGACCGCCCCGCACACCGTCAGCAGCGGCGAGCGCCCCGATCATCTCGGGCAGCGCTACTTCGGCGACCCCGGGCAGTGGTGGCAGATCGCGGACGCCAATCCCGTACTGGACCCGCAGGAGCTGACCGCCGAGCCGGGCCGGACGATCGAGATTCCTCTGCCGGGTGGGTTCCATGGCTGACGAGCCCATCGGGGCCGGGCCCGTCCATCTCACCCTGCACATGGGGCCCAAGCTCACCCGCCCGGTGCCTGCCGAGGTGGCCGAGGCTCTGCTGTCCGCGCAGATCACCATGACCGCCGGGGAACGGAGCGGGTTCCAGCTCGCCTTCGATATGACCAAGCGGGGGCTGATCACACAGCGGCTGCTGCCCGAGGGGTACTTCGATCCGAAGACCAGGGTGATCGTCACGACGTCCGTGAAGGGGACGCCGACGGTGATCCTGGACGGGCTGATCGTGCGGCAGGAAGTGGGCGCCAGCAATCAGCCGGGACAGACCACGCTCACCGTCACGGGTGAGGATCTGACCCTGCTGATGGATCTGGAGGAACGGACGGACCGGTATCCGAACCTCGGCCCGGCCCAGCGCGTCGAGCGGATTCTGCGGCGGTACGCGGACTACGGAATCGATCCCTGGATCATCCGCGAGCAGATCCATCAGCCGCCTCGCGAGCAGCTGCGGGTCGACTACCAGACGGGCACGGATCTGCACTATCTGAACGAGCTGGCCCGCGCCAACGGGTACACCTTCTATCTGGAGCCGGGGCCGGGCATCGGCCGGTCCATCGCCTTCTGGGGTCCCGAGCAGCGGGTGGGGCAGCGCCAGCACGCGCTGAACGTGAACATGGACAACAACTCCACCGTCGACCAGCTGACGTTCGCCTACGACGGCACGGCCAGGGAGGAGCCCCAGGCCCGCGTCCAGGACCCGCGCACCCGCGATGTCCGGCTGCTCGCGCAGCCCGACATCAGCCCGCTGCGGCCGCCTCTCGGCCTCCGCGCCTCCCCCGCCCTCAAGCGCAAGACCCTGTCCGGTACGGCGAAGAAGGAGCCCGGGCAGGCGGAGGCCGAGACCCTCGCCAGGGCCGCGACGTCCGCGGACGCGATTTCCGGGTCCGGGTCGCTGGATGTCAACCGGCACGGATATGTCCTGCGGCCACGGGAGTTGGTGGGCGTTCGCGGCTCGGGCGTGACGTACGACGGCGACTACTACGTCAAGAGCGTGACGCACAACCTCAGGCCCGGCTCGTACCAGCAGAACTTCACGCTCTCCCGCGAGGGCCTCATCGCCCGCAGCAGGACAGTGCGCCCGTAAAGACGCGTCCCAAAAGACGTGAGGACCAGGAGAACTTCGCATGGCTGCAGGACCGAACAACCGGTTTCTCGGCAAGTTCCGGGGGCGGGTGATTGACAACAGGGATCCGCTCAAGCTCGGCCGGATCACGGCCCAGGTGCCGGATGTGCTCGGCGAGGAGGCCTCCACCTGGGCGCTGCCCTGTCTGCCCTTCACCGGACGGCACGCGGGTCAGTACGTCGTGCCGCAGATCGGCGCCGGTGTGTGGATGGAGTTCGAGCAGGGGGATCCCAGCTTCCCCATCTGGACGGGGAGTTGGTACGGGGACGCCTCCGAGCTGCCGCCGAGGGCGAGTGCCGAGCTGCCCGGTTCGCAGCCGGTGGTCATCCAGACGCCGGGCGATCACAAGCTGGTGATGTCGGACGTTCCCGGTGGCACGGGGATTCTGCTTGAGGCCAGGGGCGGGGCCTACGTCCAGATCGACGAGAAGGGCGTGACGATCGGCAACGGCAAGGGGGCGTCGATCGTGCTGATCGGCAACGAGGTCAACATCAACGAGGGCCGGCTGATCGTGCCGAAGAAGCGATGAGCACCAGGACCAAGGGAACGGGGAGTTACGTGTTGTCGGGGAATCTCGTGAACGGCGGCAGCGTGATCAGCTGCCCGCACGGCGGCCGCGTCGTGCCCGCCTCAGCCCCGTCGTCCGGAGTGCGGATCGACGGCCATCCGGTGCCCACAGCAGAGGACGTCTTCACGGTGAGCGGCTGCCGCCACACGGTCGGCGGCGTACCGGTGCCGTGCACCACGGTCCGCTGGACGCCGGACCGCAATGGTGTGCTCGTCGACGGCAGGGCGGTGCTGCTGGAGAGCACGTCCGCGCTCTGTTTCAGCGCCGCGCTGGTGCCGCAGGGCCCGCCGGTGGTCGCCGCGTCGGCGCGGGGGGTGTCGTCGCGATGAGGAGCGACATCGCCTTCCCCTTCCGCACGGACCGGCGGGGACGCACCGCGCACGCCGCGTTCGACGAGCATGTGCGCGATCTGATCGAGCAGTTGCTGTTCACCAGCCCCGGCGAGCGCGTGATGCGCCCCGACTTCGGCTGTGGGCTGCTGGATCTGGTCTTCACGCCCAACAGCCCGGAGCTGGCCTCCGCACTGGAGCTGTCGGTGCAGGCGTCCCTGCAGCGCTGGCTGGGTGAGCTGATCGAGGTGGAGTCCCTGGACGTGGTGAGCGAGGAGAACGTGGTCCGGGTGTATCTGCGCTACGTGGTGCGCTCCACCGCGAGCCGGCGCGACGACGTGTTCGAGGGGAGCGGCCCGGCATGAGCGGTACGAGCAAGGAGTTGGTCTGCCGTGCGGACGGCAGGCGCGCCAAGGTACGGGCCGCGCAGCTCGGCGGTGTGGATGCCGTCGAGGTCGGTGACGACGGGCTGACGCTCACCGTCACCTTCCTCGGCAAGGCGCCCCGCGGGCTGTGCCCGGAGAACGTACGTATCGACGGCGGGCGCCGGATCACAGGCATCGGGGCCGTCGAGGTGTCGGTCGAGCGCGAGGAGGACCCGGAGCTCGACGACCGGCTGTTCGTCACGCTGGACCGCACCGGCGACACGTCCCGCTACACGCTCTCCGTCGTGGACACCGATCCGTACGGGCGGCCGGGCACCGAGCCCTTCCCCGGCTTCGACCAGCGGTATTTCTCCGCCGGATTCGACTTCCGGCCCGACTGCCCGACGCCCTTCGACTGCAAGGACGAGCAGCCCGACTGCCCGCCGTCGTTCCCGGCCGCGCCGGTCATCGACTACACCGCGCGCGACTACGACTCGATCCGCCGCCTCATCCTGGACCGGCTGGCGCTCACCACACCGGACTGGGTGGAGCGCAATGCGGCCGACCTGGGCACGACGCTGGTCGAACTGCTCGCCCACACCGCCGACCGGATCAGCTATCAGCAGGACGCGGTGGCGACGGAGGCATATCTCGACACGGCCCGCCGCCGCGTCTCCGTACGCCGTCATGTGCGGCTCATCGACTACCCGATGCACGACGGCGTCAACGCGCGCGCTTTCGTCGCGGTCGAGACGGTACGGGCGCTGACGCTGCAACCCGGCACGTACCGCTTCGCGGCCGTTGACGTGCGCAGCCTCGGGCCGCGCGACAGGCCGGCGATCGGCACCGTCATCGACGACCGGGATCTGGCTGTGCTCGACGAGCGTGGATCGGTCGAGGTGTTCGAGCCGCTCGTCGCCGGCGAGCCGCTGGCGCTGCGCCCCGAGCACAACACGATCCGCTTCTGGACCTGGGGCGACGAGGTGTGCTCGCTGCCCAAGGGGGCCACATCCGCAACGCTCAGGGACGCGTGGGCGGATGAGGAGTGCTCGGTCAGGTCGCTGGAGCTGGCTCCGGGCGATCTGCTGCTGATCGAGGAGGTACGGGGGGCACGCTCGGGTACACCGGGCGACGCCGACCCCTCCCACCGCCAGGCCGTCCGCCTCACCTCGGTCACTCCGGTCGTGGACCGGCTTGCCGACCAGCCGGTGCTCGAGGTCACCTGGGCGCAGGAGGACGCGCTGAACTTCGCCGTCTGTCTGTCGACGCAGGGCGGCACGGACTGCGAGCCGGTCGAGGATGTGAGCGTGGCGCGCGGGAATGTGGTGCTCGTCGACCACGGACGCTCACTGACGTGTCGCGGCGGGACCCCGGAGACGGTCACCGTGCCTCCCGCGCCCTCCGTCCTCGGTTCTTGCGAACCGTCCGGCTTCGGCTGCTGGGACCGCAAGGAGGGCAACGCCACGGCGGATCTGATCAACGCCCGTCTGGAGCAGACCCGCTGCGGTGGGCTACTGACGGCAGGTCAGGTACGCGAGCTGTTCACCGTTGTCGGCGAGGACGAGACCGTGCGTGCGGGCCTTGGCCTGGAACTCGCGGGCCGCCGACGGGAGAAGGTCGTCCCCGGCACCGCCTATGAGCAGGCCGAGGCGCTGTCGACCTTGCTGGCTCAGGTCGTCTACCCGGGTATCCCGGCACGTTTCAGGCCGGTGTTGCAGCGCTCCCCCGTCGTCCAGGCGGTGCCGTTCCCCGACCCGCGTCATGTCTCGGTCGGACAGTCCACACGGCTGGCCGCCATCCCCGGACGGGTCCGCCGGCGTCTTGTGGAGCTGTGGCGCAGCGCCCGCGACTGCGACGGACTCACCGAGCCCGAAATCGCCGAACTGACCGTGCTGTTCGGAATCCGGGTGCTGGAGCGTCTCGAACTGCGCCGTTATCCGGTGCGCGCGCTGCGGGAGTTGCTGCACCGCAGTGAGCGGCTGCTCGCCGCGAAGCTTCGACGTCTCGAGGTGCTGACGGCCCGTGCGCGGGCCGGTGCGGTCCTGGACGACTCCATCGCCTGGGAGATCACGCACACATGGGGCGCCGAATACGCGGCGGGGACCGGTCCGGACGAGCCGGTGCTGCGGGGTCCCGCGGCCGCGCTCGTACAGGATCCGCGGGCCGCGCTTCCCGCCGTGACGGTGGGGGACGGCGAGGAATGGTGGAGCGCGAGGCGGGATCTTCTCGAATCGGGTGCGCGCGAGCGGCATTTCGTCGGTGAGCTGGAGGACGACGGCCGGATCGCGCTGCGGTTCGGGGACGGGCGCCACGGCGCCCGCCCGCGGCCGGGAGCGCGGCTGGAACTGCACTACCGGCTAGGCGGCGGCGTCGCCGGCAACGTCGGCGCTGAGGCCATCAACCATCTGGTGCTGTGCCGCGATCCAAAGGACGCCGACGCCGGGGATGCGATGCCCGTCGCGGGCGTACGCAATCCGCTGCCCGCCGTCGGTGGCACGGAGCCCGAGCCGGTCGAGCAGGTGCGCCAGCTCGCCCCGCTCGACCTGAAGCGCACCCGGTTGCGGGCCGTCACCGCCGAGGACTATGCGGCACTGGCGTCGAAGCTGCCCGGAGTCCAGCGCGCGGCTGCCGAGATCCGGTGGACCGGCAGTGTGCAGGAGGCACATGTCGCCGTCGACCCTCTGGGCAGCGGGGACGCGTCCGCGGAGCTGCTCGACTCGGTGGCGTACGCGCTGGAGAGCTACCGCCGCATCGGGCATGACCTCGTGGTGGGGCCCGCGAGGTCAGTGCCGCTGGACATCGCGCTGGCGGTGTGCGCGACGCCCGGTCATCAGCACGGCCAGATCCTCGCCGAGCTGTACCGGCTCCTCGGCAGCCGCCCGCTGACCGGGGGACGGCTCGGCTTCTTCCATCCCGACGCGCTGACGTTCGGTGAACCGGTGCGGCTCAGCCGTCTGGTGGCCACAGCTGCGGCCGTCCCGGGCGTGGAGAGCGTACGGGTGACCCGGCTGCGCCGGCTGTTCCATGAAGATCCACTCGATGACACGGCACTGGAGGCAGGCGTGCTGCGGCTCGGCCCGCTGGAGATCGCGCGTTGCGACAACGACCCGGACCGGCCGGAGCTCGGCCGGCTGTCCATCGAGCTCGGCGGAGGTGCGCGATGAGCGGCTCCTGCGGATGCGGGTGCGGCGGGCACGACGAGCGCCACGCGCCGAAGGCTCTGTACAACCCGCCGGGGCGCGCGGCCCTGAACTACCGGGTCGGCGAGTACGGTTCGTTCCTCGCGGGCATGCTGGACCGGCTTGCTTCCCCCGCCTATCCGGCACTGCGCGGGCTGACCGTCCGCACCCCGGACGATCCGTCGATCGGGCTGCTCGACGCCTGGGCGGTCGTGGGCGATCTGCTCACCTTCCACTCCGAGCGCATCGCCGACGAGGGATATCTGCGCACGGCCGACGAACACCGTTCCCTGGCTCTGCTGGGGCGTCTTGTGGGGCACCGGCCGCGGCCGGGCATCGCCGCGGACACGCATCTGGCGTACACGCTGGACCGCGATCCGCGGGCCGAGGACGTGCCGGTGCTGATCCCGCGCGGCGCGCGCGCCAACAGCGTGCCCAGCACCTCCGACGAGGAGTCGCAGGCCTTCGAGACCAGCGAGGACCTCGTCGCCCGCTGGGAGTGGAACGAGCCGGCGGTGCGCCGGCGCCGGCCGGCGCTGCTCACCCCGGACGACCTGCGGGGGCGCCCGGAGATCTTCGTCTCCGGGACCGACGCCTCGCTGCAGACCGGGGACAAGCTGCTCTTCGTCTTCGGCGGGGACAAGGACGCCCCGGGGCAGCGGCTGCTGCTCCCCGTGGCACGCGTCCGCATCGACCGGGACGACGACGTCACGGCGATCGGGCTGCCGCAGTCCGCCCCGCCCTCGCTGTCCGAGCTGGTGGCCGAGCTGCGCGAGTGGATCACCGAGGACGAGCGGGAGGCCGAGGAGGGTGAGCCGACTCCCGACAACCCCAACCCGCGCCCCGTCAGCCGGATCATCGAGGACTTCGATGCTCAGGTGCTCGCCCCGCTCCGCGCCGACCTGGCCGGGATCACGACCCCCGCGCAGTTCGCGGCGCGGCTCGTCGAGCCGCACGACCGGCTCGCCGAGGCGCAGGCGCTAGCGGCGCCGTACGAGGAAGTCGCGGGCTGGTTCGAGCAGTTGGAGGCCATGGTCGGTGAGCTGATGGAGCGGGCGGCCGATCTGGAGCCCTCCCGCCCTCAGAGCCCTGCGGCGGCTTCGGACTCGGCGGCCATGCGGGCGCTCGGCGCCGTACTGCCCGCGCTGCGCACCCGCGTGGTGCGGCCCCCGTCGGGGGCGCACACGCTGTCCCACGATCCGGGCCGGTACGTCGCGCCGGGCTCCGACCTCGGGGCACAGCTGCTGTCGGCGCTCGATCCTCGGGTCGCGGACGGTTTGTACGCGGCGTGGCGGCGGGCGGCTCCTGCTGCGCCCGCGCTGCTGCGGGAGCTTCAGGCGATGCGGGTGACCGCCGCGCCGTTCGGGGCGACGGCGCCGCTCAAGCCCGTGCAGGACGAGCACGGACGGGTGATCCGGCAGACGGACTGGCCCGTGAGCGGCGGAGAACTCACTACGATGCGGATCGTGTACGACACGGCCGGACGGGTTCCGGTGCGGGCCGAGTTCCAGCACATCGAGACCGGGTCCTCGTGGCAGCGTTCGGAGAATCTGCCCGCGGAGACGAGCTTCGGTCTGGGGCCCGGCAGGGTCTCACTGCAGACCCGGGTGGGCCAGGACCACGATCTGAGCTGGCTGACCAGGCGCCCCGCGGACTCCCAGGAACCCGGCGTGACGGCCGAGTACTCCCAAGGGCTTCCGGAGCGGACGCTGTTCGTGTCGAGGCCCGCCGAGGACGGGCGGGTGCACGTGGCCGTCCACAACGGCGAACCTCTCAACTGGCTGCTGTCGCCCGGTGACCACAAGCAGGTCACGCACGGCGGTGTGGAGGTGACCGCGCGGTACACGGTCGGCAGCGAGCCCCCGCAGGTCGAGATCGGCATCGCGACCGTGCCGGAGCGGGCGAACCGTCATGTCCTGCCGCTCGACTCCGTGCAGGACGGGATCACGGTCGGCAGCTGGGTCGCGATCGAGCGTCCCCGCAAGGGGTCCGGGGAACCCGATGGCATCCCCGGCGACAAGAAGCTCGCGCTCGTGACCACTCGGGTCACCGCCGTGCGCACCGCCGCGTACACCAACTACGGGATCACCGGCCGCGGCACCGAGCTGACGCTCGCCGATCCGTGGCTGGACGAGCACGACGTCCTGCTCTCGGCGATCCGGGACGCGACCGTGCATGCGGGCGGCGAGGCGCTACGGCCCGCAGACGAGCCACTGGGCGAGGACGTGCACGGCAATGAGCTCGAACTGGCGGAGCTGTACGACGGGTTGCGGCCCGGCCGCCATCTGGTGGTCTCGGGCGAACGCACCGACATCCCCGGCACGGCGGGGGTACGCGGCACCGAACTGGTGGTGATCGCGGCGGTGGAGCAGCAGCTCGACCCGCACCTGCCGGGCGACCATGTCCACACGAAGCTGACGCTGACGACGGACCTGGCCCACCGCTACCGCCGTGACACGGTGCGCGTGCAGGGCAATGTGGTGCCGGCGACGCACGGCGAGAGCCGTGACGAGCCGATCGGCAGCGGGGACGCCGACCGGGCCAACCAGACGTTCACGCTGTGGCAGTCTCCGCTGACCTGGCTGCCGGCCGCCAATCCCCTCGGCGCGACGCCCACGCTCGAAGTGCGCGTCGACGGGCTGCTGTGGCACGAGGTGGACAGCCTGGCAGGGCGTGGTCCGCGCGAGCGCGTTTACGTCTCGGGGACGGCCGGCGACGGGCGTACGACGGTGACCTTCGGCGACGGGGTGCACGGAGCGCGGCTGTCCACCGGGCACGAGAACGTCCGGGCCCGGTACCGCTTCGGCACCGGCAAGGCCGCCAACGTGCGGGCGGACCGCATCACTCAGGCGGTCTCCCGGCCGCTCGGCGTGAGTGCCGTCACCAACCCGCAGCCCGCCACGGGCGGCGCGGACGCCGACGGCCCGGGGCTGACCCGGCGCACGATCCCGCTGGCGGTCTCGGCGCTCGACCGGCTCGTGTCAGCCCGGGACTACGAGGACTTCGCGCGCTCGCGTGCGGGCATCGGGCGGGCCTCGGCCCGGGAGATCTTCGACGGCCGGCGCCGGGTGCTCCATGTGACGGTCGCCGGTGTCGACGACATCGCGATCGCCGAGGACTCGGAGGTTCTGCGCGCGTTGCGGTCCTCGCTGGCCGAGTACGGTGACTCGCGCCTGCCGGTGAGGGTGGATGTGCGCGAGCTGGTGCTCCTGCTGCTCGCGGCGAAGGTGAAGGTCGCGCCCGACCACACCTGGAGCGTGGTCGAGCCGCGGCTGCGTCGGGCGCTGCTGACCCAATTCGGCAGCGGGCGGCGCGAGTTGGGCCGTCCCGCTCGCCTGTCCGAGGTGCTGGCGACGGCGCATGCGGTGCCCGGTGTCGACTATGTCGACGTGGATGTGTTCACCGGTGTGCCCGCGTCAGTGACGCCCGACGGGCTGACCGGGCTGGCGAGTTCGCTCGGCCGGCCGCGCACCGCGGTCGGAGCCCGGCTCGCCGAGTACGACGAAGCAGTGCACCGCGTCACCGCCGACGACGGCGAAACGCTCAAACAGATCGCCGCACGGCACGGCATCGCGCTCGCCGAACTGCTGCGGCTGAACCCGGACATCACCGACACCCGGCGGCTGGAGAAGGGCCGGGCCGTGTTCGTCTTCCGCGGCATCCGGCCCGCTCAGCTCGCCCTGCTCTCCCCGCATGTCGCGGACACGCTGATTCTGACGGAGGTCACCTCATGACCAGGGAACCGGACGGCCTCGCCGATCTGCTTCCGCAGTGGCACCGCCTGCGGGACGCCGAGGGCGGGGAGCCGCTGCGCGCCTTGCTCGCGGTGATCGCCGAGCAGGTCGACCGGGTGCGGGACGGAGTCGAGCAGGGGTACGAGGACTGGTTCGTGGAGACGGCGGCGCCCTGGGTGCTGCCGTATCTCGGCGATCTAATCGGCTACTCCCCGCTGCCGGGCTACGAACGTGTGCAGGCGCAGGGTCTTCAGGGCGAGGGCGGGGACGATTCGCGCCTGCGGCTCGCCGAGGCCCTGGCGCCGCGCCGCGATGTGGCCGCCACACTCGCCAACCGGCGCCGCAAGGGCACCCTCGCCCTCCTTGAGGAGCTGGCCGGGGACGTCGCCGGATGGCCTTCGCGGGCCGTGGAATTCTCCCGGCTCGTCTCCCACCAGCAGCCGGTGAAGCTGTACGGATCAGGCACCGCGGCCGCCAACGCGCGCCGCCTGGAGCGCGGCAGGCTCGTGGACGTACGCGACGGTGCGACCCTCGATCTGGCGGGCGGGCCGTTCGGGGCGGTGGCCCAGTCGGTGAATGTGCGGCGGGCCGACTCGGCACGCAGGCAAGGAGGCTACTCGCCCGCCGGGGTCGGTCTCTTTGTCTGGCGGCTGAAGCCGTACCACGTGACCGGTGCGCCCGCGTACTGCATCGACCGGGCCCGCAACCTGTACACCTTCTCGATTCTTGGCAATGACACTCCCCTGGTGACCAAGCCGGTCCCAGAGTCTTCGGCCACGCATGTCGCGACGATCGACAATGTGCCCGCATACATCCGGCGCCGGCAGCTCGCCGACCGGCTCGCGGACTACTACGGGCCGGGCAAGAGCTTCACGATCTGGCGCGACGGTCAGGACGAGCCGGTGCCGCTGTCGGACATCGTGGTGGCGGACCTGACCCACTGGCGCTACCGCCCCAAGCGCGGCCAGGTGGCGGTCGATCCGGCGCTCGGCAGGATCGCCTTCGGTTCGCGGTCCGCTCCGCGACAGGGCGTCTGGGTCACCTACCACCACGCGTTCGCGGACGACACTGGCGGCGGCGAGTACCCGCGCGAGCGTGAGACGCCGACGGCGGCGAAGGTCTACCGGGTCGGCCCGGACCAGAGTTATCAGCGGATCATGGACGCGTACAACGACTGGCAGCGCGAGCGGCGTTCGGGGCTGTGCGGCCCCGAAGGCGTCATCGAGATCGCGCACAGCGGCGCCTACCAGGAACAGCTCGACTTCGATCTGGATCCGGGCGACCGTCTCGAGGTGCGCGCCGCCGAGGGCACCAGGCCCGTCATCCGGCTTCTCGACTGGTACAGCAACCGGCCCGACGCGCTCAACATCCGCGCCCGGGAGGACCGTGAGGGTGAGCCGCCTCGCATAGTGCTCGACGGTCTGCTGATCACCGGTCGCGGGCTGAATGTCACCGGTCCGGTGGGCGCGGTATCACTGCGGCACTGCACGCTCGTACCGGGCTGGTCGCTGGAGCCGGAGTGCCATCCGCACTCCCCCGACGAACCCACCCTGGTCCTGGACCGCACAACGGCGTGCGTGTCGATCGAGCGCAGCATCCTCGGCACCATCGAGGTCATCGGCGACGAGGTGAACCACGAGCCACTGCCCATCCACATCCGCGACAGCATCCTGGACGCCACAGGCCACGACCGGGCGGCGCTGTCCGCCCCGGACTGCCGCCACGCGCACGCCGTGCTGCACGCGCACCGCACCACCGTCATCGGGGAAGTCCACACCCATGCCGTGGAGATCGCCGAAAACAGCATCTTCACCGGCCGGATGCAGGTGGCGCGGCGAGGCATCGGCTGTATGCGCTTCTCGTACGTGCCGCCGCTCTCGCGCACCCCGCGCCGCCACCGCTGCCAGCCTGACCTGGCGGGCCGTCAGAATGCCCAGCTGGTCCGCCCGCTGTTCACCAGTGAGCGCTACGGCACGCCCGCTTACGGGCAACTCGCGGCGGCCTGTGCGCAGGAGATCAAGCGGGGCGCCGAAGACGGTTCCGAGATGGGCGCGTTCCACGACCTGTACCAGCCGCAACGCGAGGACAGCCTGCGGGCCCGGCTCGCCGAGTACACCCCGGCCGGTACCGACGCCGGGATCATCCCCGTCACCTGACACGACATCTACTGCCCAATCTTTGAGGGGGACCCCTTCCCATGCACGCAGACATCTCCCGCAGCACCTACCGGCCGGACCAGCACTACTCGGCGGTGATCGCCCAGCAGGGCCGTGTTCAGCTGGACGCCGATGCCAATGAGCAGACCGCGATCCAGCTGGCGCAGGCCCGTACGACTGCCGCCGATCTGATCGGACAGCACGGCGGGCCGCTCGGCGCAACCGGCTTCGAGCTCCATTTCGTGGGCGGGAGCCGGGAGTTGGACGACCTGTCCATCGGCGGCGGGCGCTATTACGTGGACGGCATCCTGCTGGACGCGACCCGCCCGCAGCCGGGCGTCCCGGTCGTGGACGACGCGCACGGCGCCGAGGAGGGCGAGAAGGAGGAGCCCGCCGACGCGCCCGCACCGGCCGCGCCGCCTGCCGCCTGGACGTACTGGGACCAGCCCGACGGACACCGGGACCCCGAGCGTCCCGGTGACCGGCTGCCCTCCCAGTTCCCGTATCTCGCCTACCTGAAGGTGTGGGAGCGCTCGGTCACGGCGGCCGAGGACCCGTTGCTGCGTGAGGTCGCGCTCGGGTCCGCGATGCCCGACACCGCGGCCCGGCTGAAGGTCGTGTGGCAGGTCCTTCCGCTGCCCGGCTCGCAGCTGGAACTGGAAGACGGGGCGACGAAGGACCAGGTACGGGCGGCCTTCACGAAGTGGGCTGCCGCCCAGGCGCCCGGCGCCCGGATGGCGGCGCGCAGCGAGCGTCCCGAGCACGCGGCCGAGGACCCGTGCCTGGTGAAGCCTGACGCCCGCTACCGGGGCCAGGAGAACCAGATGTACCGCGTGGAGATCCACGAGGGCGGCGTGGCCAAGGACGCGACCTTCAAGTGGTCGCGGGAGAACGGCTCGGTGACCTTCCCGGTCGACCAACTCGACGGCACCTGGGTGGAGCTGGCCTCCCTCGGCAGCGACGACAAGCTCGATCTGAACGTCGGTGACTGGGTCGAGTTCGCGGACACCGCCTACCTCAGCCGCAACGAGCCGCTGCCGCTCCTGAGGGTCGAGGAGCTCGACCTGCCAGGGCGCCGGGTGCGGCTCTCGGCCGAGCCGGACCCGTCGGTGGGGCGCCGACCGGAACTCCACCCCTTCCTGCGGCGCTGGGACCACCGTTCGGGCTCCGGGCGCGCCGGCGGCTCCGGCCGTACGAAGCAGGGCGCGGCAAAGCTGCGTCATGGAGCCCTGCGGATCGAGGAGGGCGGCTGGCTCCCGCTGGAGGACGGTGTGTTCGTCTACTTCGAGCCCGGCAAGGCCTATAGGACGGGCGACTACTGGACCGTCGCGGCGCGCACCGCGACGGGTAATGTCGAGTGGCCGACGGACGCGGCTCGCCGGCCGCTCCTCCAGGCCCCGGCGGGCAACCACGTCCACTGTGCGCCGCTCGCCTGGGTGCTCGGCGAGGGCTCGGTGGCCGACCTGCGCCAGACGTTCGCCCCGCTGGCGGCGCCCATCCCGGCGGCCGACGCCGAGGCGCTGGCGGCAGAGGCCGAGTACGAGGCGGAGGCAGCGGCTGCTGAGAGCACGGCGGCGGGCGGTTCGGGCCCCGGCACTGCGGGGCAGGACCTCGAAGGACAGCCCGACCACTGACGTAGCACCTGGAAAGGAACATCACGATGGCAACGCCTCTGACCGCCTCCCAACTGGTCAAGGTTCTGCGTGACGAAGGGCTTCAGGTCGTCGAGGAGCGCAGCTGGCGCACACACAACCGCAACCACAAGGGGCCCTGGGGCCCCATGCGCGGCGTGATGATCCATCACACCGTCACCTCGGGCACCCAGAACTCCGTGAACATCTGCTATGACGGCTACCCCAGCCTGCCGGGGCCGCTGTGCCACGGGGTGATAGCCAAGGACGGCACGGTCCACCTGGTCGGCAACGGCCGGGCCAACCACGCCGGACTCGGCGACGACGACGTCCTGCGCGCGGTGATCAACGAGACCGCCCTGCCCTCCGACAACGAGGCCAACACCGACGGCAACCGCTATTTCTACGGCTTCGAGTGCGTCAACATGGGCACCGGCTCTGACCCTTGGCCCGCGGTGCAGCTGGAGGCGATCGAGAAGGCGGCGGCGGCGATCTGCCGGGCACACGGCTGGACCCACCGCTCGGTGATCGGCCACAAGGAGTGGCAGCCGGGGAAGGTCGACCCGCGCGGGTTCACGATGGACTCGATGCGAGCCCGGATCAAGGCGCGTCTGGGCGGCAGCCCGGACGGCCCGCCGAAGCCGCCCGCGCCGAAGCCGCCGGCGACGTTCGAGCCGTTCCCCGGCGCCGCCTTCTTCGCGCCGGGGCGGCGCAGCCCGATCATCACGGCGATGGGCAAGCGGCTGGTGGCGGAGGGCTGCGGGCGCTACGAGGAGGGGCCGAGCCCGCACTGGTCGGAGGCCGACCGGAAGTCGTACGCGGCATGGCAGCGGAAGCTGGGGTTCTCGGGGAGCGATGCGGACGGGATCCCGGGCAAGTCGAGCTGGGACAGACTGAAGGTGCCGAACGTCTGACGGCGCTTTGGACCTTGCCGGGGCTCCGCCCCCGAACCCTCGCGCCTCAAGCGCCGGCTGGGCTGAAGTGTTCGGCCCAGCCGGCGTTTGAGGACACGCGCGAAGCGCACGGGGGTCTGAGGGCTTGCCCCAATTACGGGAGGGCCGGGTGGGGGGTAAACGGCCCGGACGGTGCCACGGGCCGCCCACGCGGGCCGGTAACGTTCCGCCCCGCAAGGGCCCCGCACCGGAGGACCGCCATGAGCCAGCCCACCGTCATCGACGCCGACGGCCTCCGCGCCGCCCTCCCCATGCCCTCCGCCATCACGGCGATTCAGCACGCCCTGTACGACGGGCTCGACCCGGAGGCCGACCCGGCCAGGTGCGTCGTGCCGGTCGAACACGGGCAACTGCTGCTGATGCCCTCGCACTCCCGCCGCTATGCGGGCGTCAAGATCGCCACCGTCGCCCCGGGCAACCCCGCGCTCGGACTCCCCCGGATCCAGGGCAACTACCTGCTGCTGGATGCCGGAACACTGAGCCCGCTGGCGGTGCTCGACGGTGTCGCGCTGACATCGATCCGTACCGCCGCGGTATCGGCGGCAGCCGCCGATCTGCTGGCCGTGGCGGAGCCCGAGCACCTCGTCGTCTTCGGCACCGGCCCGCAGGCACACAGCCATGTCGAGGCGCTGCGCGCGATTCGCCCGACGCTGCGGCACATCACGGTCGTCGGCCGCGACGAGGTCCGGCTCGCTGCTTTCCTCACCCAGTACGACGGCGATGCGGACCTGATCGTGGAGGCGGGGACTCCCGGCGCCGTGGCACGGGCCGACCTGGTCGCCTGCTGCACCACGGCCCGTACTCCCCTCTTCGACGGCTCGATCCTGCCCGCGCAGGCGACGGTCGTCGCCGTCGGCTCGCACGAGCCCGACGCGCGCGAGGTCGACGACGAGACCGTGCGGCGGTCGACGGTCGTGGTCGAGGCGCACGGGGCCGCGCTGCGCGAGGCCGGTGACGTCATCCTCGCCGTCGGCTCGGGTGCGCTGGACGCCGGTTCCCTGGTGGGCCTGGCGGACCTGGCGCGCGGCACGGTGCAGGCCGACACCTCCCGGCCGCGGCTCTTCAAGAGCGTCGGCATGGCCTGGGAGGATCTGGTGGTCGCCGGGGTCGCGTACGAGTCCCGCCAGGGATAGACCTCGGGGTCGGTTCCGGCGGTCCGTGGCTTCAGCGGCTCGCCGAGGGCTCCGCCCCGTGCCACACCGTGGTGATGTTGCAGAACTCACGGATTCCGTGACCCGACAACTCCCTGCCGTAGCCGGAGCGTTTGACGCCGCCGAAGGGCAGCGCGGGATGGGAGGCGGTCATGCCGTTGAAGAAGACTCCACCAGCCTCCAGGTCGCGGGTGAAGCGGGCCACCTCCCCGTCGTCGCGTGTCCACACATTGGAACTCAGCCCGAAGGGCGTGTCGTTGGCCAGATTCACCGCCTCGTCGACATCGGCCACCCGGTACACGGTGGCCACCGGGCCGAATGCCTCCTCGTGGTGGATGCGCATCTGGGGCTTCACATCGACGAGGACCGTGGGCTCGTAGTACCAGCCGTGGTCGAACTTCTCGGGGCGCTGTGCCCCGCAGCGGGCCGTGGCCCCCAGGCGCAGGGCGTCGTCGACGAGCTCCTCCAGGTCGGCGCGGCCCTGTTCGGTGGAGAGCGGACCGATGTCGGTGGAGTCCTGCATCGGATCGCCGACGGTCAGCTTCCGCATTCCCGCGGTGAAGCGCTCGCAGAAGTCCTCGTAGACATCGGCATGGACGATGAAGCGCTTGGCCGCGATGCAGGACTGGCCGTTGTTCTGCACGCGGGCGGTCACCGCGGTCTGCGCCGCGCGATCGATGTCGGCCGAGGGCATCACGACGAAGGGATCGCTGCCGCCGAGTTCCAGCACCGTCTTCTTCACCTCGTCACCGGCGATCGCCGCCACGGACCGGCCGGCCGGCTCACTGCCCGTCAGTGTCGCGGCGGCAACCCTCCGGTCGCGCAGCACTCCCTCGACCGCGCCGGATCCGATCAGCAGCGTCTGGAAGCACCCCTCCGGGTATCCGGCGCGCCTGAACAGCTCCTCCAGGTAGAGGGCGGTCTGGGGCACGTTCGACGCGTGCTTGAGCAGTCCGACATTGCCCGCCATGAGGGCGGGGGCGGCGAAGCGCACGACCTGCCAGAGGGGGAAGTTCCAGGGCATGACGGCCAGCACGACGCCCAGCGGACGGTAGTGGACGCTCGCCCGAGTGGCCCCGGAGTCCTTCACATCGACGGTCGAGGGGTTCTCGTCGGCCAGGAGCTGCTCGGCGTGGGCCGCGTACCACCGCATGGCCTTCGCGCACTTGGCCGCCTCTGCACGGGCGGCCGTGACCGGCTTGCCCATCTCGGTGGTCATCGTTCGGGCGATGGACTGCTGATCCTCTTCCAGCAGGCTTGCGGCGCGGTCGAGCAGTTGGGCCCGCTCACCGAAATCCGTGGTGCGGTGCTTGTGGAAGGCGATCACGGCGAGCGCGAGACGACGCTCGATCTCGTCAGGCCCGAGCGCGTCGAACGTCCTCAGCGTCTCACCGGTCGCGGGATTCACGGTGGCGATGGGCATGGCAGGTCCTCCTCGAACTATCCGCTGCCGCTCTCCAGAAGAATCTGGACGTCCTTCTCCTGGTCACCCGCAGCCATGCCCTGCGGCTTGACGGCGAAGGCGTCGGCCAGCGTCTCGGTCATCCGGTCCACTCCCCAGTAGGTTCCCTGGAGATCCACTCTGACGGGCGCCGTCAACCGCACCGGTCCGGGCTTGGCGTGCGAGGGCGACACCTCGAAGGTCGAGGTCCACACGCTCGTGTGGACGTCCGAGGTGTCGTGGGAGGTGTAGTCGGGTACGTCGTTGTCCGCGCGGTCCGAGGCGAACGACTGCCTCAGCAGCCGGAAGACGCTGTGTGCGTCCTCCTTGGCGCAACTGCTGAGCGTCACGACGACAGGTGTCGTGTACTCCTGGGTGCTGTTCACGGTGATTCCTGCCTCTCGGGATCCAGTGCTGTGCCCTCCGTCGCGGGGCGGGCTCGCTCCACCGAAGGGTGCGCCTCCTCCAGACTCACCCGGTCAGGCACCGTCTGCGACCGGACTCAGCCGGAAGGCTCGTCCGGCACGGGCTGCTCAGGGTGCACTGCGCCACTGCGCGGCTCTCCGCTGCGGCCGGCGCCCGACTCGTCCATGTCCGGAAGGCTCGCGTCGGGATTCTGTGTGTCCTCGTCCGCGTCCTGGCCGCCGACTGTCTCCAGCGGGTCGCCGTCCTCCTGCGCCTGCTGGTCGGGCGGATCACGGGGCACCTGAGTGTCAGGGTCCTCTTCGGCGCTGTGAGGCCGTCGGTCGGTCATGGGTCCTCCTTCTTGCAGGCTTCTTGCAGGACGCGCCACTGGCCTGGAATGCATCCTCGGACGCCGGGCGGGTACCCGCACCGCGTGCGGCCAACCGGACGTACCGATGCCGCTTTGCGGCTCTTCCCGCGCTGCGCCGAACGACTGAGCGAGGGCGGCTCATCGAGACCCAGGTCTTCTTCGGCGGCCGCGTTCACGGCCCGTAACCGGAGCGGCCGACGGGATCAGGTGTTCTTGGGCGGCTCGTGCAGGCCGAAGGGTGAGCCCTGGTCGTCGCGGCAGAGAGTGAACCGGCCGAAGCGGAGGACGCTCTCGTCGTCGCTTTCCGCGTCGAAGTCGTCGACCGTGCCGCCCAGTTCACGGACGCGGTCGAGAGCGGCCTTCATGTCGTCGACCCTGAAGAAGAGATACGGGCTCGCGCCCGCGTCGCCGCCGTGCACTCCGCCGGGGACGTTGGGCGTGCCGATCGCATAACCCCCGCCCTCGTTCGGGCCCGGTTCGAAGGTCCAGCCGAACAGTCCGCCGTAGAACGCGCGGGCTGCCTCGAAGTCGCCCACGCCCAGTTCGAAGAAGGAGATCTCACCGGCCATCGCGGGTCCGCCTTCCGTACGCAGACTGTCGGTCCCACCGTGTGCATCCACGGTACGGCCGCCCCCGCACACGTGCACCCGGCCCGCCCACCCCGTCAGGGGGGGAGGTGTCCGGCCGGACCGCCGCGAGATAGGCCAGGATCGCGTCGCGGTTGCGCGCCAGACACTCGATGCGCTGCTGGATCCGGTCCGCCTCGCCCCGCAGCAGCGCCGCGGTCTCCTCCGTCAGGCACTCGGGATGGACATGGATCTCGTCCGGCTCGGTGAGGAAGGGCAGGATCCTGCGGATGATCTCCGTGGTCAGGCCGGAGTCGAGCAGCCCGCGGATCTGCTGGACCCGGTAGACGGCAGACGCCTCGTAGGCGCGGTAGCCGTTCTCGGCCCGCTCCGGGTGCAGCAGGTCCTGTTCCTCGTAGTAGCGCAGCATCCTGGTCGGGACGCAGGTGCGCCGGGACAGTTCGCCGATCTTCATGGCTCTGCTTCTCCTTGCCTTCACACTGATGTGAAGGTCTCACGATGGTCGCATGTCGACCGCAACCGTGCCGCCCACGCCCGAGCCGCCCGCGCCCAGGCTGCCCCTGTCGGGGCTGCTCGCCCTGTTCACCGCGGCCTTCACCGCAGTGATGACCGAACTGCTCCCGGCCGGTCTGCTGCCCCGGATGAGCGAGGACCTACAGGTGACGCAGGGCCGCGTCGGGTTCCTGGTCACCGGGTACGCAGCCGCCTCGTGCCTCGCCGCGATTCCCCTGACCGCCTCGCTGCGCTCGCTGCCCCGGCGGCCGGTGCTCGTCGGCGCGCTGCTCGGGTTCGCGCTCTGCAACACGGTCACCGCCCTCTCGTCCTCGTACGCCCTGACCTTCGGGGCCCGGCTGCTGGCGGGTGCGACGGGCGGGCTGCTGTGGGCGATGCTGGCCGGTTATGCGGCCCGGATGGTCCCCACCGCGCGCCGCGGCCGGGCCATGGCGATCGTCCTCGCCGGGATCACCGTCGCGCTCTGCGCCGGAATCCCAGCCGGAACCGCGCTGGCCGCTGCGCTCGGCTGGCGCGTCGCGTTCGCCTCGCTCGCCGTCCTCTGTGTGGTCCTCGTGACCTGGGTACTGCGAAAGGTCCCCGGCTTTCCGGGCGAGGCGGCCGCCGGGAGCATGTCGCTGCGCCGCATCGCCACACTGCCCGGGATCCGCTCCGTACTTCTCGTCACCCTCTTCCTGCTGCTTGGCCACCAGACGATGTATACGTACATGTCGCCGCTCGCCGAGCGTGCGGGACTCGGCAACGCGGGTCCGGCCCTCCTCGTCTTCGGCCTCGCCACGGTCGCCGGAATCGGGACCGTCGGCGTTCTCGTCGACCGCCACCTCCGTTCGGCCCTGCTGACCGCGCTGGCGCTGATCGCGGCCGCGACGCTCGTCCTCGGTCTTCTCGGACAGGCTCCCGCCGCCCTGCTCATCGCGGCGGCCGTGTGGGGCGGGGCCTTCGGCGGGGCGCCCACGCTGTTGCAGACCGCGCTGGCCGACTTCTCGGGACCCGCACACGCGGACGTGGCCACCTCCCTGCAGGCCACCGTCTACAACATCGGCATCGCCGCCGGTTCCCTCACCGGGGGAATCGTCCTGGAAGGCTCCGGCGTGGGCGACTTGCCCTGGACCGCGCTCCCGCTGATCCTGACCGCACTGGCCACCACCTGCGCGGCCCGCCGGATAGGCCATCGCGGCCGAAGGATCAAGGGCGGTCCTGAGAGTGCAAGGTCACAGCCTTCTCCCCTGCTGCACCTTTGCGCCCTTGACCTAGCATCTGAGCATGACGGTCCTCCCCGATGACGGGTTCTCACTGGCCGCCGAATTCCCGGATGCGACCCACGAGCAGTGGCAGCTGCTGGTGGCTGGCGTGCTGCGCAAGGCAGGCAAGGACGCCCCGGACACGGCGGCCGATGAAGTGCTGTCCACGGCCTTGGAGGACGGGCTCGCCACCCGCCCTCTGTACACCGCGGACTCGGCACGCGACGGCGCGGACGGCGCCGGCTATCCGGGCTTCGCCCCCTTCACCCGGGGCGGCAGGCCCGAAGGCGGCGCGGTCTCCGGCTGGGACGTACGCCAGCGCCACGACCGGCCCGATCCGCTGCGGACGAACGAGGCGGTGCTCGCGGACCTCGAGAACGGGGTCACCTCGCTCTGGCTGTCCGTCGGCGCCGCCGGAATTCCGGTCCCGGCGCTCGCCGCCGCCCTGGAGGGCGTCTATCTCGACCTCGCCCCGGTCGCACTCGACGCGGGGGCCGAATTCGACGCCGCGGCACGGGAGTTGCTGCGCCTCTACGAGGAGCGGGGCGTCGCCCCCGAGGCCGCGCTCGGCAATCTCGGCGCCGACCCGCTCGGGCACGCCGCCCGCACCGGCCGGCACGAGGACATCACGGAGCTCATGGCCGCGGCGGCCGAACTCGCCCGGCTGTGCCACACGACGTACCCCGGCCTGCGGGCACTGACCGCCGACGCGCTGCCGTACCACGAGGCCGGCGCCTCGGCCGCCCAGGAGCTGGGCTGTTCGCTGGCCACCGGAGTCGCGCTGCTGCGCGAGCTGACCGCCGCGGGAATGAGCGTCGAAGCGGCCTGCGGCCAGCTGGAGTTCCGCTACGCGGCGACGGCCGACCAGTTCCTCACCATCGCCAAGCTGCGTGCCGCGCGGCGCGTGTGGGCCAGGGTCGCCGAAGCCTGCGGCGCTGACCCCGCCGCGGGCGCCCAGCGCCAGCACGCGGTGACGTCCCCGGTGATGATGAGCCGGCGCGACCCCTGGGTGAACATGCTGCGCACCACGGTCGCCTCCCTCGCCGCGGGCGTCGGCGGGGCCGATGCGGTGACCGTGCTCCCCTTCGACCACGCGCTCGGACTGCCCGACGGCTTCGCCCGCCGTATCGCCCGCAACACCTCGACGATCCTGGTCGAGGAGTCGCATGTGGGCCGCGTCATCGATCCGGCAGGCGGCTCCTGGTACGTGGAGCAGCTGACGGACGAGCTGGCGCAGGCCGCCTGGGCCTGGTTCCAGGAGATCGAGCGTGCCGGGGGCCAACAGGCCGCTCTGCGCGACGGTCTGGTGTCGACGCGCATCGCCGCCACCTGGGAGAACCGTAAGAAGAACCTCGCCAAGCGGCGCGAACCGGTCACCGGGGTCAGCGAATTCCCGATCCTGACCCAGCCGCCGGTCGAGCGCGAACCCGCGCCCGCGGCCCCCTGTGGCGGACTGCCGACAGTGCGCCGCGACGAGGCCTTCGAAACGCTGCGGGCCCGCTCCGACGCGCATCTGGCGGCGACCGGTGCCCGGCCGCGCGTCTTTCTGGCGGCGCTCGGCCCGGCGGCCGCGCACACCGCACGCGCATCCTTCGCCGCCAACCTCTTCCAGGCGGGCGGCATCGAACCGGTCCATGACCCGGTGTCCGTCGACGCGGCCTCGGTCGCCGAGGCGTTCACCGCCAGTGGAGCGAGCGTGGCGTGCCTCTGCTCCAGCGACACGCTCTACGCCGAGCAGGCCGCGCCGGTGGCCGAGGCGCTGAAGGCGGCCGGAGCTCTGCGGGTGTTCCTCGCGGGCCGTCCCGGCGAGCAGCGTGAGACGTATGTACGGGCCGGAGTCGACGAGTTCGTCGTCGCGGGCGGCGACGCTGTCGCCGTCCTGACCTCCGCGCTGGACCGGATGGGAGTGGCGTGATGAGGATCCCCGACTTCTCAGGTATCGAGCTCGGGCCCGGCAGCGCGCCTCGTGTGTCCGAGGACCAGTGGCGCAGCGCCGTCAAGGAGTCCACCGGCAAGGGCGCGGGCGATCTGGTGTGGGAGACACCCGAGGGCATTCCCCTCAAGCCGCTGTACACGGACGAGGACCTGGCCGGGCTGGACTTTCTCGGCACGTATCCGGGCATCGCGCCCTACCTGCGCGGGCCCTACCCGACGATGTACGTCAATCAGCCGTGGACGATCCGTCAGTACGCCGGGTTCTCCACCGCCGAGGAGTCCAACGCCTTCTACCGGCGTAATCTCGCCGCCGGGCAGAAGGGTCTGTCGGTCGCCTTCGACCTGCCGACCCACCGCGGCTACGACAGTGACCATCCCCGAGTGACGGGCGATGTCGGTATGGCCGGTGTGGCCATCGACTCGATCTACGACATGCGGCAGCTCTTCGACGGTATTCCGCTGGACCGCATGAGCGTGTCGATGACGATGAACGGCGCGGTCCTTCCGGTGCTGGCGCTGTACATCGTGGCAGCCGAGGAGCAGGGCGTACCGCCCGAGAAGCTGGCCGGGACCATTCAGAACGACATCCTCAAGGAGTTCATGGTCCGCAACACCTATATCTATCCGCCCCGGCCCTCGATGCGGATCATCTCGGACATCTTCTCGTACACCTCGCAGAAGATGCCCCGCTACAACTCCATCTCCATCTCCGGCTATCACATCCAGGAGGCCGGTGCGACGGCCGATCTGGAGCTGGCGTACACGCTCGCCGACGGCATGGAGTACCTGCGGGCCGGCATCGGCGCGGGACTGGACGTGGACGCCTTCGCGCCACGGCTCTCGTTCTTCTGGGCGATCGGCATGAACTTCTTCATGGAGATCGCCAAGCTGCGTGCCGCGCGGCTGCTGTGGGCCAAGCTGGTGAAGACGTTCGACCCGCAGAACCCCAAGTCGCTCTCGCTGCGCACCCACTGCCAGACATCGGGCTGGTCGCTGACGGCGCAGGACGTGTTCAACAACGTCACCCGCACCTGCGTGGAGGCGATGGCCGCGACCCAGGGGCACACCCAGTCCCTGCACACCAACGCCCTCGATGAGGCCCTGGCCCTGCCGACCGACTTCTCCGCGCGCATCGCCCGCAACACCCAGCTTCTGCTTCAGCAGGAGTCGGGCACCTGCCGGGTCATCGATCCCTGGGGCGGCAGCGCCTACGTCGAGAAGCTCACCCACGATCTCGCGCGCCGCGCCTGGCAGCACATCGAGGAGGTCGAGGCCGCCGGCGGCATGGCACAGGCCATCGACGCGGGCATCCCCAAGCTGCGCGTGGAGGAGGCCGCGGCCCGTACGCAGGCCCGTATCGACTCCGGACGCCAGCCCGTGATCGGCGTGAACAAGTACCGCGTCGAGACCGACGAGCAGATCGATGTGCTCAAGGTCGACAACTCCTCTGTGCGCACCCAGCAGATCGAGAAGCTGCGCCGGCTGCGCGCGGAGCGGGACGAGAACGCCTGCCAGGACGCGCTGCGCGCGCTGACCGCGGCCGCCGAGTCGGGCCCGGGCTCGGGCCTTGAGGGCAATCTGCTGGCGCTCGCGGTGAACGCGGCCCGTGCGATGGCGACCGTCGGTGAGATCTCCGACGCCCTGGAGAAGGTGTACGGGCGGCACTCGGGACAGATCCGTACGATCTCCGGTGTGTACCGGAACGAGGCAGGGACGTCACCCGCTGTGGAGCAGACCCGCACGCTGGTCGAGGAGTTCGAGCAGGCCGAGGGCCGCCGTCCGCGCATCCTGGTCGCCAAGATGGGCCAGGACGGTCACGACCGCGGCCAGAAGGTGATCGCCACGGCCTTTGCCGACCTGGGCTTCGACGTGGATGTCGGCCCGCTGTTCCAGACGCCGGAGGAGGTGGCCCGCCAGGCGGTCGAGGCGGACGTCCACATCGTCGGCGTGTCGTCGCTGGCCGCGGGACATCTGACCCTCGTACCGGCGCTGAAGGAGCAACTGGCCGCCGAGGGACGGGAGGACATCATGATCGTGGTCGGCGGGGTGATTCCGCCCCAGGACGTCCAGACGCTGCACGAGGCCGGAGCCGCCGCGGTCTTCCCGCCCGGCACCGTGATCCCCGATGCGGCGCAGGACCTGGTGAAGACGCTGGGCGCCTCGCTCGGCCACGAGTTGTAGGACTGTGCCCCGGATGCGTCCCACGCTCGACATCGACACCTATGTCAAGGGAGTACGTGAGGGGTCGCGGGCGTACATCGCCCGCGCCATCACGCTCGTCGAGTCCACGCGCGCCGATCACCGTGTGCTGGCCCAGCGGCTGCTGACCGAGCTGCTGCCGTACTCCGGTACGGCGCGGCGGGTGGGCGTCAGCGGTGTGCCCGGCGTCGGCAAGTCCACGTTCATCGACGCCCTCGGCACCATGCTCACCGGCCTCGGCCACCGGGTCGCGGTCCTCGCCGTGGACCCGTCGTCGACCCGTACGGGAGGCTCCATCCTGGGCGACAAGACCCGGATGGAACGGCTCGCGGTGGATCCGGCCGCCTTTGTGCGGCCGTCTCCCACCGCGGGCACGCTCGGCGGAGTGGCCAAGGCGACCCGCGAGACCATCATCGTGATGGAGGCCGCGGGCTATGACGTGGTGCTCGTCGAGACGGTCGGGGTCGGCCAGTCGGAAACCGCCGTGGCCAACATGGTGGACACCTTCCTGCTGCTGAGCCTGGCCAGGACCGGTGACCAGCTTCAGGGCATCAAGAAGGGCGTTCTGGAGCTGGCGGACGTCATCGCCGTCAACAAGGCGGACGGCCCGCACGAGCGCGACGCGCGCTCCGCGGCCCGTGAACTGGCGGGTGCGCTGCGGCTGATGCACCCCGCCGACGCCGCCTGGACTCCCCCGGTGCTGTCCTGCAGCGCGCGGGAGGGCACCGGGCTCGACACGCTCTGGGAGCGCATCGAACAGCACCGGGCACTGCTGAACTCCACGGGCAGGCTGGCCGCGAAGCGCCGTGACCAGCAGATCGACTGGACCTGGACGATGGTCCACGACGAGCTGCGGGACCGGCTGCGCAGCCATCCCGGGGTGCGCGCGCTCGCGCCCGGCCTCGAACAGCAGGTGCGGGAGGGTGAGTTGACGGCGACGCTGGCGGCGGAGCGGATCCTCCAGGCGTTTCAGGGACCGCGCTAGCGGTTCCGGGGCGGGCGCGCCCGCCCCGGAACCAGGGGCTCAGGACGACGTCATGAGCCCGGCCCTGACCTCGCGGGCCGCGGTGACCACGTGCTCCAGTGACGCACGCACCTGCGGCCGGCCGCGCGTCTTCAGACCGCTGGTCGTCGTACGAGAAGTCTCCGGTGGGGACCTCGTGGACACCGGCCGCGGCGAGCTGCTTCCAGTTGGCCCGGCGCAGCCCTGCGGCCGTCTCCTTCAGGGCGTCGGCGTCGACGCGGCCCATCCAGTAGCCCTCGACGACTCTTTTCAGTTCCCGGTTCGGGCCCTGGCGGGGTAAGCCGTGGGCGGTGGCCCTGGATCCTGCGGCCGTGGATGTGCTGGTCACGGAACTCTCCTTCGCGAGTACTCGTCCGTGACCCCGGAAAGCTCGCGGGACGCGAAGGAGGGCAGCCACCGCCTGCCCGACCGCCGACCCGCCCACGAGGTCACCGAGCCTAGGAGCCGCATTGACAGGTGACCAAATGGTCACCTATTTTGGAATGCATGGACGAAGTGTTCAAGGCGCTGGCCGACCCGACGCGCCGCAGCCTCCTCGACGAGCTGTTCCGTCAGGACGGACAGACGCTCAGCGCACTCGAGGCACGCTTCGACATCAGCCGCTTTGGCGTGATGAAGCACCTCAAGCAGCTCGAGGAAGCGGGCCTGATCGTCACCAGGCGCCGCGGCCGGGAGAAGCTCCACTTCCTGAACCCCGTCCCTATCCGGCTCGTCCACGACCGGTGGGTGAGCAAGTACGCGGAACCCTGGGCGGCCGCACTCAGCGGCCTCAAGAGCCGACTGGAGAGCCCCATGGAAAAGGTCTTCGAGATTTACATCCGCACCACCCCCGAGCGCCTCTGGGAGGCGATCACCGACCCCGAGATCCGGAGCAAGTACAACTTCGGCATGCGGGTCACATCCGACTGGAAGCCCGGCGGGCGCCTGGAGATGAGCTCCCCCAAGGCCGAGGGCCTGCTCGGCGAGGGCGAGATCCTCGAGATCGATCCACCGCGCAAGCTCGTCCAGAGCATGGTCGCGCTCTGGAGCGACGAGGTGAAGGCCGAGGGGACCTCGAGGGTCACCTGGGACATCGAGCCCGTCGGCGACTCCTGCCGGCTCACCGTCACGCACGACCAGCTGCGCGAGGGTGCGAACGCTGAGCTGTACGGCGGCTGGCCGATGATCCTCTCCGGCCTCAAGACCTGGCTGGAGACGGGCGAGCTGCTGACCACGCCGGGCTCACTGATGTACACCTGAGCCCGGGCGACCCGCTCTTCCGGTACGGCTGTGCGCGGTGGGCTCCGTACCGGAAAAGCGGCCGATCGCCTCAGGAACCGCCGGACTGCCCGACGCGCAGGCCGGATCCCACCACGCGCGCCGTGATGCCGTCGCGCTCCACGGTGATGTCCTGGAGCCGCAACTCCTTGAGTGAGTGAGGCAGTTCGAAGGAGAGCGAGAGCCGCTCCGACAGCTCCGGCGGCTTGAGGGCGAGCAGCGCCTCGACCAGACCCGGATCGATGCCCACCTTCCGCAGCAGTTGCGGATGCTCCAGCACGACATCGACGAGATTGACCTTCATCAGCCGCTCGATGAACTTCGGGGCATTGGTGAGCCGGTGGAACTCCTCCTCGCTCCGCAGTGCCCGGCGCACATACTCCTTGGGCACTCCGAGCCGGTCCACGATCGCGGGCACCGCAAGCAGTGCCTTCAGCCGGGCGCCCTCGCTGCTGATCCGCTCGGCAGCCTCGCGGTGCAGCCGCAGGCCGGAGTGATCCGGGTCGCTGCCGGGCCGGTAGGTGGCCACCCCGGGAAGGTCGAGCTGCATACCGTCCAGAGTGGTGGTGAGGGAGCGCTCGTTGTCGCGCTGGATGTGCGCCTGCGCCCGGACTCGCAGGTCCTGGCCCGCGACGGCGAGTTCGCCGTTCACCAGGACCGCGTCCGCGCCACTGCCGGTGAACTTCACCTGTGAGGCGCCCAGTTCACGGTTCAGATCGTCGAAGGACAGCAGCACCTCGCCGTCCAGATCGCCGATGACGGCGCCCTTGATCGAGGTCGGGGCGTCTTTGACTATGCGTACGTCCTTGGCGGTGGCCCGCACCTCGGCCAGCGAGACACGATCGGCCGAGACGTCCGGCACGGTGACATCGACCCGGTCGATTCGCCCGTCGAGCAGCTGGGTGAGGAACGGAAATCCGTGAATGTCCACGTCGGGCCTGGTGGCGAGCCCGAGGGACTGCTGGATCTTGTCCGCAGCCCTGCTCTGCGCGTAGTACTCCGCGAGCCGGTCGGCGAGCAGCAGACACAAGGTGCACAGCACGGCCGCGGCGGCCAGCTTCACCACCGCGGGCAGGGCCCCGAACCGGCTCCTGCCACGGTGGTTGGGCGGTGTCCAGTCGTCGTCGTCCGGGTCGCAGGTGAGCCCGAGCTCCAGTGGGTCCTTCGGGTCGTAGACGCTGAAGTCGGGCTCGGGATCATCCAGTTGAGCGAGTTCTTCGTACGGATTGCGTGGATGCGCTGATATGCGTGTGGGGGGTCGCATCGCCTCATCCCACCACGCGGGCCACCCTCGAACGCAAGTCCTACTACCGATGGGTAAAGATTTGAGCCAAAGATCGGCGACTCTGCGGCGGTGACGTCGTGGCGCGCGTCACCCCGCCTGCCGCGCCGCGGGCTCATTAGGCTGAGGAAATGGTCACGTCGCACGTCCTCACATGGGAAGTCACCGCGAGTCAGGGTTACGAGACCTCATGGATCGAGTTCCGTGGCTCAGCACTCCAGGCCCGCGGACGCGCGGTCGGAACTCGGCCGGATGTCTACTGGATCTCGTACGACCTCGACACCGGCGAGGATTTCGTGACCCGAGAGCTTCATGTTCGCGCCGCGACCGCCCACGGTTCGCACGAACTGCGGCTGCTGCACGACGGCTCCGGGCGGTGGACCGCCGGCGGAAAGCACCTTCCCGAGGTCGACGGCGCGCTCGACTGCGATCTGGGACTGTGTCCCCTCACCAACACCATGCCTGTGCTGCGGCACGGGCTCCACCGGACGCCGGGCGAGCGGACGTTCTTGACGGCCTGGGTATCGGTGCCCGATCTGAGCGTGCGCGCCTCCCGGCAGACCTACACCCATCTCGGGCGCAGCGAGACCGGTGCGCTCGTCCGCTTTGCGTCGGGCGACTTCCGCAGCAATGTGGAGTTCGACGCGGAAGGGCTCGTGATCGACTATCCGGGTCTGGCCCACCGCATGTCGGCAAGCGCCGGGGCACGACCGCGTGACCCGCGGCACGACGAGGCGGAGTGAAGGTGGCTGAGGTATGAGGCTCACGATCCTCGGCGGCGGGGGCTTCCGGCAGCCGCTCGTGTACGGCGCCCTGCTCGCCGACCACGCTGAGGGCCGGATCACCCGGGTCGTCCTGCACGACGTGGACGCCGCTCGGCTGACCGCGATCGCACGGGTCCTCGCCGACCAGGCAGAAGGAGTGGCGGACGCGCCGCGGGTCACCGTCACCACCGACCTCGACGACGCGCTGCGCGGCGCGGACTTCGTCTTCTCCGCCATCCGCGTCGGCGGCCTGGCGGGCCGCGCCGCGGACGAGCGGATCGCCCTGGCCGAGGACGTCCTCGGCCAGGAGACGGTCGGCGCGGGCGGCATCGCGTACGGACTGCGCACCGTCCCGGTCGCCGTCGACATCGCACGGCGGGTTGCCCGGCTCGCCCCCGACGCATGGGTCATCAACTTCACCAACCCGGCCGGTCTTGTCACCGAGGCCATGGCCCGCCACCTCGGCGACCGCGTCATCGGTATCTGCGACTCGCCGGTGGGACTCGGCCGCCGGGTCGCCCATGCCCTGGGCGCGGATCCCGCAACGGTCTCCCTCGACTACGCCGGCCTCAACCATCTGGGCTGGCTGCGCGGCCTGCGCGTGGACGGACGCGACGAGCTCCCCCGGCTGCTCGCCGACCCGGAGCTGCTCGGCTCCTTCGAGGAGGGCAGGCTCTTCGGCGCGGACTGGCTCCAGTCGCTGGGCGCGATCCCCAACGAATATCTGCACTACTACTACTTCAACCGCGAGGCGGTACGCGCCTGTCAACAGGCCGATCAGACCCGGGGCGCCTTCCTCCAGGAGCAACAGGCCACGTTCTACGCCAAGATGGAGCGGCCCGACACCCCGGCCCTCGCCGCCTGGGACCGCACCCGCGCCGAGCGCGAAGCCACCTATATGGCACACAACCGCGAGGCCGCGGGTGCGGGTGAGCGCGACGCAGCCGACCTGGAGTCCGGCGGTTACGAAAAGGTCGCCCTCGCCCTGATGCGGGCCATCGCCCACGACCAGCGGACCACGCTCATTCTCAATGTCCGCAACCGCACCACCCTTGCGGTGCTGGACGAGTCGGCGGTGGTCGAGGTGCCGTGCTCCGTCGACGCGCACGGCGCGCATCCCCTCCCCGTCTCCCCGCTGCCGCTCCACGCAACCGGTCTGGTCTGCGCCGTCAAGGCCGTCGAACGCGAAGTGCTGGCCGCGGCCGACAGCGGTTCGCGCGCGACCGCGGTGAAGGCGTTCGCCCTGCATCCCCTGGTCGATTCCGTGGCCGTGGCCCGCCGGCTCGTCGACGGCTACACCAGCGTCCACCCCGCGCTCTCGTATCTGAGATAGGAGCCCGCCCATGCACGACGAACGCCGCCGCATCGAGGAGCGCGTCGCACGCATCCTGGAGCAGCGCATTCAGCCCGCCGTCCACGCCGCGACGCTCCCCCTCTCCGTCGCGGCCTGGGAAGCGCCGGACGAGCCGGTGTCGTTCGCCGAGGCGGCGTCCCGGACGTACGAGCCCTTCGCCATGGGCACCCGGTGGGGGCCGCCGTGGGGCACGACCTGGTTCCGGGTCCGCGGCGAGGTCCCCGCCGAGTGGGCGGGGCGCCGCGTCGAGACCGTCTTCGACCTCGGCTTCGTCGACGACCGGCCCGGTACCCAGGCCGAGGCCCTGGTGCACACCCTGGACGGCAGCCCGCTCAAGGCCGTCAACCCGCAGAACCAGTACGTACCCCTCGCCCGTCCGGCGGCGGGCGGCGAGCGGGTGGACTATCTCATCGAGGCCGCGTCCAACCCCGACATCCTCGCCGACGGCTTCGTCCCGACTCCTCTCGGCGACAGGGCGACGGCGGGCCGCGAGCCGCTGTACACCTTCTCCCGCGCCGATCTCGCCGTACTGGACGAGGAGGTGTGGCACCTCGGTCTCGACATCTCGGTACTGCGCGAACTGATGCTGGAGCTCGGTGAGCACGAGCCGCGACGGCACGAGATCATGCACGCACTCGATCATGCGCTCGACGCCCTCGACCTGGACGACATCTCCGGCACCGCGTCGGGTGTGCGGAGGCTTCTGCGGCCTGTGCTCGCCCGCCCCGCGCACGCGAGTGCGCACCTCGTGTCGGCGGTCGGCCACGCCCATATCGACACCGCCTGGCTCTGGCCGATCCGCGAGACCAAGCGCAAGACCGCGCGCACGTTCTCGAACGTGACTGCGCTCGCCGAGGAGTACGAGGAGTTCGTCTTCGCCTGCTCGCAGGCACAGCAGTACGCGTGGGTCCGCGACACGTACCCCAAGGTGTGGGAGCGCATCAAGAAGGCCGTCGCGGACGGTCAGTGGGCCCCGGTCGGCGGTATGTGGGTGGAGTCCGACGGCAACCTGCCCGGCGGCGAGGCCGTGGCCCGCCAGCTCATCCACGGCAAGCGCTTCTTCATCGAGCAGTTCGGCATCGAGACGAAGGGCATCTGGCTGCCGGACTCCTTCGGCTACAACGCGGCCTATCCGCAGCTGGCGAAACTGGCGGGCAACGAGTGGTTCCTCACCCAGAAGCTGTCCTGGAACCAGACCAACAAGCTGCCCCACCACTCCTTCTGGTGGGAGGGCATCGACGGCTCGAGGATCTTCACCCACTTCCCGCCGGTGGACACGTACAACGCGGTCTTCTCCGGCAGGGAAATGGCCCACGCGGTCCGCAACTACCAGGACAAGGGCCGCGGTACGCGCTCGCTCGCGCCGTTCGGGCACGGCGACGGCGGTGGCGGACCCACCCGCGAGATGATGGAGCGCGCCCGCCGGCTGGCCGACCTCGAAGGCTCCGCCAAGGTCAGGGTCGAGCACCCGGACGCGTTCTTCGCCGCGGCCCGGGAGGAGATCCCGGCCGACCAGGTCTGGTCGGGCGAGCTCTATCTGGAACTGCACCGCGCCACGTACACCTCGCAGGCCCGCACCAAGCAGGGCAACCGCCGCAGCGAACACCGGCTGCGGGAGGCCGAGTTGTGGGCGACTGCGGCAACGTTGCACGCCCCGGGCCACGCCTATCCGTACGAGCAGCTGGACCGGCTGTGGAAGACGGTGCTGCTGCACCAGTTCCACGACATCCTGCCGGGTTCGTCGATCGCCTGGGTGCACCGGGAGGCGGAGGCGGAGTACGGGCGGGTGGCGCGGGAGGTGGAGGCGCTGACGTCCCGGGCGCTGGCCGCCCTCGGAGGGGCCACCCCGTATGTCTTCAACACCAGTCCGCGCGCCCGGGCCGAGGTGGTCACGGGTCCGGACGGAGCCGCCGTCTACACCGAGGTCCCCGCCGGCGGCAGCGCCCCGCTCGGCACCGGGACCGCCCCTCAGCCCGTCTCGGTGGCGGACGGTGTCCTCGACAACGGCCTGGTACGCGTGGAGTTCGCCGAAGACGGCACCCTCGCCTCCGTACGCGATCTCGTCGCCGGCCGCGAAGTCCTCGCCGCGCCCGGCAATCTGCTGCGGCTGCACAGTGACCTGCCCAACTACTGGGACGCCTGGGACATCGACAAGCACTACAAGAACCGCTGTACCGATCTGCTCGATGCCGAGTCGGTCACGGTCGTCGAGAGCGGCCCGCTCGTCGGCGCGGTACGGATCGAGCGGGCCTTCGGCAAGGGCTCACGCATCGTCCAGAGGGTCACGGTCAGGGCCGGCAGCCGCCGTATCGACGTGGAGACCGAGATCGACTGGCACGAGACCGAGAAGATCGTCAAGGCCGCCTTTCCGGTCGATGTCCGCGCCGAACGGTCCACGGCGGAGATCCAGTTCGGCCATGTCCACCGGCCCACCCACACCAACACCAGCTGGGAAGCGGCCCGTTTCGAGGTGTACGGGCACCGCTGGGTGCATGTCGGCGAGCCGGGCTACGGCGTCGCGGTCATCAATGACTCCACGTACGGACACGACGTCGCCCGCACCACCCGCGAGGACGGCGGGACGACCACCACGGTCAGCCTCAGTCTGGTCCGGGCGCCCCGCGTCCCGGACCCCGAGGCCGACCGGGGCATGCACCGCTTCACCTACGCACTTCTGCCGGGCGCCACGGTGGAGGACGCGATCGCGGAGGGGTACGCCCTCAATCTGCCGCTGCGCGTGGCGGACGCGGACCGGAGCATCGAGCCGCTGGTGAGCAGCGACAACCCGGCCGTGACGGTCGAGGCGGTGAAACTCGCGGACGACCGCTCTGGCGATGTGGTCGTGCGGCTCTACGAGTCCCACGGCGGCCGGGCGCACGCGACCCTGCGGGCCGGCTTCCCGCTGACCGGGGCGCGGATCACGGATCTGCTGGAACGTCCGCTGCCGGACGAGCCGTTGACCGTCGGGGACGACGGCGGGGTGGCGCTGACGCTGCGGCCCTTCCAGATCCTGACGTTGCGGCTGAAGCGGGGCTAGCGCGCGGCTCGGCGCCTGAGGACCACGGACAGGACCACGGCGAACAGCGCCAGCACGGACGCCGCCCCGCCGACGATCACGGCCGAGTCGTTCTCCCGTTCCGCCGCGGCCGTCGCGGAACGGCCCACGGGCTCGGCGGGCGGCTGGACGGCCTGCTGCCCGCCCACGGGGACGCCGGTCGGTGATGCCTCGCCGGTCGGGGGCCGGCTCGGCGGCAGCGTGGCCGGTGATGTGTCGGCGGGCGGGGCCACGCTCGGCTCCGGACCGCCCTGCGCGCTGTCGTCCGGCTCCTCCGGGTCGGCCATCACCACGTCCGAGCACGAGTAGTACGTGTCCGGAGTGCTGGAGTTCCGCCAGATCGTGTACAGAACGTGACGGCCGGTGAGCCCGTCCGGGAGCCTGCCGGAAATCCGGTAGGAACCGCCCCGAAGCTCCGGGTCGGTGGCCTTCGCGAATGGCACGGACTGCAGGTCGTCCCAGGTCAGCGGCTGGGCGGGATCGTAGCTCTGCTTGGTGAGATACAGGCTGAAGGTTCCCTCGTGCGGAATGGTCGACCGATAGGTGAGCGTGAACGCCGATCCGGCCGTCAGGGGCGTCGCCGGCCAGTCCGTACGAGGGAGGTCCAGGCCTTTGAACGCGTCAAGGCCCGCGCTGCACAGCTGTCCGTCCGGAATGAACTGCCGGTCTCTGCCGCGGACACCGGCGACGCGGAGGTTGTCCCAGTCCTCGAACGCCGATCCGCCATTGACGGCGATGGCGGCACGGCAGGCCGCCGACGCCCGCTGCACGCCCTGGGAGCTGCATGCGGCGACCCGGCTGACGGGATCGGTCGGCGCACCGTGCGCCTGGGCGGCGCCTGCGGTCGCGACGGTGAGGACGAATGGCACGACGCCGACGAGCGCGGCGGCAGCGGCAGTGCGACGATGGTCAATCATCCGCGGCATACCTCCTGGGTGGGCGGGGTGGCCTGCCGTGTAGTACGACGTCGCCCGGCGTAGCGTTCACTACGAGCCACAAACCGAGTGGAACGGCAGAAGATCCGTAGAACCGCGCAGGTGGCCGGTTCCAGCCCCGCGCCCTACCAGCCCACACCGGACGTCGGATAGACGTTCCTGGGCGCAGGGCTGATCCACAACAGCGGAGGTTTGCCGCATGAACCGAGGACGGACGAGCACCACCACACCCGGCAAGAGCCGCTTCGACGACATCTACAACCAGCCGGATCCGCGCGCCTACTTCGGCCGGCTCGCGCCGCTGGAGTACGAGATACCTCACCATGGCCAGAACGTGTTCCGCAGGGCCCGGGCCGACCGGGCCGCGGCGGGGGACACCGGCCCCGTCACGGTCCTCGATCTGTGCTGCTCGTACGGCATCAACGCGGCGCTCCTCAACCACGACCTCACGCTCACCGAGCTGTACGCGCACTACACGAACCCCGAGGCGCAATCCCTCACCACCGCGGAACTCATCGATCTGGACAAGGAGTTCTACGCCTCGCGACGCCGCGAGGACGCAACTCCTGCGATCGGTCTCGACTCCGCGGACCAGGCAGTGCGCTATGCCCTGGCCGTCGGCCTGCTCGACGAGGGCTACGCCGAGAACCTGGAGCAGCAGGCACCCAGTTCCCGGCTGAGGCGTGCCGTCGCGGGCACCGGACTGATCACGGTCACCGGAGGCATCGGGTACATTACCCGTCGCACCTTCGAAGCGCTCCTGGAGTGTGCCGAGGTCCCGCTCTGGGTCACCGCATTCGTCCTGCGGACGGTCGACTACGAGCCGGTGATCGCCGCTCTGGCCGATTTCGGCCTGGTCAGCGAGACCGACCCGGCGCAGACCTATCCGCAGCGGCTGTTCACCGGTCCGGCGGAACAGCGCAATGCCGTCGAGCAGACCCGGCTGGCGGGTTACGACCCGGCCGGTCTGGAGACCGAAGGCCGCTACTACACGCGGCTGTACCAGTCCCGCCCCCGCGCTGCCTGACCGGGCGCAGATCGGGGGCGAGGGATCCCGGGCGGGCGCATATGTGGACCAATCGTTAGAATTCGACCATGGGAGATCGGCCTGTCGCGCCGACTGCGCCCGAACTCGTCCTCGAAACCGACGCGGGCTCCACGGTGATGAGTCCGAGCCGGGACTACCACGTCGGGCGCGACCCCTCGAGCGACATCGTCATCGACGATGCCCGGGTGTCCTGGCACCACGCGGTGCTGCGGGCCGACGACGGGCACTGGACGATCGAGGACGAGGACAGCACCAACGGTACGTACACCGACGGCCGCCGGATCCACCAATGGGGCGTCGGCCCAGGCAGCGTCATCCGGTTCGGCAATCCCTCGGACGGGCCGCGTGCCCTGCTGATCGGCCGGGAGCCCCCGGCCGCCGTAGTGCGGGAGCCCGACCGCCCGTCCCAGGTGTCCATGCCGTTCGCTACCGGCACGTTCCGGCAGCCGACCACCGTACGGCCGCTGCCGGTACGCACGGTCCGCATCGGGCGTGGTCCCGACAACGAGCTGGTCATCGACGATCTGATCGTCTCGCGCCGGCACGCGGAGCTGCAGGCGCATCCGGACGGAACGTACGAGATCGTCGACCTCGGCTCGCACAACGGCACCTACCTCAACGGCCAGCCGGTCGACCGCGCGGCGGTTCTGCCCGGGGACATCGTCGGCATCGGCCACTCGGCCTTCTGTCTCGTCGGCGACGAGCTGCAGGAGTACGTCGACACCGGCGAGGTCTCGCTCGACGTGCAGGACCTGGCGGTGTCGGTGGACCGGGGCCGCAAGACACTCCTGGACCACGTGTCGTTTCCGGTGGGCGAGAAGTGCCTGCTCGCCGTGGTGGGCCCCAGCGGAGCCGGCAAGTCCACGCTGCTCAACGCGCTCACCGGGCTCCGGCCCGCCGACCGGGGCACCGTCCTGTACGACGGACGCGACCTGTACCGCGACTACGCGGAGTTGCGCCAGCGCATCGGACTCGTACCGCAGGACGACATCCTGCACGCGCAGCTCGCTGTGCGCCGGGCCCTGGCTTACGCGGCCGAACTGCGCTTTCCGCAGGACACCGCGAAGGCCGAACGACAGGCCAGGGTGGCCGAGGTGGTGCGTGAGCTGGGGCTGGAGCAACGCGTCGGCCAGCCGATCCACAGTCTGTCCGGCGGCCAGCGCAAGCGGGTCAGTGTGGCTCTCGAGCTGCTGACCAAGCCCTCGCTCCTCTTCCTCGACGAGCCGACGTCCGGACTCGACCCCGGCATGGACCGCTCGGTCATGCGGATGCTCCGCGGCCTCGCGGACGACGGCCGCACCGTCATCGTCGTCACGCACAGTGTCCTCAGCCTGGACGTCTGCGACCGGCTACTGGTGCTCGCGCCCGGCGGCCGGATCGCCTACTACGGGCCACCGGACGACGCACTCGCCTTCTTCGGCTTCGAGGCGTGGCCGGAGGCGTTCGAGGCCTTCGAGAACGACCGGGACCGGGACTGGGCGGGTACGTACCGCGAGTCGCCCTTCCACCGGCAGTACATCACCAACTCCATGGCACAGCCGGTGCTGCCGCCGGGCGAGGCGGCCGCCCATGTCTCGCCGCCGCCGAAGGCACAGAGCTGGGGGGCGCAGCTGCGGACCCTGGTGCGCCGGTACGCGGCCGCGCTCGGCGCCGACCGGACCTTCCTGATCATCATGATCGCGCTGCCCTTCGTGATGGGCGCGATGACCCGTGCCCTGGCCGGCAGCACGCTGACCCGCGAGACGGCGATGAACGCGCTGCTGCTCCTGTGCGTGGGCGGGGTACTGACCGGCGCGGCCAATGCCGTACGGGAGCTGGTCAAGGAACGCGTGATCTACCAGCGGGAACGCGCCGTCGGGCTGTCCAGATCCGCGTATCTGATGTCCAAGGTCGTCGTGCTCGGCACGATCACCGTGCTGCAGGCCGTCGTCCTGACGCTGGTCGGGCTGGTCGGCGTCGATCTCTCCGCCCCGGGCGGTGAAGGGGTACTGATGCCACCGCTGGTGGAGATCACCCTGGCCGTGGCAATGCTGTCCTTCACCGCGATGATGCTCGGCCTGCTGGTCTCCGCCCTGGTGCGCAAGGAGGAGGTCACCATGCCGCTCCTGGTGCTCCTCGCCATCGTCCAGGTCGTGTTCTGTGGCGCGCTGTTGAAGCTGGACGGGGTTCCCGGGATCGAGCAGCTGGCGTGGCTGGTGCCCTCCCGGTGGGCGCTGGGGGCGATGGCGGGAACGATCGGGTTGTCCCGGATCGTCCCGGGCGAGCTGACGGCCGATCCGCTCTTCAAGCACGACACCGCGGTGTGGCTGCTCAACATGGGCATGATGGTGGTGCTCTCGGTCGTCTTCGGATACGCGGTCGCGAAGCTGCTGCGCCGCCATGAACCCGCCATCATGCGGAAGTAGGGGCGGGATCAGAGATGACGATCGAGGACTTCCGACCGACACATGTCGTCCCCCAGGACGGGCTGCCCGCCTGGGAGGCTCCCGACGTGTCCCGGCCGACCGAGCCACTGGACCCGCTGCTGCCGGTGCAACTGCTGGAGCGGCGCGGGGACTGGGGGCAGATTCTGTGCGCGAACGGCTGGTCGGCGTGGGTGGACGGCCGTCTGCTGGTCTCCGTACCGCAGGAACCCCCGGCGGCCGGACGGCCGATGGCCCGTACGGCGGATCCGCGGCCGTTGATGGCGCGTGTCGAGGAGACCCTGGGCCAGTACCGCAGCGCGGCGGAGGACCTGGCGGCCGGGCGGACGGACGGCGGGACATTCCACCGCCGGACGCGGGGGCTGCGGGTGGGGATGGTCGTGGACGGCGAGTCGGTCTGGCTGTACGACGCCGAGCACGAGCGGTGGGTCTACTGCGACGGGACGCGGCTTCGGACCTACGCGACGCCCTCGGGGCCCGCGGCCGGGGCATCGCCGTCGGGGACCGGTACCGCGGCGCCTGCGGAACCGACGCGGGTGGTCGGCCGGGACGAGGTGGACCAGACCCGTGAGGTGCCGCCCGCCGGGGGCTCTCCCGGCCATCCGCCCACGCGGCCCGGTGAGCCCTGATGGCCGGTGCCCCGCGTGACACCGGCCTGCCCACGGGAAGGCCCTCGGAGCTGATCGGAAAGCAGATCGCGGGCTATCTCGTCGAGAGCGAGATCGGCCGCGGTGGCATGGCGGTCGTCTACCGCGCCAAGGACCTGCGGCTCGACCGCACGGTCGCGCTGAAACTGCTCGCCCCCGAACTCGCCCGCAACGACACCTTCCGCAAGCGCTTCACGCACGAGTCACGGGTCGCCGCCGCCATCGACCACCCGCACATCGTGCCGGTCTTCGAGGCCGGTGAGACCGACGGCATTCTCTACATCGCCATGCGCTATGTCGCCGGACAGGATCTGCGCGCTCTCCTGGATCGCAAGGGTCCGCTCTCGGTGCATGCGGCCGGCCGGATAGCCGCACAGGTGGCGTCCGCGCTCGACGCCGCCCACGACCACGATCTGGTGCACCGTGACGTCAAACCGGGCAACATCCTGGTCGCGGCGGGCACGGACAGCGACCACCCCGAGCATGTCTACCTCACCGACTTCGGGCTGACGAAGAAGTCGCTGTCGCTGACCGGGTTCACGACGGTCGGCCAGTTCGTCGGGACCCTCGACTATGTGGCCCCGGAGCAGATCTCGGGCCGTCCGGTGGACGGCCGGTGCGATGTCTACAGCCTGGCCTGTGTCGTCCACGAGATGATGGCGGGCGCCCCGCCCTTCCAGCGCGACGACGACATGGCGCTGCTGTGGGCCCACCAGTACGACCCGCCGCCGCCGCTGACCGAACAGCGCCCCGATCTCCCGGCCGCCGTCGACGCCGTACTGGCGCGGGCTCTCGCCAAGTCGCCCGACGAGCGGTACGACAGCTGCCTGGCGTTCGTGTCCGCGCTGCGCCTCGCCGGCACCGTGGCGCAGGCGGGCGGTGGCCACCCGCCGACGAAGGTGGATGTGGGCGCGGCCAAAGGAGTTCAGGAACCCGGTCCGCCGCCTCTGCCGCCGCAATGGGCGAGGCCGGCGTTCCCCGGGCTCGGGCCCGACGGGTGACGGCCGCCCGGCCGGCGGATCAGATCTCGCCCCTGCGATGCACGCGGGAGGCGAGCAGACTGCCGAGAAAGCCGGTGACCAGCCCCCACACGACGGCCAGGCCGAGCGCGGTCCACAACTGCGGCTCCAGCCTCACCACTCCGGCCAGTCCGCCGCCGAGGTCGCCGATGCCGAGCAGGGACAGGCCGTAGCGAGCGTCGACCGGGACGACCAGGCAGATGGTCAGCACCGTGAGGGTGAGCCCCACGGCCATGTGCACGGCGTGCTGCCAGGCCCGCATCCGGGCCGGTGAACGCACGGCCATCACGAACGCAGCGCCCAGCAGCATGACCGCGGCCACGACGACGAGCCACCACGCCCGCCCGTCGTAGTCGGAGAGCGAGTCGACATTGAGCGTGGAGTTCTCGGGCGTACGGAGAACCGAGTCGAGCACCTGCGGCATGGGCAGCCCGAAGGGGCCCTCGACCCTTCCCTCCCACGAGGCGCCGAGACCCAGGGTGAGGGCGAGCCAGACGAGGTTGGGCAGTCCGAGCAGGATCACGGCGAAGGTCTCGGCGGCGTGGCCGCGAGTGGCGGCGACGACGAGGCCGATGACCACGCCGACGACGACGTAGGCGAGGAGCAGCACGACCATGGCGAAGGCGGCCGGGCGCACCGACTCCTGGAAACGCACCAGCCGGGCGGGGAGCGGGGCCTTGCGTGACACGAGCAGGGCGAGGACGAGGAGGCCCGCGAGCCAGACCAGTCCGAGGACGAGCGTGAGCGGGATGTCGGCGCGGAACCCGACCTGGGGCGAGGCGTCCAGCAGATCGCCGATGTCACCGATGGTTCCTTCGCCGAGCGGGATGTCGAACGTGTGGCGGGCCAGGACCGCGAGGCCGATGAGCGCCAGGGCCCACAGCACCGCCAAACGGGCGGCCCAGCCCACGAGTTCACGGGTACCGGCGACGGCACGGTTGCGCAGGGGACGCAGAAAGCCGGCGGCGATGACCAGAGCCCCGGCGAGGGTGACCGACAGTGGCAGAACGTTGAGGTCGGCCTTGGTTTCGGCGATGAATCCGGCGTCTCCCGAGAGATCCACGGTGCCGCCGACGGCCATGACGGCGACGGCAGCGACGACGCTCGCGAAGGCGTTTCCGGGAAGGTCGGCGGCGCCGGCGGCCCACAGGCCGAGCGCGGCGGTTGCGAAGAGGGCGATCACCCCTGCGAGCACCGCAACCAGGGCGTCGCCCCAGCCCGGGGAGGCACGCGTCGTACGGCTGCGACAGCCCGTTTCCTGGAAGCTCACGCTGCCACGCTAAGCAGGGCCGCGGGGCGGCGCCCGCTGTGCTGGGCCGACCGCGTCGGCTTGCGGGCCGTGCCGGTGTTGAGCACACAATGGGCTCGGTATGCATGAGAGTGGGCGTTTTGTCCATGCCCGCATTCGCTGGCATTCCTGTGTCGAGTTTCCGGCGCCGAAGCACTCCCCCGCCGGATATTCCTACGCTGGAAGGAAGGGCCCGTGAGCGCCCAGCCGCCGTCGTCCGACCGCCCCACAGGACCCCCGTCCGGCCCCCTCTCGGGCCCGACGCAGCAAACTCCCACGCCACCGCCCGGAACTCCCCCGGGACCCCCGACCGGTGGTGGTGGCGGTGGACCGGGCGGACCCGGAGGAGGCGGCGGGCAGGCGCAGGGGCCGGGCCCGGAGCCCGAGCGCCCCTGGTGGCGGTCCGTTCCGCGCATCGCGACGGTCGCAGCCGTACTGGTCGCCGTCGTGGCGCTGACCCTTGTCCTGACGCGCCCCGGAGGAGGCGGCACCGCCGCCGCCGGGGAGATCGTCAGGGACCCCGTCAACGCGGCGGGCGAGGACCCGTACACGCCGTCGTCGGCGGACAAGGAGCCCCCTCCCAAGGATCCGCTCGCCCCGCCGGAGGGAAAGGTGACCGGCTCGGACGCAGGCGTCTACGGCGGGACACGGAAGACGGCCAGCTGCAACGTGGAGAAACAGATCAGCTATCTCGCCGCGGCTCCGGCCAAGAACAGTGCGTTCGCCTCGGTCCTGGGCATCAGCCCCGACCAGGTGCCCCGCTATCTGCGCTCGCTGACCCCACTCCGGCTGAGCTATGACACCCGGGTCACCAACCACGGTTACAAGGACGGCGGCCCCACCAGCTATCAGTCGGTACTGCAGGCGGGGACGGCCGTCCTCGTCGACGACCACGGCGTTCCGCGAGTGCGCTGCGCATGCGGCAATCCGCTCCAGGAGCCGAAAAAGGTGCAGGGCGACGCCCGGCTGACGGGCCCCACGTGGTCCGGCTTCCGGACCACGAAGGTGGTGCAGGTGCAGCCCTCCGTCACGGTGATCAATGTCTTTGTCGTCTACGACCCGCGCCGGGGGGACTGGTTCGAGCGGAAGTCCGGTGACCACGGACGCCACGACAAGAAGGTCCCGGCGCCGGTGACACTGCCGCCCACCTCGCCGTCGCCCTGCCCGCCCACGGGACACCCCTCCCCCGGGTCGAGCAGCCCCTGCCCCCCGACCTCGCCTTCCTCGAAGCCCCCGTCGCCCGAGTCCCCGTCCTCGGAGCCGCCGTCGTCGGAGCCGCCTTCCTCGGAGCCGCCGTCGTCGGAACAACCGGAGTCGGGCGCGTCGTCCCCTGAGTCGCCCAGCGGCTCATCGGCCTCGCAGCCCGACGCGGCCTCCTCTTCCACGCTCGCACCAGGGCTCTGACCTCGCGGCCCCGCAGGGTTCAACCACCCTGCGCGGCTCGGGCGTGTCTTAGAAGTCTCGCCTGCCCGCGGGCGGACGGCGCTACTTCTAAAACACGCCCTACCCGAGTTCGAGCGTCGTGACGCCGAAGGTGCGCTCCGCCCGGATCTCGGGGACCGGCCCCGTGTACATGCGCACCGTGTGAGAGCGCGCTTCCAGGCCGCGCGCCGTGGCCAGGGCGGCCGCAGCGTGCTGAGGTTCGGGGATGTCGATCGAGACCTCGTCCTCGGGCCCGAGATGCGCGGTGAGGGTGTCGAAGAGCGCCTCGGCGTCCTCGGGCGTGTCGGCGAAGAGCGGCCCGATACGGTGGCCGTCCCGGGCCGGCCGGATCACTCCGTAACCACTGATGCGTCCCTCGCGCAGACGGGCGTAGGCGACATGCCCCGCCGCGGTGATCCAGCGTGCGACGAAGGCGCGGCGGTCGGCGGGGAAGCACTGCCGGTCGTACGCCGCGATCGCGTCGAGATGCGCCGCGCCGACGGGCACGACGTCCTGCGCCGGGGCTGCGGCCCGCTCGGGGCGGCCTCCGTAGCGGAGGGTGTCGTTGGCGGACTTGAACCCGGCGCGCATGTAGGTGGGTTGCTGCTCCGGGACGGCGTCCAGCCCGACCGTGCGGGTCCCGGCGTGCGGGAAGGCGGCCCGCCAGGTCGCGAGGCCCAGACCCTGCCGGCGGTGGTCGGGGTGGACGAGGTAGTAGCCGAGGAAGGCGTACTCCTCCGAGTAGTTGACGATCGAGACGGCGGAAAGCGTGCGGTCGCCCAGGCGGCCGACGAAGAAGCCCGCGGGATCGGTGGGGTGGAAACAGGCCACGTCGCCGCGGCCCGGATTCCACCCCTCCTCGGCGGCCCACCCCGCCACCTGGTGCCATTCCTCCAACGAGGCTGCGGTGACGGTGAGTCCGCCGAAGCCGCCGGGAGTCGTCCCGGCGGTGTGCTCGACGGCGGCAGATGGCTGGGGGGCTTCGCCGAGGGGGTTCATACGGTCTGTCCGTCCCTTCAGATGGTGGCGGGTGCGGCCGCGGTGCGCGGCCTCGGGGGTGGTCGTGCTTGCGGTCAGATCAGGTCCATGGCGGCCACTTCGTCCGGGCTGCCGTAGCTGACCGGCCCGTGGAAGCGGCGGCGGGCAGTGGCGAACCACCACACCGTGGCGATGAGCAGCACCACTCCCAGTGCGATCGGCGCGTAGTTGAACGTCGTTCCGGTGATCGGAGAGACCTGGGGAAGCATGAACAGCGCACTGCTGAAGACGATCCAGGTCACGGCGATCACGCCCACCGGCTTGCCCCAACGCCCCAGGTTCCACGGTCCCGGCTCGAAGTCGTCGAGCCGCAGTCGCAGGAAGATCGGCACGCCGTAGGCGAGATAGAGCCCGACGACATTGACGCTCACAATGGCAGTGAAGGCCGTGTGGGACCACCAGGCGGGAATGATCAGCGCCATGGAGCATGCCGCTGCGAGCCACACCGCATTGACCGGTGTGCGGGTCCGCAGGGACACCGAATGCCACCAGCGGGAGCCGGGCATCGCCCCGTCGCGGGAGAAGGCGAAGATCTGGCGCGTATTGCTGGTCATGTTGGCGAGCCCGCAGAAGAGCATGGCGCCGATCACGATCAGCAGAAGCAGCTTCGCCGTCCCCATGCCCAGCGCGTCGACGAGAATCTGAACCGGGGGCGCGGCGGCGCTCGCCTCGGCGGCGTAATCGTGGATCGCGTACACCAGGGCGAGCATGAGGATCAGCCCGGCGCCCGCGGAGTAGGAGATCGCCCGCATGATGCCCTTGGGCGTGTTGACCGTCGCCCTGACGGTCTCTTCCGACATGTGGAAACTGCCGTCGAAGCCGGTGAACGTCCAGCTGGTCACGAGCAGACCCAGCATTGCGGCGTAGATGCCATTGGTGAAACCAGTGTTGTTCGCGAAATGAGTGACGAACGAGGCCGACTGATGGTGCGACGGTTTCACGGTCAGGGCGACGACGATCACCACCATGCCGATCAGCAGCCACCACACGGAGATCCGGTTGAGCGCGGCGACCAGTTGCACCGTGTACGTGTTGGCCAGCGCCTGGAGGACCAGGATCACCGCCGTGAAGAGCACCGTGCGCTGCGACGTCACCTCGTAGCCCGGCCACTGCATGACTATGAAGGCCTGGACGAAGGTGGCCGCCGCGTAACCGGTCGCGGCGGTGCCGCCCACCTGGCCGACGAAGTTCAGCCAGCCCGTGTACCAGGACCAGGCTCCGCGGTGCCGCTTGGCCAGCTTGCCCGCGGAGAAGTACAACGCGCCGCTGGTCGGGTAGGCGGAGGCGATTTCACCCATCGCCGCTCCGACGAAAAGCACCATGACGGACACGCCGATCCAGCCGAACACAAGGATCCGCGGCCCGCCTGCGCCCATGCCGAAGCCGAACGCCGAGAAAATCCCCGAAAGGATATTGATGATGGTGAAGGAGATGGCGAAATTGTCGAACGCCCGGAATCTGCGGGTGAGTTTCCGGGGATAGCCCATGGCGTGCAGTGTCGCGTCGTCGTCGAGGGCGACCGACTCCGCGTCGTGACGGTTTTTCGAGCGAAGGACAGACGTACGCTCGGACACAATCGCAGCCTTTCTCATTGGGGGTGAGAGAACTGATCGGCTTCATTTGAGGGACATTTCAGGCAGCTATGTCAGGCCGCATTGGGCACGGGGAGTCCGCAGGAGCGTCTCGCTCGGGTCAGCTGCTCGGCCGGGGCACCGAAAGCACTCCAGGGCATGCGAGAGGCATAGGGCCCCATCGCCGTGAAGACCTCCCGCGCCTCGAATTCGCGCTTGGACATGTAGAGCGCGTGGGCCAGGTACGAGAGGTCGAGTACGGGAGTGAAGCGGTAGTCGGCCACCGTGGGGAACCAGTTGTTGTAACTACCCCTCGCGGCGGTCAGCCACTGGGGCTGTTCCCAGGTGCGGTCGGCCAGCAGGGCCGAGGCGTCGTAGTCCTCGACGAGGGCGACCAGCGGCAGCAGCCTCAACGCGGAGGAGGCGGGGGCCCGGTGACTGAGGAAGGAGGCAACGTCCCAGCGCGCACTTGCCGTTCCGCCGTGGCGGGTGAAGAAGAAGGCCAGAAATCGATGGTGCGCCTCGCGGTGCCAGGGGTCGAGCCGGAGGATGTGGGCGAACAGCTGCCAGGGTCCGGGCGGTGCGGTCAGCAAGCCGTTGGGGGCGGGATCCCGGGGGCGTTTGAGGCGGGCCAGGGCCAGTTGTGCCACCCATGGAGTGGGGTCTTCCGGCAGCAGCATCGCCGCCCGTTCGCAGGCCGCCTGCGCTATCCCCACGAGCGTTCCGGCGCGGCGGTCGTGGGCATCGGCCATCCGTAAGGCCCGGAGCATCGCCACGCGTGCCCACAGCAGTGCCGACTCCGGGCCCGGCTCCTCGTCCAGCCACCGCTCGGCAAGATCGGAGTCCGCCGCCTCGGACGCCAGCACCAGGGAGCGATGGGCCCGCACTTCGAAATCGTGGCGCGCGTCCAGGAGGGCTTCGTGCGCGCTCAGGTACCGGCCCGCCTTCACGTCGATGCAGGCCTGGGCCAACTGGCGGTCGTCGGCAGCCGGATGCCAGACATACTGCCCCTCGAACGAGCCAGCAGTCATGAACCCCTCCCCGCTCCTGCAGACGGCACCACCCATGCACAGATTCCGGCCACGCAGAATTTAGCCGGATCCCTTCCATTGATCCACGGCAGCGAGCACACCCTACTCACCAACAAGTCATATCGAAAACAGCAGTCCGGTTGATCCACCGTCAACTAATTCAGGATTGCACTAACCTGGCCGCGACCTATTCCGCACCCCTCAACTCGGGGACATCCGTATGGCATATGCGCTTTTCCGTGACATCCCAGGGGGCGCTATCCGGGTGTCCCGCGCCGGTCCGGCTGCGCACGCGCCGCCAATACACCGCCAGTCGCACATATAGGCATGCGCAACCCTCTTGACAACGATGCCAGGCAGTGGTCCAGTCCTCCGCCCTCGGGGTATGCGCAAGGAGGCGGCACTGCGATGGCGAGCGGATCAACCTCCCCGTCAGCCGGTGGATACGACACCCCGGGCGATGCCCAGGTCCACCAGGTCCTGCGGGCGCAACCGGAGCTGTTCGGCGGTTGCGCGCGCCTGGTCCGGCCCGCGTTTGAGGATCGCCGCGGCGAGCTCCGGGGCGATGACGGAGAAGTAGCTGTCCGGTGTGGCCCAGGTGTTGCCGGGTGAGGCCAGCGCGAGCGCCCCGCCCGATCCGCCCTCGCCGATCACGAGGGTGGTGACCGGCACACGGGCGGCGGCCACCGCCGCGAAGGCGTCCGCGATCGCGGGTCCCGCTCCCGCGTGTTCCGCCGCGGCGTCATTGGCGGCGCCGGGAGTGTCGATCAGGGTGAGCACCGGTACGCCGAGACGGTCGGCGAGCCGGATGAGGCGGGCCGCGGTCCGGTAACCGGCCGGGAGTGTCGCGGTGCCGCACTGGGCCGCGTAGGCGATGGCCCGTCCCTCGCGCAGTCCGAAGCCGCACAACATGCCCGGGTCGACGCCTCCGGAGCGGTCGCCGCTGATGGCCTCGCGTGTCTCGAAGTAGTCGTCGAGATAGGCGGCCGCCCGCGGGCGGTCGGCGGAGCGGGCATGCTGGACGGCTTCCCAGCCGGTGGCCGGGAGTTCGGCGCGGCCGAGGGCGTGCGGCGGCGGGGCAGGGGCGTCGGACGGGGCGGTGAGCAGCGTCAGCCAGCGCCCGAGCGTCTGACGCAGCTCCTCCTGGGTTACGACCGCGTCGACATGGCCCGCAGCAAGCTGAGCCTCCGCCGTGTACGCAGCCGGATCCGCGTCCGCGGGGCGGACCCGCGAGCCCGCGAAGCCGATCTGGGCCCCGGGCAGCGCCAGGACGACATCCGCGCCTGCGCCCAGGGTGGCCCAGCCGCCGCCCGTCGACGGGTCGCGCACCACCGCGATCTGGGGCAGTCCCGCGGCGCGGGTGAGCGTGGACTGCCGTGCCACCCGCTGGAGTTGGACCAGTGCGCGCATGCCCTCCTGCATGCGGCTGCCGCCGGTGGCGATCAGCGAGACGAGGGGCAGCCGCCGCTCGCGCGCATGGGTGTACGCCGCCTCCAACCGGTCGCCGGTGCGCTCCCCCAGCGATCCGCCGAGGAAGCCGAACTCGAAGGAGATCAGCACCACTTCGATGCCGTCGACCGTGCCGGTGCCACAGATGGCCGACTCCCGCTCACCGGTGCGCAGCTCGGCGCGGGAGTGCTGCTCGTCGTAGCCCTGCCAGGCGATCGGCCCGTCGGCCACAGACCTGCCTTCGGACGCAGACCGGCCTTCGGGTGCGAACCTGCCTTCCGGCGCGGGCAGTTCGGTGAAGGCGGAGGACACCCGGGCGATGGCCTCCCGTGCCGTGAGCCGCTCAGACATGGAGAGCCCGCTTGATGATCTTGCCCATGTCGTTGCGTGGCAGGGTGTCGAGGAAGCGGACCTCGCGCGGGCGCTTGTGCGGGGCGAGTTGGGCCGCGACATGCGCGGACAGCTCTTCCGGGACGGGTGGCTCGGCCGGATCCGCCGGCACGATCCAGGCGACGATCCGCTCGCCCAGATCCGCGTCGGGCTCGCCGGTCACGGCCGCCTCGCGGACGCCGGGATGGTCGAGCAGCGCGTTCTCGATCTCGCCCGCGCCGATCTTGTAGCCGCCGCTCTTGATGAGGTCGGTGGCCTTGCGGCCGACGATCCGGACATAGCCGTCGGCATCGACGCTCGCCATGTCTCCCGTACGGAACCAGCCGTCGTCGAAGGCGGCCTCGGTCGCGTTGGGCCGGTTCAGATATTCCGTGAAGAGGCTGGGCCCGCGCACCTGGATCTCGCCGATTCCGTCACTCTCGTCGACCAGCCTGAACTCAACTCCCTTGAGGGGCAGACCGACTGTCCCCGGACGGGGTTCACCGTCGGCGCGTACGGAAGTGCTCATCAGAGTCTCCGTCATTCCGTAGCGCTCGATGACCCGCCGACCGGTCGCCGCGGCGATCCGTTCATGGTCGTGCACGGGCATCGGGGCCGATCCCGAGACCAGCAGCCTGGCACCGGCCAGGGCCTTCGCGAGCTGTGGATCGCCCGGCAGGGCTTCGGCGATGCGGTGATACATCGTCGGTACACCGAAGAGCATCGTGGCGCCCGACGCCAGTTCGCGTGCCACGCCCTGCGTGCTGAACCGGCCCAGGTGCCTCACCTCGCCACCGCGGCGCAGCGGCCCCAGGATGCCGAGGATCAGTCCGTGGACATGGAACAGCGGCAAGCCGTGCACCAGCACGTCATCGGCGGTCCACTGCCAGGCGTCCTCCAGTGCGTCCAGTGTCGAGGTGATCGCCCGGCGCGGCAGGACGGCGCCCTTGGGCGGTCCGGTGGTGCCCGAGGTGTAGACGATCAGGGCAGGCGCCTGCGGGGACGGCTCGGGCGGCAGAGGTGTTTCCGGTCCGGTGAGTTCCACGTCCGTACGCGGCAAGGCCGCGAGCGCCACAGGCAGTTCGGCCCCCGGCTCGGCCAGCACCAGTGAGGGCTCGCTGTCGGCGACGATGTGCGCCAGTTCGCGCTCGCCGGTCTTCGGATTGAGCGGTACGGCGGGCACGCCCGCGAGCAGCGCCGCGACCACACCCACCGCGGTCTGCGGTGCGGGCGTCGCCCACACCGCGACTCTCCGCGCGCCGGCCAGCCGTGCGGCAAGTGAGCCCCCGGCCGCGGCCAGTTCGGCATGGGTCAGCGTCCGGTCGCCGAAGCGGAGAGCCGGCAGCGCAGACCTCTCGGAGAGTGCGGGGAAGAGAGGGGACACGCGTCGTACTCCTTGCTGTCGTCGGACCGCTGTCACGATGATCCCTCCATCCGCAGTCGGCTGCTGCGGAAATCGCTGACCGGCACCTCACTCACCAGCCGCGCGCCTCCCGCAGCAGCCGGTCGCGCACCAGCGTGAGGTGCGGGTTGTCCATGGCGCCCGGGCGCTGGACGAGATAGCCGGTGTTGATGGGCGGATCCTCGGGCGCCAGCAGCGGCACCACCACGCCGGCGGTGAGTTCGCCCTGGCAGAGGTAGCGCGGCAGCACGCTCATCCCGGCCCCCGCGGCGACGGCCGAGAGCACCCCGCGCAGATCGGGGACAGTCAGCGCGGCCTGCGCGTTCAGGCGGGTCTCGAACACATGGCGCCAGTAACGGCGGGCGATGGGGAGATCCTCCGCGTAGGTGACCAGCGGGACGCCGCGCAGGGCGGCGGGCCCCTCGTCCGCCACCCGGTCCTGCCAGTCCCCGTCCGGGCCGATGCGCTCGGCCCACAGCGGCGATGCGACCAGCACGAACTCCTCGTCCGCCAGCGGTACGGAGGTGAGCGTGCGGCCACGCGGGCGGTGGGTGGAGATCACCAGGTCGTAGTGGCCCTGGCGCAGACCGTCGAGCAGGTCGTCGGTCAGCCCGGTCGTGACCCTGAGCCGTACGCCCTGCTCGACCAGCGTCGCGAGGGCGGGCAGGGCGCGTACGCACAGGAGCTCGGCCGGACCCGCGAGGTGCACCGGATCGGCGGTGACGGTCTCGTCGAGGTGGCCGCGGTCGGCGACGGCGGCCAGGGCGTCCAGGGGCGCCGCGATCCGTGCGGCGAGCCCGTCGGCGACCGGCGTCGGAGTGACACCGCGGGGCAGCCGGGCGAACAGCTCCCGTCCCAACTGCCGTTCCAGGGACCGGATCTGGGTGGTCACGGTGGGCTGGGACAGACCGAGAAAGCGTGCGGCCGCGGTGAATGAGCCCGCCCGGTGGACGGCGAGGAAGGTCCGCAGCAGGGTCAGATCGAGCGGTGCGTTCGACGCGGCCTCCCGCATTCCCGCCGATCCATTGGATTCTCTATGGCTCATGGTGGTGAGCCTATTGGATCCGAATGGCCCGGCGATTTAGGTTCGAGGACGTCAGCTAGAGCGAAGCGGAGAGATGTGAGATGGCGAAGATCCTGTTCGTACTGACCGGCTCGGACCACTGGACGCTGGCGGACGGAACCCGGCACCCGTCCGGCTACTGGGCCGAGGAGGCCGTGGCCCCCTACCGGGCCCTCACCGCCGCGGGTCACGAGGTCACGGTCGCCACCCCCGGCGGCGTCGTCCCCACTGCGGACGCTGCGAGCCTGGCCCCCGAGGTGAACGGCGGGCCGGAAGGCGCCGCCGCCGTCTCGGCCGCGCTCGCCGACATGTCCGTCCTGGAGCACCCCGTCAAGCTGGACGAGGTCGACCTCGCCGACTACGCGGCGGTCTTCTACCCCGGTGGGCACGGCCCGATGGAGGACCTGGCCGTCAACGCCGACTCGGGCGCCCTCCTCACCGCCGTGCTGGACTCCGGCAAGCCGCTCGGCGTGGTGTGCCACGGCCCGGCCGCGCTGCTCGCCGCGCGGCGCGAGGACGGCACATCGCCGTTCGCGGGCTACCGGCTGACCGGCTTCACCAACGCCGAGGAGACCCAGGCCGGCCTCGCGGACAAGGCGAAGTGGCTGCTCCAGAACCGGCTCGTGGAGCTCGGCGCGGACTTCCAGGAGGGCGAGCCGTGGGCCCCGCACGTGGTCACCGACCGCAATCTCATCACCGGCCAGAACCCGTCGTCGTCCGCCCCGCTGGCCGTCGAGCTCCTCAAGGCGCTGGGCTGACCGGCCTGCGCCGCGCCGTCGTCCACGGACCTCGGCGACGGAGAGCTGCAGCACGTCGCGCACAATGAGCACCGCGCGCCGGATGCCCGGCAGACGCTGCAGTGCCGCGACGAACGCGGGCTCCGCGCTCTCCCGACTCTCCTGCCGGAGAAGGCACAACTCCGGTTCGCCGTTGGCGCCTTGGGCGGCGGGAACTCGCGCCGGTGTCCGGCCCGCCGCAGGCAGCACGGTGGGGTGCGGCAGCCGCGCCCCACCGTGTCCCTCCGTGTCGGAATGTGCGCTTCAGCGCGTGGATCACATGGCCGCGTCCCCACGGGCACGGAGGCGGCTTGGACGGCGGACGTCCATGGCGGCCATGGCCAGGCCGAGCAGTAGGGCCACGGCTCCGACAATGACGTTGCTGACGATCGTTCGGGTCGTGTCGACGCTGCCTGCCACGACCCACGGAGCGATGATCGTCCATGCTCCGATGGCGATGGCACACCATGCCATGGCGTGAGTCCGCTCGTAGGCCGAGCCGAAACCTCCCATGCACAGGCAGTAGGCGGCGCCGGTGATCAGGTTGCAGACGGCCAGAGTGCTCAGGTCGTTGAACCCGACTATCCAGGGCGAGGCGGCCAGGTACAGACCCGTCAGGAGGGCCAGTGCCTCGATCGCCTGCGCACGCGGGGTCGTGGTCACCCGTTCGAACCGGGACCGCATCTCGGCCAGATCGGGGTGTTGCTCGATGCTCGGGTGGGTGGTCATTGCGGGCTGCCTCCTACTCAGAAGCCTTTATGTGCCCTTTATCTCCGCTATACGCTTGCTGGGGCATTCCCGTCAACAGGCAGCCCATGAGCACCTCGGAGCGATGTGCTCACGGTTCCCCGCAAGGTGCCCGGGACCGTCCCGGAGAGCACCATGAAGTCATGGACGGACGCATCGCCGACCTCAGCACACCCGGGCGTCTCGCCGAGTCCGGCGAGGGCATCGGCCTGGACGAACTCGCCCTCGCGACGCGCAATCACGGGCTTCTGCTGGAGGCCCTGCGCTATGACCTCACCCCCGCGGGACTGCACTATGTGCTCGTCCACTACGACATCCCCGCCGCCGACGCCGACGAGTGGAAACTGACCGTGAGCGGCCGGGTGCGCACGCCTCTGACCCTGGACATGCCGAGGCTGAGATCGTTTCCGTCCGCCACCCACCGCGTGACGATGGAATGCGCCGGAAACGGCAGGGCCCGCCTCGATCCACGGCCCGTGAGCCAGCCCTGGCTGGTCGAGGCCGTCGGAACCGCCGAGTGGACCGGGGTGCCACTGCGTACGCTGCTCGCCGAGGCCGGAGTGGAACCCGATGCCGTCGAGGCGGTCTTCACCGGGGCCGACCACGGTGTCGAGCGCGGCGTCGAGCAGGACTACCGGCGCAGCCTGCCGCTGGCACTGGCCCTGGGCGAGGATCGCGAGGTGCTGGTCGCGTACGAGATGAACGGCCTTCCCCTGCCGCCGCAGTACGGCAGTCCCCTGCGGCTGATCGTCCCCGGGTGGTACGGCATGGCGCATGTGAAGTGGCTGCGCGACATCGAGCTGACCGACACCCCGTTCACCGGATTCCAGCAGGCGGTGGCGTACCGCCTGCGGCAGTCTTCCGACGAGCCCGGCGAACCCGTCGACAAGATCGCCCCGCGTGCGCTGATGATCCCGCCGGGCTTCCCCGACTTCATGTCCCGGGCCCGTGTCGTACGCCCCGGCGAAGTGCCGCTGGAGGGTCGCGCCTGGTCCGGTCACGCCCCGGTGACCCGGGTGGAGGTCAGCACCGACGACGGCGGCTCCTGGAGCAGGGCCGCGCTGGACCCGGCGGACGGACACGACTGGGCATGGCGGCACTGGCATACGGCCTGGACCGCGACGCCGGGCAGCCATGTGCTGAGCGTGCGCGCAACCGACGCCGACGGACGTACGCAGCCCCTCACCCAGCCCTGGAACCGCGGCGGGTTCGCCAACAATCTGGTGCAGCGGATCCCGGTCCTGTGTCTGGACGGCGACTGACGCCTGCCGCTACGGCAGTGCCTGCTCGGCCCAGATGGTCTTGCCGCTGGACGCATGGCGGGTCCCCCACCGCTGGGTCATCTGGGCGACGAGGAACAGACCCCGGCCGCCTTCGTCGTCGTAGGCCGCACGGCGCAGATGAGGTGAGGTGTGGCCGTTGTCCGAGACCTCGCAGATCAGCATCCGGTCGCGGATGAGCCTCAGGCGGATCGGTCCGGAGGCATAGCGCAGGGCGTTGGTGACCAGCTCGCTCACCACCAGTTCGGTGGTGAAAACGAGGTCGTCCAGTCCCCATACGTGAACCTGACGGGCGGCCTCGGCACGGGCTCTGGCGACCTCCTCCGGATCGGGTGCCAGCTCCCAGGTGGCCACCTGCCGGCTGTCGAGTTTCCGGGTGCGGACGAGGAGCAGCGCGACGTCGTCGTCGACGGGACCGGACAGGAGCGACGCCACCGCCCGGTCGGCGAGCTCGTCCAGCGGGTTCGCGTGCTCCGCGAGGACGGCCCGGAGCCCCTCGAGACCGGCCTCGACATCCCGGTCGCGGGCCAGAACCAGGCCATCGGTGAACAGGGCGAGGAGGCTGCCCTCCGGCAGTGTCATTTCGCCGGTCTCGAAGGGGAGGCCGCCCAGACCGAGGGGCGGTCCCGCCGGGATGTCGGGGAAGGTGACGGAGCCGTCCGCGGGGTCAACGACGGCGGGCAGCAGATGGCCAGCCCGCGCCATGCGGCACAGCCCGGACACCGGGTCGTAGACGGCGTACAGACACGTCACCCCGAGCGCCGCGTCGTCCGGCACTTCGTCGCCCTCCATACGCGCGGCCTCCTGCTCGTCGGCCCCCTCCCCGAGCAGGTCGTCCAGGCGGGCAAGGAGGTCGTCGGGCGCGAGGTCCAGCCGCGCGAGCACCCGTACGCTCGTGCGCAGCCGGCCCATGGTGGCGGCGGCCCGCAGCCCGTGCCCGACCACATCTCCCACGACCAGACCGACCCGCGCGCCGGACAGGGCGATGGCGTCGAACCAGTCGCCACCGACTCCGGCGCTGCTGTCCGCGGGCAGATAGCGGTGGGCCAGCTCGACGCCGGTCAGCCGGGGCAGTTTCTGCGGGAGCAGGCTGCGCTGAAGCATCAGGGCGGCGGCATGCTCCCGGGTGTAGTGATGGGCGTTGTCGATGCAGACGGCGACCCGGGCCGCGAGTTCCTCGGCGACCGCCTGTTCGGCGGGGTCGAACGGGGCGGGCGTACGGTTCCGCGTGAAGGTGACCACGCCCAGCGTCGCGCTTTCGACACGCAGGGGCACGGCCAGGCTCGAGCGCTGGGGCGGTGACTCGTCACCGCCCTCCGGGCCCGGCGGGCCGGCCTGCACGGGCTTGTCGGCGGCGAGGCTGCGGGCCTGGGGCGAGTCGGGGGCGTAATGGACCCGCTTCCCCGGTACGGGCATCTCACCCGCAGCGCCCGCGGCTCCCTCCGCCTCCCCCAGCACCCGGACCACGGTGCCGGCCCGCCGCGCGCCGGGCGTGGAGTGTTCGCCTTCGAGGACGTCCTCCAGGAGGTCGACCGTGACCGCGTCGGCGAAGTCCGGGACGGCGACGGCAAAGAGCTCCCGAGCCGTGCGGGGGATGTCCAGGCTCGTTCCGAGATGAGCCCCGGCACGTACGAGCAGATCCAGCCGCTGCTGCGCGAGATAGCGATCGGTGATGTCCACCGTCTCCTCGCACACACCCAGCGAGGCGGACTCGGAGTCCTGCAGCCGGTAGTAGGAGCACGACCAGACGTGGTCGCGCTCCGGGTCCGAGGGCGGACGGCCGCGGTAGTGCAGGTCGATGACGGGCTCGCCGGTGGCGAGCACCTGCCGCATCATCTCTTCGAGAGTCTTCGGATACTCCACGGAGAGGACCTCGGCGTGGGTCACCATCTCGTCGGGGCCGAGGCCCACATACTGCGAGGTGCCCATCTCCTCGTACAGGGCGGCGTTCGTCCACACGACCCGCAGATCCGTGCCGTAGATGGCCAGACCGACGGGCGACTGCGTGGCCAGCCCCCGGAGCATCGACTGGAGGGCCTCCCACTGCTCGGTCTCCTCGGCGTCGGCCAGGGCCAGGAGCCGTGCCGGTCCGGTGCCGGCGTGGGCCAGGGGCAGTTCCGTCGTGGTCACGCGCACAGCGCGGCCGTCCTGGTGGCGCATACGGAGCGTGCGGGCGACGCGTCCCACATCCGTCGCCCGCGGGGCCGGGTGCCCCCATTCCATATGGTCCATCAGGAGGCTGTCGATCGGGCGCCCGAGCACGTCCTGCGGCACGTACCCCAGCAGTCCCTCAGCCGTCGGGCTCCAGCCGACGACCATGCCGTCGGCGTCCAGGACGGCCGTGGCGGCCCTGGTGGCGTTGAGGGGCCCGCGCACGCTGTCGTCCTTGACGCCGTTCGCACTGCTCATGGCGGGCTCCCGGTGCCGGATTCCGTCCATCGCGCGGCCAGCAGCAGCGCGATGTCGTCGGGCCGGTCGGTGGCCTGGCGTGCCTCGTTCATGAGGCGGTCCGCCGTTCCCGCGAGCGAGGACGAGCCCGCCCCGGCGAGCGAGCCCCGCAGCCTCTCGACGCCGAGGTCGATGTCGACTCCCGCCTGTTCGACGAGTCCGTCCGTGTAGAGGGCGAGGACATCGCCGGGCTCGAGCCGCAGCTCGGTCACGGGATACGAGGCCTCCTTGTCGACGCCGAGCACGACACCGCCGGGAAGGTCCAGGACCTCGGTCCTGCCGTTGGCGTGGCGCACCAGGGGCTGCGGATGACCGGCCCGCACTGCCTTTACGGAGCCGGTCGCCGGGTCGAGGACGACGAAGCAGCAGCTGGCGAACTGGCCGGGATCGAGGTCGATGAGCAGCCGGTTGGTGCCGGTCATCACCGCCTGCGGGTCGTGGCCGCTCAGCGCGAAGGCGCGTACGGCGCTGCGCAGTTGGCCCATGGTGGCCGCGGCGGCGACACCGTGTCCCTGTACGTCGCCGATGACCAGGGCCAGCCCTCGGTCGGTCTCGACGACGTCGTACCAGTCGCCTCCCACTTCCATGCTCTGGGTGCCGGGCAGATACCTGCCCACGGTGTCGACCTGGTCGAGCACGGGAAGCCGGTGCGGCAGCAGTGCGTCCTGCAGTCCGCGGGCGAGGGCCGCCTCGGTGTCGTAGCGCTGTGCTCGCTGGAGGGCCTGCGCGATGAGTCCGGCGAGCGCGGTCAGCACCGTACGTTCCTCGGGGCTGAAGCCGCGTGGCCGGTCGAAGCCGAGGATGCAGGAGCCGACGGGCCTGCCGGAGGCGATCAGCGGCAGGAAGGCCCGGGCGCCGACGTTGGCGTCCATGGGAATGCCGGGGTAGGCCTCGGCCAGGTGCTCCATGGACTCGAAGAAGATGGGACGGCCGGAGGTGAGCGTCTCGACGCCGGGAAGCCGGGCATCGAGCGCGACACCGTCGAAGCGGTTCAGGAAGCCCTGCGGGAATCCTGTCTCCCAGGCCAGATAGAGATGGCGCTCGCTGAGCAGGTAGATGGCCAGCTGACGGCCGCCGAAGGCGGGCAGCAGTTCCTCCGTGACCACGGCGGACACCTGGCGGGCCGTGACGGCCTCCGTCAGCGCGATCGCGAGAGCCACCGGGCGGTACAGGGCTGCCGCCCGGTCGGCCGCGGAGCCGAGTCCGGCGCCTGGTACGGCGACGGACCCCGACGCGTAGGCGGGCTGGTCCGACGGGGAGACGGTCACGGTCAAACCGTCCTGACCCGGATAGAGCGTGACCGACATCCAGTCCTCGGGCGAGCGGCGGGCCATGAAGTGAACAGGGTCGCGGGAGAGCAGCGCGGCCCTGTAGTGGTCCTCGTAGGCGAGATTCCCGAACCACGGGAGGACATCCCACAGGACACGTCCGGACAGCTCCGAGCGCGGCCGGCCGAGCAGGGTCTCCGCACTCTGGTTGACGTAGGTGATCCGTCCGAGCCGGTCGAGCGAGAAGATCCCGCGCGGGAGACGGTCGGTCGCCTCGGCCTCCATCGGGCCGGTGCCGAGGTCCATCAGGAATCCGGTCAGACGGCGGCCCTGACCGTCGCCGGGTGGTTGCGCGTGGGCCGAGAGTTCGAGCAGGTGAGGGCGTCCGTCAGGGCCGAGGAGCCGCATTCTGCGGGAGACGGGCCGTCCCGTCGTCTCCATGGCCTGGCGGGCGACGGCCCACAGCCCGTAGGCGTCCTCCGGTGCCAGCCGCGCCGCCAGTGCGTCGACGGTGTCGCCGAAGTCCGCACGACTGGTGCCGAGCATGGCGCACAGGTCCTCGTCGGCGGATATGGCGCCGGTGCTCAGGTCCCAGTCGAAGCGGCCGACGTGCACAGGCGGCGTGGTGACCGCGGGCAACTGGACGGAGACGGGTTCGCCGTCCCACACGGCCTTCACCGCCCGCGCGTCCAGCATGACAAGGGCGGTACCGAGCCGTGCCGCGGCGTTGTGCATCCGCAGCCGGTCGGCGTGCGACACCGGCTGTCCGGGCGTGGACGGACGCAGCACGACCAGCACCCCGAATTTCTGGCGACCGCTGACCACGGGCGCGTACAACGAGCCGAAGGGGTAGGGCAGACCCGCCATGAGCTGCGGGTACCTCCGCATGGCTTCCTCGGCGTCGCCGAGGTGGATGGCCTGGCCCGAGCGGTGCGCGTCGGCCACCGGGAACGGCCGGTTCACATGCATGCGCCACCACGGTCGGAACAGCCGGTTGGGCAGCCCTGCCAGCACGGCCAGCCGGAGCAGCCCCGGCGTGCTGGAGGGCACATAGACGCCGCCCGCGTACCCGCCGACAGCCTCGATCGCCCCTACGGCGGCCTGCGCGAGCACCAGGGCCAGTTCGTCCGGAACGCGGTCGGTGCCGTTCGGTTTCCCGGGTGGCGCCCCGCCCTCGCTCACCGCGGCGCGCCCGGCCGCGCGGTACCAGGTCACACAGCCAGCATGCTCCCCGGCGGGCTCCCCGCGCATCTCCTTGCCGCCCGCCGCCCCACCCGCGGCGTGCCCCGAGCGGCGGGTCGGCGTTCCTCAGAACGCGGAGTTGGCGAACCAGCGGGTCAGCAGATCCTCGTCCCCGGTGATCTCGAAGGCATCCGCGCTGCGGTCGAGGCGTCCGTACAGGAGCAGCAGCAGATCGGCCGCGGCGGCCCGGATCGTGGCGTCGGCCGATGTGTCCGCGGAGTCCTGGTCGACGCCGAAACCGTCGGGCCGCAGTCGGACCAGCCCGTCGCCCTCCACGTCGGTGCAGCGGAACCGCAGGGTTTCGCCGCTTCCCCGCAGCTTGGCCACATCGGGCGCGAAGGGAGTGGCGAAGGGCAGGTTGACCAGGAACTCGTCCACGCCGTCGGCCGCGAGGCCGCGGTCGATCACGGGCCGCAGTCCCAGCGCGAGTTCGGCGTCGACACGGTGCACCAGGGTCTCGAACAACATCCGCCGCACCCAGAACCTGGCGTGGTGATCGGCGCCCCACGCCCACATCGGGGCGTCCGGGTCAGTGATGGCGAACGCACCGGCCGCCTCGGCCGCGCTCGCGGTCAGCCAGTCGGCGAACCCGTCCTCGTCCGCCGGAAGTCGCAGCTCGACCTCACGGCTGCGTGGGGGTGCCTGGACGAGCTGACGCAGCATTACGGAGAACCAGCGCTGCACACTCCCGGTGTGGCGTACGAGATCGAGCAGTGACCAGCCCGGACAACTGGGTACCGCCGTCGCCAGGGGGGCTCCCCCGACGACCGCCACGAATCTGGCGGTCTCCGCCGCGACGGCGTCACGATGAGCCGCGGCCGTCACGGCGGAGCTCGACGGCGTCTCCTTCTCGGACTCCGACTCCGGTGCGGAATGATCCACTGTGGCCATGGGCTGTGTTTCCCGATCCGTCCGGCCCGGCGACCTGTCAGGCCGGGCGCTCGCAGGCAGCCTGTCACAGCCCTCAATGGCGCCAGAACCTCACCCGGTCCCCGCTCAGGACGCCTCGACCGCCGCCTTGATCCGCTGTCCGAACGCGTCCGCGTCCTTGCGGGCCGCGCTCAGGGCGAGCGGAGTGCTGTCAGCGCCTCGCGGATCGGCGCTACCGCCCGCGGGTGAGTGGGGCGCTTCGGCCGTGTCCGCCCGTCAGGTCAGCCGTTGCCAGGGCATGAACAAAACACGACGCGTTCTCGCCGCCGTAGCTCTTGCCACCGGCGCCACGGCGCTGGCTGCCCCCGCCGCGAGCGCCGATGTCGCCACCGACCACAAGATCCCCGTCATGAGCCAGGTCGACTCTTTCGCCGAGAGCAGCATCCCTTCGGAGCACCGGGCCGAAGTGCCGTCGGTGTCCGGTCAGTTCGGGGGGCTCGACAAGGGACTCGGTGAAATGAACCAGCTGCACCAGCTCACCGACCTGGTCGCGCCCGTCACCGGGCTGCTTCCCTCGGTTCAGTAGCAGGCCGGGGCGGGCAGCCGGGTCCCGGTGGCGCACGAACGCCGGGCGGGAGTCCAGACCCGCCGGGCCCCGGCCGCCCACCCCCACCCCCGAACGGATTGCGTCATCCGCGGGCGACGATCCGCCGGTTCATTGGCATGTCCAACTCAGATCTCTAGCGTCGGAATCAGTCTAAAGGTTCCTAAACTTGACCGCGCCGAGGCGTGACGTTCCGAACAGCCCACTGGGAGATCACCGCGGCCCACCGCCCCGCCCTGTCCCGGCGCCTGACCGCTGCGGCCGCCGTCCTCGGCCTGCTCCTCGCGCTCCATACGAGTACGACATCCGCCACACCCGCCGAACCCACCGGACACGGCCCGGCGTTGACCGAGGTGGCCGCCGCGCCGGGCAGCGAAACCGCACTGTCCGGCTATGCCATCCAGTCGACGGCCAAGGTCTCCGAGTCGGCGGCCGAAGTCTCCAGCCCCGGCTGTCCGACCGCCGGCTGGTATCCGGCCGGGCCGCGGTCCACGGCCCTCGCCGCGCTGCTCGCGCACGGCACGCACGCCGATCCGTTCTACTCCACCAACCTGAAGAAGATCCCGGCAGCGGACTTCGGCGTCCTCTGCTGGTACCGCTCGGACTTCACCGTCACACCCACCACCGCCTACGCCGACCTCAAGGGCCTGAGCTCCATGGCGAAGACGACCGTGTCCGCGACCGCGAGCACCACGGCGGCCGGCGACGGGGCCTCCACGACCACCGTCACGGTACGCAACGCGGCCACGGCAGGACCCCGGCTCTGCTCACGGATGTCCATCTGATGGACAGCGCGGGCGCTCCCGTGCTGCCGGTCCGGTGGTCCGACAACCAGGTCAGCCTCTGGCCCGGCGAATCGGCGACGCTCACCGCGGCCTTCCGAACGAGCGACCTGCATGGTTCAGTACCCCGTCTGAGGATCTCCGGCTGGAACACTCCGACGACCACGGTGGGCGCACACTGATCCGAGAACGGGCAGCCACCGCGGGCTGCCCGTTCTCGTTCTCACCCCTTGTGACCACGGTGAGTGAGCTATGTTGAGCGGAAATGGGACGAGAAGGAGTGACACCGGTGCCATCAGATCAGCAGGCACGCGCACAGGCGTCTGCGATCACGCCGGGAGGGCAGTCTCCCGAGACGGAGACCGCCCCCACGGACAGGGTTCTCGCCCTGTTCGGCGGTCACCGGCTGTCGCCCGCGCAGCGGCGGATCGCCCAGTACCTGGTGGACCATCTCACCGAGGCCGCTTTCCTTTCGATCACTGAGCTCGCGGAACGCGTGGGGGTGAGCCAGCCGTCGGTCACCCGCTTCGCGTCCTCGCTGGGTTTCAGCGGATACCCCGCGCTGCGGGAGGCACTTCAGCCCATCGCCCTCAGCGCGGTCGCCGGTTCGCCGGACACGCGGGAGGAAATCCGCCGCAACGAACTGCAGGCCGCCGTCGACGCCGAGATCGAGAACCTGGAGAGCCTGCGCCGCCTGCTCGCGGACACCAACCAGGTCCTGGACGTCGGCCGGGAGCTGGCACGGTCGGTTCCGTTGACGATTCTGGGCCTGCGGATCTCGGTGTCCCTGGCGGAGTACTTCGCCTATGCCGCGAGACGGATCCATCCCGATGTGCGCACGGTGACCCGCGGCGGCAGCGTCGCCTATGACGCGCTGCTGCAGTCGCACGAGGCCGGCGGGACCTGGGTGCTGGCCTTCGCCATGCCGCGGCACGCCAACGAGACGCTCGCGACGATGCGTACGGCCCGCCGCATCGGGCTTCGTGTCGCGCTGATCACCGACCTCGCCTTCGGACCGCTGGTGGACGAGGCCGACGTGGCGCTGATCGCGGGCACCGGCTCACGTCTGGTCTTCGACTCGTACGCGGCACCGGGCGTGCTGTCCGCGGCCCTCCTCCAGGCCATGGCGGATGCCGACCCCCAGCGCACACAGGTCCGGCTCGAGGGCTACGAGCAGGTCGCCGATCAGCACGACTTCTTCATCGAGGAGTGAATCCGAGGGCTGGGCCCGAGGTCGGGCCCAGGCTTCGCCCACCGTTGGTCCGCTTCGCGCACGCCTCTGCGCCGCCGTCGCGGAAGCTCGCAGACCAGGCGTTTTCACCATCATTCATGCATGAAATTTTTCATACCCTTGCGTACTCGACGGTATATATATTTACTTCTCCGGTGGCCCCGGTTTTCCGGAGCCGCATGCCGGAACCACGGCCCTCACGGGCCACAGAACTGGACACCATAGGACGACGCCTCCTCTCGTCGGCCCGGGGTGATCCAACAGGGCGCTCCGCTTCCCCTCGGACGCCCGCCATCGGCGGCCCCGGTCAACCCCTGGGCCGGGGCCGCCGGAAATCCCCTCGATCAGAGCCACGCGTACGACATCCGCACGACATCCCAAAAGGACGACGATGTCCCAGACCTACTCGCCGATCAACGCGGACTGGCCGTACCAGGTCAAGGCTCCCGGCAGCCACGACTGGGAACGAACCGCCGCCCGCTGGCTGCGAGACCTCCTGCCGGCCCGCTACGCCGGCTACTCGCCGCTCACCCGCAACACGATCCTGCTCGCCCGCCACGCACACTTCCAGGTGCAGAACGAGATGCGGGCCGTGCGGACCGCGCTGCAGACCTCCAGGGCCGAACTGCCGACCCTCGGAGTGGCCGAGACGATCATCGAGAGCACGATCCGGATGTACGCGATCGAGCTGGAGCAGCTGAGCCGCCTGGCCCGCGGCATCCGGCTGATCTCCGAAGCCCTCCAAGCGGAAGGCGCGGTACCGCGCAGACGGTCGCACGTCTAGGTTCCAGGTCGTGTCCGGCCGGCAGCCTGCTGGGCGTTGGCCGTCAGCCCTGCTTGCCCGGCTCGATGTTCTGGTTCGCGTGGAACAGGTTGTGCGGATCGTAGGTCCGCTTGATCTCCGCCAGCCTGTCGTAGTGGCCGCGGTAGGTGGCCCTGACCCGCTCGTGGCCCTCGTCGGCGCCGATGAAGTTCACGTACGAGCCGCCCATGGAGTACGGGTGCAGCTCTTCCCAGTAGTCCACGGCCCACTGCCTGATCACCTCGGCGTTGTCCGGTTCGGGGTCGATGCCGCCGATCACGCCGGACCAGACGGCATCCCGGTACGCCCACGCGGTGTCGTCTTCGGCTACCCGGCCCGCGGCGCCGTCGACCGGGTAGAGGTGCATGGTCGACAGGTCGGTGGGGAGGTTTTCGCCGTACTTGAGGTGGACGTCCATCGCTTCGTCCGTGATCCGGTCGAAGAGGTCACCGCGCCAATACCACTGCAGTCCGGTGGGAATCAGCTCGTCGAACATGCCCTGGAGCGCGGGGTAGGGCATCGGCGTCGTGAAGTGGAAGGCCGGCCGGCCGGGCTCGTTCACGGCGGTGAGGGCCTCGTCCAGCTCGGCCAGGTCCCCCGTCCAGCACCACACCACGCCACACATCTTGTGTCCGTGGAGCTCTTCCGGGAACGGCGGGCCGGGCGGCACGACCAGCAGCGCGAAGAAGCCGTTGAGGTCATCGGGTGCCTGCGGCAGGAACTCGCGGTACCAGCGCAGCACTTCGCGTGTCTGGTCCACCGGCCAGACGGTGACCCCCACACCCACGGTATGCACCGGGTGCAGCCCGAAGGTGAAGGAGGTGACGATGCCGAAGTTCCCGCCACCGCCGCGCAGCGCCCAGAACAGGTCCGGGTGCTCGTCCTTGTTCGCGGTGACGAAGCTGCCGTCCGCGAGCACGACGTCGGCGGAGAGCAGATTGTCCACCGACAGGCCGTACTTGCGGGTGAGATGGCCGTGACCGCCGCCGAGGGTGAGGCCGCCGACGCCCGTCGTCGACATGATGCCGGCGGGGGTGGCAAGACCGAAGCCATGGCCGGCGTGGTCGAGGTCGCCGAGCTGTGAGCCACCGCCGACCGTGGCGGTCTTGGTGGCGGGATCGACGCGCACCCAGCGCATGGGCGACAGGTCGACCGTGACAGCGTCGTCAGCGAGGCTCAGGCCCGATCCGCTGTGTCCGCCGCACTTGACGGTGAGTTCGAGACCGTGGTCGCGGATGAAGTCGACCGCGTTCATGACGTCTGCCGCGTCCGAGCAGCCCACGAAGGCGGCCGGGCGCCGGTCGATCATCGCGTTGTAGATCTTGCGAGCCTCGTTGTAGTCCGGGTCCTTCGGGCCGATCACCGGACCGCGCAGGGCGGACCGCATCGCTTCCAGGGTTGTGCCGTCCATGGCCGTCTCCCACGCGGGGTGCGGACCGCAGCCCACCCGGCCTCCCGGCCGTCCGGCCGCAGCGTCCAGCGCCTCGCCGCCGCGGTGTCCCCCGTCGGCGGAGTCTTGGCCCGGGGCACCTCACGGGCCGCAGGCACAATCGTGCGCCGCGGGGCTGATACTTCCAGCCTCGCGCCGGAAGAGGGGCTGCGCAAACGCGGAGGCGCGCCGCGGTTCGACACCATCCGGATCGGCGATGCGATGGGCGACCCCCATGCCCGAACCGAGGAGACACCCCAGCAGGCCTCCCAGCAGGGGTACTTCGCTCCGCCGGCACCGGAAACGGTCGTGGTTCCCTGCCGCACTGCGACGGGCTGAACACCCTTCGCCCGGGGCCGGCTGGGCTCAGTGGTGAAGGATCTTCGACAGGAAGTCCTTCGCGCGGTCACTCCTCGGATGGGTGAAGAACTCCTCGGGCGTCGTCTCCTCGACGATGCGGCCGTCGGCCATGAACACCACACGGTTGGCGGCCGAGCGGGCGAAGCCCATCTCGTGAGTGACGACGACCATCGTCATACCGTCACGGGCGAGCTGCTGCATGACCTCCAGCACCTCGTTGATCATCTCGGGGTCGAGGGCCGACGTCGGCTCGTCGAAGAGCATGACCTTCGGATCCATGGCCAGCGCCCGCGCGATCGCGACCCGCTGCTGCTGACCACCGGAGAGCTGCGCCGGGTACTTGTCCGCCTGGGTGGCGACCCCCACCCGGTCGAGAAGTGAACGCGCCCGCTCCGCGGCGGTCTTCTTGTCCTTCTTGCGGACCTTGATCTGGCCCAGCATCACATTCTCCAGAACCGTCTTGTGCGCGAAGAGGTTGAAGGACTGGAAGACCATGCCGACATCGGCCCGCAGCCGGGCGAGTTCCTTGCCCTCCGCGGGCAGCGGCTTGCCGTCGATGGCGATCTCGCCGGAGTCGATGGTCTCGAGGCGGTTGATGGCCCGGCAGAGCGTCGACTTCCCGCCCCCGGAGGGCCCGATGACGACCACGACCTCGCCTCGTGCAATGGTCAGGTCGATGTTCTGGAGCACATGCAGCGCGCCGAAGTGCTTGTTGACGTTGCTCAGCGCGATAAGGGCGTCGCTCCTGGGCTGCGTGGCGTTCCCCTTGCTCACTGTTGCTCCGCTCATCGGCTTCATACTCCGTCCGTCGCGGAACGGCCGCATGCCGAGCGCCTCATGGCGTACGCAGCGTCGTACCTGCTGCCCAAGTTACGCCTTCAGGCCGTCGTGATCTGGTACGCCTTCCGCAGTGTCTCGTGGACGGTCCAGGTCGTGCGCTCCCCTTCCCGCAGGACGCATGCGTCTCCCGGGCCGACGTCGAAGGTGGGGCCTTCTTCAACCGCGATGGTTGCGCGGCCGCTGATGACGACGAAGAGCTCGTTCGCCTCGGTGTCGGTCACCACGCCGGGGGTGATCTGCCAGATTCCCCGGATGTTCTTGCCGTCCTCCGACTCCCAGAGCACGGTGCCCGAGACCTCTGGGGCGCCCTGGACGATCTGTGCCGGGTCAAGCGGGTCCGGCTCGAGGTCGGCGTCGGGGACGTGTACCGCGAAACTGTTGTGCGTCGTCATGATCGCGACGCTAGGCCATGCCGGGTGGCGCGGGACATGGACACAGTGACGCGCTCCCCGTCCGCCGAGTGGACAGTACGTTCGTCGCTTATGCGCCGTAGTCTCGGACTACTGAGAGTGGGATGTGCACCATGACGCCGCTGCCGACGGTTCGCCCGGGCTCCGGCGGGTGACTCGAAGGGGCGTCCGCCATGTCCGCGAAGTCTGAGAAGAGACCGGCCACCGCGGCCGTCGTGATGCTGTTCGTGACGCTCGCCCTCGCCGCCTCCGGGTGCGAGGGCGGCGACGGCAGTGCCCCGCCGACCGGTACCCGCACGCCATCACCGAGCACGCCGTCGGTTCCTCCAGCCCATGTACTGGCAGTGAAGATCGACAACGTGGCTCCGGCCCGGCCCCCCACAGGGCTCGAGAACGCGGACATCGTTTACGTCGAGCGGGTAGAGGCGGGCCTGAGCCGGATCCTCGCCGCCTACTCCTCCCAACTCCCGCCCGTCGTCGGCCCGGTGCGCAGCGCCCGTGAATCCGATCTGGAACTGCTGCGCCAGTTCGGCCGGCCGACCCTCGCCTTCTCCGGAGCGCAGAGCAAGCTTCTGCCGGTCATCGCTGCGGCCCCGGTGAAGGCGCTTCCGCCGGGAAAGGCACCGAAGGGCGCCTACTTCCGCGGGGGAGACCGCGCCGCCCCGCACAATCTCTATCTGCGGCCGAAGCGCGCCGTGCCCGACGTCCCGGGTGTGAACGCGGCCACGTACGCCGGCTTCTCGTTCGGTCCCGAGCCTGCGGGAGGGAAGCCGACCGCCACGTACGGGGTTCGCTATCCGGCCGCACGCTTCGCCTTCACATGGTCGGCACAAAGGCGTCAGTGGCTGGTGACCATGGACGGCACCCCCTCCCGCACATCGGCGGGGCGGCCACTGGGGGCCCCCACCGTCGTCGTGCAGTACGTGAGGGTGCGCCCGTCGAAGTTCCGCGACCGCGGGGGCAACACCACTCCGTACACCGAGACCGTGGGCTCCGGCACGGCGATCGTCCTGCGTGACAGCAAGGCGTACAAGGCCGCCTGGAAGCGCCCGACCGCCACATCGGGGACGACGTTCACGACTGCTGGCGGCACGAGGTTGGCGTTCGCCCCGGGCCAGGTCTGGATCGTGTACGCGGCTCGCTGATCCGGGCCTCGCGACCGGTTCGAGCCCCCCGACGGCGTGTTCCGTGGCCGGACCGTGATGCTCAATTTCAGCTCAGATGTGGTGACGGTGCGATGGCCTTGTCCTATCGTCCTCCCAGCTGTCTTCCCATCGAGAAGCCATTGAGAAGGCCGGAGCAATGCGCCGATGACGGACATTTCGACGACCTGAGGGCGCCGGGCGCCGTCCCGTCATTCAGCCTCCTCACGCACTCCGCTCCATCTGTTGATCTTTTGAGGATGTTCCACCATGAAGTCGTACAAGTCCGCCGCCCTCGCGGCGATCACTGTGGTGTCGGTCACCCTCACCGCAACCGCCTGCAGCGGAGAGTCCGGGAATGCCTCCGGTGACGAGCCCACCAGCAGCTCGAACGGAAACCACCCGCGGCTGCCCACGTACACGGTCGCCAAGAACGTCAAGCTCGACTCCCCGACGCTGAAGAAGGCCCAGAAGGCCGGCAAGCTCGTCATCGGCGCGAAGAACGACCAGCCCTTCCTCGGCTTCGAGGAGAAGGACGGCACGCGCTCCGGCTTCGACATCGAGGTCGCCAAGATGGTCGCCGCCGATCTCGGGTTCTCGCCCGACAAGATCGAGTTCAAGACGGTCGACACGAAGAACCGTGAGGCCGCCATCTCCAGCGGCGAGGTCGACCTGTACGTCGGCACGTACACGATCAACAACGAGCGCAAGAAGAAGGTGGGCTTCGCCGGCCCGTACTACATGGCCGGTGCCGACCTTCTGGTCCGCGAGAACGACAACACAATCGGGGGACCGTACTCCCTGGAGGAAAAGAAGGTCTGCTCGGTCAAGGGATCGACAGCGCTTCGGGAGATCAAGAAGCCCGACTACAACACCTCGACGGTCGAGATGTCCAAGTACTTCGAGTGCGTCCAGCTCCTGCTCGACAAGAAGGTCGACGCCGTCACCACGGACGACGCCATCCTCATGGGCTACGCCGCCCAGCGTCCGGACAAGCTGAAGGTCGTCGGCAACCCGTTCACCGACGAGCCCTACGGCGTCGGCATGAACAAGGACGACGCGGTGCTGCGCGAAGCGGTGACGACCGCGCTCGAGGCCCACGACGAGAACGGCGACCACAAGAGGGCGTACGCCGCGACGCTGGGTCTTTCCGGCTCGAAGTACGGCGGCGCGCCGGTGGTCGAGCGCTACTGACGCGGCTGCCGAACCGGCTTCCGGACCCGGGAGCCGGTTCGGCATGCCCTTCTCCTGGGCGCGGTAGCGCACCGCGCCCAGGGGGTCGAGGCTGGATGAGAGGGAGTTTTTCCGGATCCGGCAGCAGACTGGAGGGCCGTCCGACATGAAACTCCTGCTTCTCGGCGCGACCGGCCCCACCGGTCTCCAATTGGTCGGTCAGGCCCTTGACCTGGGCCATCACGTCACCGCGCTCGTGCGTAGTCCGGAAAAGCTGCCGTGGGTCAACGACCGGCTGACCGTACTGGTCGGTGATGTCGCCGACGAGCGGGAACTCGCGAGTGCCGCCCTGGGCCAGGACGCCGTGCTGAGCACGATGGGGACGGGGAGGAGCCTCACGTCCGACATCGTCAGCCGCACCGTGGACGCACTCATCCTCGCCATGCACGATGCCGGAGTCGATCGTCTGATCTTCCTCTCGGCCTTCGGCGTCAACGAAACCTACGCCCAGGCTTCGCTGCCGCAACGGTTCTTCTACCGCACGATGCTGAGAAAGGTCTACCCCGACAAGGGGAAGGCGGACCGCAAGCTCCTCGCCAGCGACCTGGACGTGACCCTCGTCTATCCGGTTGCACTGACCAACCGGCCTTTCACCGGCACCTACCGCGTCGGTGAGCATTTCGAATTCAGAGGCATGCCCAGGATCAGCCGTGCGGACGTCGCCCACTTCATGCTCACCCAAGTCACGGACGCGGCCTGGTCCCGCCGTACGGCCATCCTCACCAACTGACTGGAAATGCCCTCGGCCCTTCTCCACCTCTGCGCGCAAGCGAGCAGGCGACACCCCTGGAGCGCACGTCACGCCGGGAGCGCCGACAACAGGCGTGAGTTAGGAGGGGACAAATCGGGGCACACGCCCTACGCCAGCGCGGACCATCTGAAGGGAATTCGCGCCATGATCCTTCTCGGGCTTCTGCTACTTCTGGCGACCGGAGCCTTCATAGGGCTGCTGATCGCGTACAACACCTCCGGCGGCCCGGAGTACACGGTGACGATGTTCGACAACCACCTGGCCACCATGAACAGCCTGTCGATCTTCCTCTCCGGAGTCGCCCTTGCCCTGCTCTTCTGCATCGGGTGCGCCCTGGCCGTGGGCGCCGCGCGACGCCGGCGCCGGTACACCACCGTGCGGGAGCCGCGAACGGGGGCCGTCAGGACTTCGGCCGAGCGCGGCGACGCGCTGGGCGAGTCGGCAACCCCCGCCGACGAGGCACCGCCCGCCGGCCCGGCACGGGGCCCGTCCCCCCGCCACAAATACCGTCACCACTTGGGGCACTAGACGCGCGTAGGAGCCGATTCAGGTGACCGGATCGGGGTTCGGGACCGGGCCCGGAAGCGGGCCCGGGTGGGGCTGAGGCTCCGGGGGCGAGGTCGGCGGCGGAGGGTCCGGCTCGGGCTGGGGCGGAGCCGGGGGCACCGGATCGGGCCCACCCGGGCCCGGCACCGGACCGGGCAACGGTCCCGGCTGGGGTCCGGGCCCCGGCGCGGGCGTCGGGTTGGGAGGTACCGGATCGTTGGGAAGCCTACCCACTGTCCTGCTCCATTCTTCGCGCGTCCAAGCCGGGCACACTGACCGGACGCGCCGCTCCATGTCCGGCTGGGCGGGTGCCCGGGCCGGTGTTCGGCAAACGACGGTGGTGGATCAGTCCATCACAAGTACGGCCACGCCCGCGATCCGTCCGGCCGCCAGGTCCTCCAGCGCCCGGCCGGCCCGTCGCATCGGGTAGCGGGTGACCCGCACCGTCGGTTGCAGCCGGGCCGCCTCGGCCAGGAAGGCGCGGCCGTCCTCACGGGTGTTGGCGGTGACGCTGCGCACGGTCCGTTCCTGGAACAGGTGCCGCTCGTAGTCGAGCGGCGGGATCGTACTCAGATGAATCCCGGCGATCGCGAGGGTGCCGCCGCGGTCCAGCGCAGCCAGCGCAACCGGCACCAGAGTCCCGGCCGGGGCGAACAGGATCGCCGCATCCAGCGGCTTCGGGGGCGCGCCCTCGCTGGCCGAAGTCGCCCCCAGCTCCAGCGCCAGCCTCCGCGCAGCCTGCGAGCGGGTGACGACATGGACCTCGGCGCCGCGGGCGATGGCCAGCTGGGCGGTCAGATGCGCGGAGGCGCCGAATCCGTAGATGCCGAGCCGGCCGCCGGGCGGCAGGTCTGCCCGCTCAAGCGCCCGGTAGCCGATGATGCCCGCGCACAGCAGGGGCGCGGCGTCCTCGTCGCTCCACCCTTCGGGCAGGCGGTAGGCGAAGCGCGCGTCCACGAGCAGGTGGTCGGCATAGCCGCCGTGGATGTCCCAGCCGGTGTAGCGGGAGCAGGGGCACAGATTCTCCCGCCCGCTCAGGCAGTAGCCGCACTGCCCGCAGGTCTCCGCCAGCCAGGCCGCGCCCGCCCGGTCGCCGACCCGGAAGTCCGCGGCGTGCGGCCCGGCGGCGATGACCTGGCCCACGACCTCGTGACCCGGCGTACATCGTGGCGCGTGGGGTGCCAGGTCGCCCTCGGCAAGGTGCAGGTCGGTCCGGCAGACCCCGCAGGCGCGGACGCGCAGCAACAGCTTGCCCGGGCCCGGCGCGGGCGTCTCGCGCTCGACCAGCCGCAGCGGGGCGGACGTGATCGGTCCGGGGTGCTCGACCACCCACGCGGATGTGGCCGCGGGGCTCGGGGATCCCATGATCGCCCTCCTGTCCGCGCACCGTTGCTTCCGGAGGCCTCACGCGACGCAGTGTCCTTCGCCTGCTCGATCGCCGGGGCGGCGGCCTGATCTCTGCCGGTGATCTGCTCAGCCACGGCGGCTCGTCGCTACTCGCTCTGCGCGAGCCGGAGCACCCCTCACCAGCATAGGAGCGGGCAGCCGGAGCCCACCACGACTCACAGCCGCCCTCCAGTGCGGAAATATAGACTTGATCCTGACATTTTGCTCTTTGATCACTCTTTGGTGCTCTCCATGGCGACACACAAGCCCGGCCCGTCGTCCGCCGAGCGGCCGAACGATGCCCACTCCCTTCAGCAGGCACTCGATGCGGTCCGGGTCGGGGCCTGGAGTTGGGACATCCGCACCGGCGACCTGATCTGGGACAAGGAGATGCCACAGGTCCTCGACATCGCCCCGGACTTCTTCGACGGGCGGATCGAGACCTGGCGGAACCTGATCCACCCCGAAGACCTTCCCGTTGTGCTGGCGCAGGCCGAGCATGCCCTGCGGGAAGGCGCCGAATACAACGTCAAACACCGGGTGCGCCGACCGGACGGCACCGTCGTCTGGGTTGCGGTCCGCGGCCGGATTGTCGTCGGCGAGGACGGCGCACCGGCCCGTATGGTCGGGCGGCTCTGGGAGACCAACGAGAGCCTGGTCGCCCTGGACTCGGTCGGCCGCGCCCTGCGGCACATGAGCGACGGATTCCTCGCGGTCGACACCGCCTGGAGGGTCCTCTACGTCAACGTCCTGGCCGAGCGACTCCTCGGCCCCTCGCGGGAACTCGTCGGGCGGACGCTGTGGGACATCCGGGAGGTCAATACGCCCGGCCTCGAATCGGCGTGCCGCCGGGCCGTTGCCGACCGCAGGCCGACCGGGCTGGATCTGCGGCTGCCCGTCGACGGCCGCTGGTATCACCTGCGGCTGATCCCCGTGCCCGACGGACTGACGGTCTATCTGACCGACGTCACCGAGCGACGCCGGGCGGAGGAGCAGCGTCTGGCGGCGGAACATGCGGCCGCCGAACGAGCCGCACGCATCGGGGAGCTGACAGCGGCGCTCGCCGAGGCACTCACCGCGGAGGATGTGGTGGCCGCGGCGGCCGAGCGGGTACTGCCGCTGTTCGGCGCGACCGGGCTGATCGTGCAAGCGCGTCAAAGTGGCCGGGTACAACCGGTCGGGTCAGTCGGATACCCGCGCGCATTCCTCGACGAGCTGGCCAAGGGCGGCATCCCGGCCGCCTCCCCCATCGAACTCGCACTGCACGACGGTATCCCGAGGTTCATCGACTCGATGGAGGAGATGAAGGCCGACTATCCGGAGATGGGCGTCCTGCCGGGCCTGAGCGGGAAGCAAGCCTGGGCCTTCCTGCCGCTGGTGGTCTCCGGCCGCGCGGTCGGCGGCTGTGTGGTCTCGTTCGACCGGCCCCGCCATCTCACCGGAGAGGAGCGCACCCTGCTCGTCGCGCTCAGCGGACTGGTCGCCCAGGCCCTGGAACGGGCCCGGCAGTACGACGCGGAGCACGGCCGGGCGCAGGCGTTGCAGCGCGGCCTGCTCCCCCGCGCGCTTCCGGCCCTCCCGGCCGTCACCGCCGCCGCCCGCTATCTGCCGGCCAGCGAGGGCACGCTCGGCGGCGACTGGTACGACGTCATTCCGCTCTCCGCCGACCGCGTCGCGCTGGTCATCGGCGACGTGATGGGCCACGGCCTCCACGAGGCCGCCACCATGGGCCGACTCCGCACCGCCGTACACACTCTGGCCGGTCTCGAACTGCCTCCCGACGAGTTGTTCTCCCACCTCAACGACCTGGTCAGCGAGCTGGGCGACGACTTCTACGCCACGTGCCTCTACGCCCTCTACGATCCCGCCTCCGGCGTCTGCACATTCGCCGGTGCCGGACACCCGCCACCGGCGGTCGTCCACCCCGACGGCACGCTGCACTTCGCCGACGTCGCCGCCAACCCGCCGCTCGGAGCTGCCACGCCGCCCTTCGAAACCACGGAGCTGAAGCTCCCCGAGGGAAGCCTCCTGGTGCTCTACACCGACGGTTTCGTGGAATCCGCCCGGCGCGACATCGACAGCGGAATCGAGCAGTTGGCCAAGGCACTCACCGTCGGCCTCGACGGCGCGCGGGGCGCGGACAGGTCCCCAGTCCGCGAGGCCCCACCACGTCCCCGGCCAGGAACCCCCCACCGCCACTCCGAAGCCGGGCATCTCGAACGGCTCTGCGAATCGCTCGTCTCCGCTCTCCTGCCCGCCCAGGAGGAGACCAGCGACGATGCCGCTCTGCTCATTGCCCGCACCCATATCCTCCCGGCCGACGACATGGCGTCCTGGCCCCTGCCCGAGGACCCCGCTGCGGCCGGAGTGGCCCGCGGCCATGTCCGGCATCAGCTGGGCCAATGGCAGCTCGACGATCTTGTCGCGACCACCGAGCTGATCGCCAGCGAACTGGTGGGCAATGTGGTGCGGCACGCGAAAGGCCCCGTCCGGCTGCGCCTGCTCCGGAGCCGGACGCTCATCTGCGAGGTCTCGGACGGCAGTCTCACCACACCCCGCATCCGCCGTGCTCTGGACACCGACGAGGGCGGCCGCGGACTCCAACTGGTGGCCGCACTCAGTCATCGCTGGGGCACGCGTTACACCTCCGAGGGCAAGTGCATCTGGACCGAGCAGCCATTGCCCGAGCCCGTGCGGTGACCCACCGGGCCGACCCCCCGCGCAAAGGTCGACGGCCTGTCACGGTCGAGAGGGCAGCGAGGCCCCTCATAGGGGCTGCACGCACTCCGGGCGACGTAAGTATGGTGTCCCACCACATGTGCCCGTAACCTGCGCGTTTCTACGGTGTGGCGACACAACGACATCCTCGCCCCCGCCCGGAAGTGGTGACCATGGCCGCCTCGGCATCCGCCCCACCAGCCCCCGCCCCCAGCTCACTCAAGCGCATCGTCGCCGCGAGCCTCATCGGGACCACCATCGAGTGGTACGACTTCTTCCTCTATGGATCGGCCGCCGCGCTCGTCTTCAACAAGCTGTTCTTCCCGGGCTCCGATCCGCTCGTCGGAACCCTGCTTTCCTTCCTCACCTACGCCGTCGGGTTCGCCGCCCGCCCGCTCGGCGCGCTGGTCTTCGGGCACTTCGGCGACCGGCTCGGCCGTAAGAAGCTGCTGGTGCTGAGCCTGCTGCTGATGGGCGGGGCGACCTTCGCAATCGGACTGCTGCCGACGCATGCCACCGTCGGGACCGCCGCGCCCGTCCTGCTCACCACGTTGCGGCTGGTGCAGGGATTCGCGCTCGGCGGCGAGTGGGGCGGTGCCGTGCTGCTCGTGTCCGAACACGGGGACGCCAAGCGGCGCGGTTTCTGGGCTTCATGGCCTCAAACCGGCGCTCCCGCCGGGCAGTTGCTCGCCACCGGAGTGCTCTCCGCGCTGACCGCTCTGCTGTCGGACGCGGCCTTCACCTCATGGGGCTGGCGCATACCCTTCCTCCTCTCCGGTGTGCTGGTGATCGTCGGCTTGTGGATTCGTCTCTCTGTCGATGAATCACCGGTCTTCAAGGCCGCGCTGGCACAGGCAGAGGTACGCCAGGCCGCGGCCGGGCAGGCCGAGAAGATGCCGCTCGTCGCCGTGCTGCGGCACCACTGGCGCGATGTGCTGGTCGCGATGGGCGCACGCATGGCGGAGAACATCAGCTACTACGTCATCACCGCTTTCATCCTCGTGTACGCGACGACTGCCGTGGAGATGAGCAAGCAGACCGCGCTCAATGCCGTACTCATCGCCTCCGCCGTGCACTTCGCGGTCATCCCGGCGTGGGGCGCGCTCTCGGACCGGATCGGGCGCAGGCCGGTGTATCTCATCGGCGCGATCGGCGTCGGCGCCTGGATGTTCCCGTTCTTCTCGCTCATCGACACCGGCAGCTTCGGCAGTCTGCTGCTCGCCGTCACGGTCGGGCTGGTGTTCCACGGAGCGATGTACGCACCGCAGGCCGCCTTCTTCTCCGAGATGTTCGCGACGCGCATGCGCTATTCCGGTGCCTCCATCGGCGCGCAGTTCTCCTCGGTCGCGGCCGGTGCCCCGGCGCCGCTGATCGCCACCGCGCTGCTCGCCGACTACGACTCGTCGACCCCGATCGCCCTGTATGTCATCGCCGCGGCGCTGATCACGGTGGTGGCCATCGGGTGTGCGCGAGAGACCCGGCAGCGAGACCTGAACGCCGTCGAGGCGGAGCCGGTGGAGGAAGCGCCCGCCGCCCGCTCGGCGGATATGCGCACCGCCTGACGGACGCAGGACGAACAACTCCCGTCTGCCGCGCGAACTCCCGAGAAGGGGGTCCGGCGCGGCGGCACGTTCGGCTCAGCGAGCGACCGAGGCGGACATCGCGTGCAGACGAAGCGCCAGCTGGATCTCGAGCGCACGGCCCGGTGACTGCCAGTCCGGGCCGAGCAGCCGGCCTATTCGCTCCAGGCGCTGGGCCACGGTGTTCACATGAACGTGCAGATCCTCCTTCGTACGGGCAGGGCTCATGCCGCTCGCGAAGTACGCGTCGAGCGTGCGCACCAGGTCCGTGCCGCGCTTGCGGTCGTAGTCGACGACCTCGCCCATCGTCCGCTGGACGAAACCGTCGATGTCACCGGGGTCGGCGAGCAACAGGCCGAGGAAACCCAGGTCCTGTGCCGCGGCCCCCTGCCCTGAGCGGCCGAGCAGACGCAGGGCGTCGAGGCAGCGGCGCGCCTGCTCGTACGCCCCCGCTATCGGGCCGGGATCGCCGGCGGGCGCTGCCACCGGCGAGGAAGCGCCGACGGTGACCAACTCCCTGAGCGTGCCGCCCAGTTGTCTGGCTGTCTGGCGGGCGAGGTCGGAGGCGCTGTCGCGAGGGCCGAGCGGCAGCAGCAGGACGGCGCCGCCGTCGCGGGCGGCCGACAGACCCGAGCGGGTCGCGGCCAGATGCGAGGCGGCCGACCACAGCCGCTGGCGGTCCGCGGTCTCCCGTTGCGCGGTGGCCGCGGCCGCATCGCTGCCGCGTGCCCCGGCGTCCCGGCCTGGGCAGTCCGTGCCCGGTGCGTCGATCCGGGCGGCCAGCACCACATGCGGCACGTCGAGATCGGCGTGCAGCCGGGCCGCCCGTTCGCGCAGCAGCCGCGGGTCCCGGTCCGCCGCATCGAGAAGGTCGTCGAGCAGTTCGCCCCGGACCCGCTGTTCCGCCTCGTGGGCGGAGCGCCGGGCGAGGAGCAACAGTGAGGTGACCATGGCGGCGCGCTCCAGGGTGCGCTGGTCGACGGGGTCGAGGTCGCGGTGGCCGCGGAGCATCAGGGCTCCCAGCAGCTCACCGCCCGCTGACACCGCTGCCACCCAGTCGTCCCCGTGCCGTATCGCGCGCCCGTCGGCGCCGGTCACTTCGAGGTCTTCATCCGTGAACTCGACTGTGCCGTCGAGGACTTCGGAGAGCGCGGCAGCCACATCATGGACCCCGCCACCGCGCAGGACGACCTCGGTCAGCCGGTCGTGGACCTCCGACGCGCGCTCGATGACGCCACTGTGGTCCCGGATGATCTGGTTGGCCCGCTCCAGCTCGGCGAGCGCGGAACGGGTCTCGGCCAGCAGGTTGGCGGTGTCGATGGCGACGGCGGCATGTGCGGCGAACGAGGCCAGCAGGGCTACCTGTTCCCGTTCGAACACTCTCGCGCGGCGGTCCGCCGCGAAAAGCACGCCGATGACCTGGCTGCCGAGCATCAGCGGCACTCCGAGAATCGCGACCAGGCCTTCGTCACTGACGGCCGTGTCGATCGCCCTGGTGTGCTCGAAGCGGGCGTCGTCGAAATAGCTGTCGGTGACATACGGCCGTGCGGTCTGGGCGACAAGCCCGCCGAGCCCCTCCCCCATGCCCAGCCGCAGCTGCTGGAAGCGCGCCGAGACCGAGCCTTCGGTGACGCGCATATAGGTGTCGCCCGCAGAAGGGTCGTTCAGGCTCAAGTAGGCGACCTCGGTGCCCAGGAGTGAGCGGGCGCGCTGCACTATTGCGCGCAGCACGGCATCGAGATCGCGCAGTCCCGCCAGGTCGTGCGCGGTCTCGAAGAGCGCGGACAGCTCGGCCTCACGCCGTCGCCGTCCCTCCAACTCGGCTCGCACCCGCAGCGCGAGCTGCTTGGCCTGGTCGAGTGCGGCGAGCTCGTCCGGTCCGGCGCCGCTCGCGCGGGCGAGCAGCAGCGGCCGGTCGTACGCCTCGGCGGCGGCGCCGCGAGCGAGGAGCTCCAGGTAGGAGGCTTGATCGTGGGACATGGACACAGGATTACCTGCCGTACGGGTGGTCGCACCAGACCTGTGGACGACGAAGCCGTTGTGGACAACCTCGTCACGCTAGTGAGCGGTCCAGCCGCCGTCGAGGGTGAGTGAGGTGCCGGTGATGAAGGACGCCTGCGGGGTGCACAGATAGAGCACCGCTTCGGCGACCTCCTCCGGCTCGATCAGCCTCTTGATCGCGGAGTCCTTGAGCAGTACGTCGGCGAGCACACGCTCCGCGGCCATGGAGTGGGCAACCGCCTGGTCGGCGATCTGCCGCTCGACCAGGGGCGTGCGCACATAGCCGGGATTGACACAGACCGATGTCACTCCGTGCGGGGCGCCTTCGAGGGCCGCGGTCTTGGAGAGCCCCTCCAGACCGTGTTTGGCAGCCACATACGCGGACTTGAAGGCAGAGGCGCGCAGCCCGTGAACGGAGGAGATATTGACGATGCGGCCCCACCCCTGCGCGTACATGTGCGGCAGTGCGCCCCTGATCAGGCGGAACGGTGCCTCCAGCATCACCGTGAGCACGGTGTGGAAGACGTCCGGCGGGAACTGCTCGATGGGCCGGACCAGTTGCAGCCCGGCGTTGTTCACCAGGATGTCGGCGCCGGCCGCGGCCGCCTCGGCCGCGTCGAGATCGGTGAGATCCAGGACGTCCGGTTCGACGGCGCCCGCCAGCCCGTCGCAGTGCGCGGCAAGGGCCTCGAGCCCGTGGGCATCCCGGTCGACCGCCCTGACCTTGGCTCCGGCGGCCGCCAGCCGCAGCGCACACGCGCGGCCGATACCGCCGGCCGCGCCGGTGACGAGTGCCGTACGGCCGCCGAGATCGAGGTCGACCGAAGGCGCGGGGAGGTGGGGTGCGGGACCTGGTGTGGTGGGGGCGGTCATGCTTCGCACCCTAGGCAGTGATGATCCGCCGACCGATGTGGTCAGCGCCCATACTTCACTGCTCGGTGGTGGGTTGGAACCATGCAGGACCCTCGGTCAGGGCCTGCTTGATCCGGAAGCGGGCGAAATCCTTGAGTTCGGGCAGCATGTCCACAGAGAACCATCCCACCTCCAGCGACTCGTCGTCGTTGACACGCGCCTGTCCGCCCACCGCGCGACAGCGGAAGGTGATGTCCATGAACTGGCACCGGTCGCCGTTGGGGTAGGTGATCGGCTTGGGCAGCCCATGGACGAGCACGACCCGTTCGGCGACACAGCGCACCGCGGTCTCCTCGTACACCTCGCGCACCGCCGTCACGGCCGGCTGCTCCCCCGGCTCCGGAATTCCGCCGATGATTGCCCACTTGCCGGTGTCGGCACGTCTGCCGAGCAGCACGCGGCCCTTGTCGTCGAAGACGACCGCGCTGACGCCAGGCAGCAGGAGCAGCTGATGGCCTGCACCGGCCCGGATCTGGCGGATGAAATCAGGGGTTGCCATGTACTCGACCCTAATGGGCGTCGGCCGTCCTCACCGGCGGAGACATCCTCGCGGGCGTCACCGTGTCCTACCCGGCCTGGAGCGTGTCCTGCTCGGCCTTCCGCAGCCTGCGGTCCCCGGCCGAACGCGCGACGGCCCACCCGAGTCCACCGGCCGCGACCAGCACCAGAATCCCCTCGGGCCAGGTGGCGAGCCGGGTCGCGGGAGTCAGCGAGGAACGCAGCGGCACCGCGGCGACCAGCGCGTCCGGCGTGAACATCCGGGTCTTCTGGACGATCTTCCCATCCGGCAGGATCACCGCGCTGACGCCACTGGTGACGGGCACGACGACGGAGCGCCCGTGCTCGACGGCCCGCACCCGTGACATCGCCAGCTGCTGATAGGTCATCTCGCTTCGACCGAACGTGGCGTTGTTGCTGGGTACGGAGATCAGCTGCGCGCCGTGGGTGACGGTGTCCCGCGCGGCGTCGTCGAACGCCGCCTCGAAGCAGGTGACGAGCCCGACCTTGGTACCCGCCAGATCGAAGACACCCACGGTGTGACCCGGGCCGAAGTCACGCCGTACCCGGTCGACGTCGGCGCTGAAGAGCCGCACGAAGGAGCGCATCGGGATGTACTCGCCGAACGGCTGCACATGACGCTTGTCGTAGGTGTTGACGGGCCCGCGCGCGGGGTCCCATTCGATCAGGGTGTTGCGGAGCTTGCCGGTGTCGGGAGTGACCACGGCGCCCACGACGGTCGGCACCCCGATCGCCTTCACCGCGTCGTCGATGACGACCTTGGCGTCGGCATTGCGGTACGGGTCGAGATCCGAGGAGTTCTCGGGCCACAGCACGAAGTCCGGCTTCGCCGCCTTGCCCGCCTTCACCTCGGCGGCCAGCTGCTGGGTGCGGCGGGCGTGGTTGTCGAGGACGGCGCGGCGCTGGGAGTTGAAGTCGAGCCCGAGGCGCGGCACATTGCCCTGGATCGCGGCGACGGTCGCGGTGCCGTCCTCGGCGGTGTCGTCGACGAGCGGCAGGGCGGCGAGGCTCCCGGCCACCGGGACGAGCACGGTGAGGACGGCTGCGAGAGCCGCACCGCGCGGCAGTTCACCACTGCGCCGGTAGGCGAGAACACGGCGCACCGTCTCGTACAGACCGAAGCCACACAGGACGACCGCGAAGCTGAGCAGCGGCGTCCCTCCCACGGCGGCCAGCGGCAGAAAGACGCTGTCCGCCTGGCCGAAGGCGATCTTGCCCCAGGGAAAACCACCGAACGGCATCCGCGCGCGGGCCGCCTCGCCCACGATCCACACGCCGGCAGCCCACACCGGCCACAGGGGCAGTCGGGACACCGCGGCAATGCCCATGCAGGCAAGTGCGACGAAGACCGCCTCCGCCGCGGTCAGGGCGAGCCACGGCAGGGCGCCGACCTCCTCGCCCGTCCACACGAGCAGGGGCAGCAGAAAGCCGAGGCCGGTGAGGTAACCCAGACCGAAGGCGGGCCGCAGCCTGCGCCCGTACAAGGTCCACCCGAGCAGGGCGAACGCGGGCAGGGCCAGCCACCACAGGGGCCGCGGCGGGAAGCTCAGGTAGAGCATCACCCCGGACAGCGCGGCGGCTCCCGGCCGTACGGACCGGCGCAGCAGCGGTCGGCCTGCGGCGGTGGCGGGCTGTGGGGTCTCGACGGAGGTGATGGTGACGCTCACCCAGCGGAGTCTACGGTGGTTGGCTGTACTCCCGGCAGTCCGGCCCGATCACCGGCCGCGAATGCCCTCCGGATCACCCGCCCCTGCAGCGGGCCGGATCGCCTGACGCGTCGGCTGGCCGAGCGTCCTGCCGCCAGCGCTGCCGCAACGTTCCTGCGCAACCCATCCACAAACCCCCGCATCTGCCGTTACCGTGTGCGCCAGTCCCTGCCAGCCGATCCGGTTCGGCTGCTGCGGCAGGGCCCGTCACAGGTCGGGGGGTCGACGGGATGGCTCCACCGGACAGCCGGTCGGCTGCGCGCGAGCGCGGCAGCGCGACCGACGTCGCCGGCGTCGTCGTCCTCAGTGGATGCGTCGTGTGGTCGCTCGTGAGCGCGGCCGGGCGCGAGGCACGGCCTGAGGGCGTGCTGCTCGCCGTGTTCGCCGTCGCTGCGGGCTACGCCTGCGGGCGTATCTGCGGCACGCTCCTGCCGGTCGCCGCCCCCGGCGCGGCAGCGCTCGCGGCCCTCGGCCTGGCGATCGCCTCACGGCAGGGCGTTCCCGGTGCGAACCCGGGCGCGCCCACCCAGCCAGGTCACACCGGGGCTGCCGCCGCCCTGCTGGTACTCGCCGCGGGCGCTGCCTGCTGCGCAGCCGCGGCGGCTCGCCCGCCTGTGCTGCGTCTCGCCCTGCGGCTGCTTGCTCTCGCCGTCGCCTCCACAGCGCTGGCGCTTGGCTGGGTGACCGGGTTCGCCGCTGCGATCGGCGTGCTGCTCTGTTCGCTCGCGGCGGCCCGGATGCGCTGGCGGACCCTGGCGCTCGCGGGCCTCGCCGTCGCCACCGGCCTCGTCGTCGCCATCTCGTGGGGCGTGGCCGAGGACTCCCTGCCGCAGGGGCTCACGGTCTCGCTGGAGGGTCAGCTGACCCAGAACCGCGTGGCGCTGTGGCAGGACGCGGTCGCCCTCGCCAAGGAGAATCCGGTACGGGGCGTGGGCCCCGACCGCTTCGGCACGCTCAGCACCACAGCCCAGCAGTCGCTGGGTTCCGACGGCAAGCCGCACTCGGCGTCGCTGCAGCAGGCGGCCGAGCAGGGTGTGGTGGGGGTGGCTCTGCTGGGGGCGGTGTTCGGCTGGTTGTTGTACAGCTTGTGGCGCTCGCCCCGGTCCACGCCGGTGGTGCTGAGCGCGGGCGCCACGTTGACGGCACTGGCGTTCCTGGCGAGCGTCGGCAACGCGCTGAGCTTCACACCGGTGACGGCGGGCGCGGGGCTGCTCGCTGGTCTGGCGACTGCGCGCATGGCGGGCGAGGGCAGCACCCGAGCGCAGGGGCATCCGGCACGGCAGAGGCACGCGGACAGCCGGGTGCGCTAAGTCGTACGGGGAGGTCGAGGGGGAGCCTCGCTCCCACCGCAGGCTCAGGCCTGGCCGGTGCGGGCCGGCCCCGCGCCGGCCAGACCGAGGCAGTGACGGATCGCCCTGACTGCCTCTTCCGCGTCGTCGACGGTCACCGTGAAGATCCTTCCGTCGCCCAGCGTGACGACGATGCCCTCACCACGGCGTACGACCACGGCCGTGCCCTTCTCGGGGCGCCAGCGATACCCCCAGCCTCCCCAGTGCCGCGGATTGACCTTCGGGTCGAACTCCGCGCACACGACATGGGAGAGCGGGATCCGTCGCCGTGGCAGGCCCATGTAGCCGCAGCGCACCTCGACAGCATCGCGGTCCACCTTTACCGCCACATGGACGAAGGCGAGGGTCCCGAACAGGATGAACAGCCCTGCCGCGACACAGCCGATCACGGACATCAGCAGGGCGACGATGCCCGAGGTCCAGGTGGAGTCGACGGCGAGCTCGACACCCAGCGCCATGCAGGCCGCACCCGCCGCGGCGAGCAGCCACTGAAAGCGGTTCGTCGCGCGCCCGGTCCAGACCGCCGGCCGCGGCTCCACGGTGGGCGATGAGTCGTGGGGGTGCTCCGTCATGGACGCAGAGTACCGGGCTTCCGGCGGCTCAGCAGGAACTCGGGAGTCGAGAACGGGCCAACGCTGAGCGCCACTGTGGCGGTCACCGTCAGTGTGCGGGCGTCACTGCCTGGAGCAGACGGCCTTCGGCATAGCTCATCGACTGTCCCGGAAGAGCGGACTCACGGCCGCTGAGCAGCACGGTGAGCCGGCTTCCCGGGGTTGCGTCAGGGGCGGGCAGTTCGCCGATACGGCGCAGCGCCTGCGCGGCCACGGCCTCGGCCGAACCATGCAGGACCACCTGTCCGCCGACGGCGGCACTGATGCGGTCGGCGACCAGCTCGTAATGGGTGCAGCCCAGGACGACGGCCCTTACATCGGCGGGTGTCAGGGCAGCTGCTGCCGCCACCGCCGCGTCGATGGCCGTCTCGTCCGCGTGCTGTACGGCATCGGCCAGCCCGGGGCACGGCACCTCGGTCACGGTGACCGAGTCGGCGAAGTCCCGGATGAGGGCTCGCTGGTACGGGCTGCCGGTCGTGGCGGGCGTGGCCCAGATCGCGACGGGGCCGCCGCCCGCGGACGCCGGTTTGATCGCGGGAACCGTCCCGATGACCGGGATCGCGGGCTCCAGCTCCGCGCGCAGCGTGGGCAGGGCGTGCACGGAGGCCGTGTTGCAGGCGACGATCAGAGCGTCGGGGCCGTACGCGGCCGCCGCACGGGCCACGGCGAGCGCACGCCCGGTCACATCGTCCGCCGTACGCGGCCCCCAGGGCATGCCGTCGGGGTCGGACGAGAGGACCAGATCCGCGTCCGGCCGCAGCCGGCGCACCGCGGCGGCCGCCGCGAGCAGGCCGATTCCGGAGTCCATGAGCGCGATCTTCACCCGGTCACCTTAATCGACTGCCCTTGCGGTACCGGCATGGTGGGGCAGACTGCGGCGAATGAGCGCCATTGCCTGGACCGCCGCCGGATCGCTCGCCGCCTGGGGGTGGCTGCTGCTCGGGCAGGGCTTCTTCTGGCGTACGGACCAGCGGCTCCCCCGGCGCGGGGCCCCCGCCGACTGGCCGGATGTGGCCGTTGTCGTGCCCGCGCGGGACGAGGCGAGGGTGCTCCCGGCCGGCCTACCCTCGCTCCTGGCCCAGGACTATCCCGGCCGCGCGGAGATCGTGCTGGTCGACGACGGCAGTACGGACGGGACCGGGGAGGTGGCCCGCGCGCTGTCCCGTCAGCACGGCGGGCTGCCGCTGCGGGTGGTCTCCCCCGGTGAGCCGGAGCCCGGCTGGACCGGGAAGCTCTGGGCGCTGCGGCACGGCATCGCAGTGGCCCGGGCCGCGCGCGAGCCCGAGTATCTGCTGCTGACCGACGCGGACATCGCCCATGGTCCGGACAGCCTGCGCGAGTTGGTGGCCGCCGCCCGCATCCAGGGTCTCGACCTGGTCTCCCAGATGGCCAGGCTGCGGGTCGCGAGCGGGTGGGAGCGACTGGTGGTGCCCGCCTTCGTCTACTTCTTCTCGCAGCTCTACCCCTTCCGTTGGGTCAACCGCCCGGGCGCCCGGACAGCGGCCGCCGCGGGCGGCTGCGTCCTGCTGCGCACCGAGGCCGCCGAGCGGGCGGGCGTACCGGAGTCGATCCGGCAGGCGGTGATCGACGATGTTTCGCTGGCCCGGGCGGTGCAGCGGACGGGCGGCCGGATCTGGCTGGGACTTGCGGAGGGCGTGGACAGCGTGCGGCCGTATCCGCGGCTGGCGGACCTGTGGCGGATGGTGTCGCGCTGCGCGTACGCGCAACTGCTGCACAGCCCCCTGCTCCTGGCCGGAACAGTGGTGGGGCTCGCTCTCGTCTATCTCGTGCCGCCCGTCGCGCTGTGCGCCGGCGTGCTCGGCAACGACGCGGCCGCGGGCTGGGCCGGGGCTCTGGCGTGGGCGGTGATGACGGGCACGTATCTCCCGATGCTGCGCTACTACCGCCAACCGCTGCTGCTCGCGCCCCTGCTGCCCTTCACCGCGCTGCTGTACCTGCTGATGACCGTCGATTCGGCCGTACAGCACTACCGCGGCCGGGGAGCCGCCTGGAAGGGACGGACGTACTCACGCCCCGAGACGGCTCCCGACCGGTGAGGCGTTCTGGCCGGGTTCACTTTCTGCCGGGCGTCCAGTTCATGCCCCAGCCGTACGCGTAGTCGATGGTGCGCTGCGGGCTCACGCCGCGCTCCGGGACCAGGAAGCGCGCCTCGCGCTGGACGACGAGATCCGAGCCGGTGTTGGTGATCAGCGCGAGCGCGCAGACCGTCGACGGCACGGTGCACTCACCCAGCGAGAAGTCGATCGCCGCGCCGTTCTGCGGCTGGAGGGTGACCGTCGCGTCCAGATCGGCGAAGCTGCGTGCTCCTTCGTAGATGGTGACGAAGATGACCACGCGGCGCAGCCGGTCCTTGTGATCGAGGTTGATGGTGAGGTTCTCGCCGGAGGTGCCGCCGGTGCGGTCGTCCCCGTCGAGATGGATGTACGGGGGTTGGTGCAGCGCGCCGAAGGCGTTGCCGAGGGCCTGGACCACGCCCTTGCGGCCGTCGGTGAGTTCGTAGAGCGCGCACAGGTCGAGGTCGAGGTCGCCGTGCATGGCGACGGCTCTGCCGAGTTTGGCGCCCCAGCCCTGGAACTGCTTGCGCACCTGCCAGCTGAGGTTGACGCGCATGGCTCCCGATGTGCCTCCCTGTTTGGTGAGGGAGACGGAGGGGGTGTCCTTGGTGAGCGTCACTTTGCTCAGGCGCACAGGAGTGGAGGGCGCGGCCACGGGAGGAGGCGGTGGTGCCGGAGGCATGACGGGCGCGGCGGGAACCGGGGCGGGTGCCGCCTGCTGCGGCTCGTCGACCGTGATGCCGAAGTCCGTCGCCAGGCCCTCGAGTCCGGTGCTGTAGCCCTGCCCCACCGCGCGGAATTTCCACGCGCCCTGGCGCCGGTACAGCTCACCCAGGACGAAGGCCGTCTCCACGGTCGCGTCCTGGCTGTCGTAGCGCGCGATCTCGGCGCCGGAGCCCGCGTCGAGCACCTTGATGTAGAGGCCGGGCACCTGCCCGAAGCTGCCGCGGTCCGCCGAGGCGGCCAGCACGATCTTCTCGATCGTGGGCTCCACGCGCGCGAGGTCGACCCACACCTGGTCCCTCACCCCGTCCGGCGCGGTCTGCTTTCCCTCGTGGCGTACGGCCCCCGAGGTGTGCGTCGGCTGGTTGTAGAAGACGAAGTCGGCGTCGGAACGGACCTTCCCCGATACCAGGAGGAGCGCCGAGGCATCGACGTCGGGCACGCCGGGGCCTGTATGCCAGCCCAATTCGACGCGCACCTGCGGCGCCGGAACCGGCGTATTCGCTCCTTTAAGCATGGCCATGCTCGCCCCCATCGCGAGTCTGGGTGCCCGGAAAGTTCACCTGCCGACCACCTAATCATCCGAGCGGCCCGAACACCCCGGCCGACCCGTGGGTAACCCGCTCTCAGCTTGCGCTTTACACGATCTAAGCACTTGTCGGCGACCGATTTCCCCAGGTTCGCTCGCATTGGGGATCCACGGTCACTCGCATCTCCCGAAACAACCCTCTTATCGGACTCCCCAACCGGCACATCGTGGGCTTAACTTATGTGCCATGACGTCCCCCCGCGCCACGTACGGCGGCGGTTACTACTCCGCTCCGTCGTTCCCCGACACCCCCATCTACGACTCCCTGGTCGCGGAGCGGGGCACACCTCAGATCGCACCGATCCGGGTGCCTTCCGCGTACGACACCGGCAACAGCTATCTGCCGGCGCTCCCCGCGGCCCTGCCCGCCCTCCCGGCGGCTCCCTCGCCTGTTCCCTCCTACGGCTATCCGCAGCAGATGCAGCAGCCCATGCCACTGCAGCACGCACCTGCTCCTTACATCCCGCAGCAGCCCCAGGTGCCGCGCGGGTACCCCGGACCCCAGGGTTACGCCCAGCAGCAGCCGCGTCCGGTCGCCACCGGGTACGAAGCGATGCGGCCGGCGGCAACCCGCCCGGCTCCGGCGCCCGCCCCCTACGACGACCCGTACAACCGCCCGTACCAGGGCGGCCGGGGGTACTGACCGACCGACTGTTTACCCGGTCCGACGGGGATGCGGGGTGCACACCCGGCGAACGGCTGAGCAGCCGCGGGGATTCGCCGGGGGGACCGTCGGTGGGCACTGATCGACCCTTCGGCCACAGTGGCCGACCAACGCCGGCAGCGACTGCCGGCGTTGGTGCTTGTCCGGGGCCTTCCGCCGGGCGGCGGATTCCGGCCGTTCCGCGCCGATCCGGCCGATCCGCGCCATTGCACTCCCGTGGGAACCCTCCGTGGTGCCAGGCGCGTTGAACCGGTGGCGGGGGGCCGGAGCGCGGCGAGGGGCAGGGGTGACGTTGTTTTCTCCTGGCGCCGCCCGCCTGTGCCGTGCCGTACCGGGCTATGACGGACGGAAGGGGGTGCAGGATCGTGCGAGCAGCCACAGGAATCTGGCGCTGGCGCCACAATCCCCTGCGCCGTGCGACCGATCTCTTCGAGGCATGGCTGGCTCTCGTCGCCGCCGCGCTTCTCGTCACGGCCGCTCCGGCCGTCGGCTGGCTCGGCGGGAGTCTCACCGACGACTTACTGCGTCAATCGGTGCGGATCCAGCGCCAGCAGCGTCATCCGGTCACCGCGACGGTATTGAGACCGGCCGGGGAGTCCAAGCCCTCGGCGTACGACCCCGAGGGCGCGGCGGCCCGTGAGAAGCGCCGGCCCGTCGTGGCGAAATGGACGGCGGTGGACGGCAGCCGGCACACCGGCACGCTGTCCGCGGTGCTGCGAACCGCACGGGCCGGTGACACGTTCACCATCTGGACCGACCGCACCGGCCGGCTCGTCAATCGTCCGCTCGACGCGGCGACCGCCCGGGTGCATGCCGTTGCCGCGGGCATCGGCGCCGCTGTGACCACCGGGGGGCTCGTCGAAGGCGCCAGACGGCTGGTCATGTGGCGGCTCATACGACGCAGATACGCGCGCCTGGACTCGGCCTGGGCCGCGGCGGGCCCCGACTGGGGTCGCACCGGCGCGGGCAACTGACCGGTCGCATCTCGTCAACTCCCGCTCGTCGCGCGCGCTACGGTGGTGCGACCCTTCGGGGGTCAGGGGGCGTCCCCTCAGAGGCGCGGCGGAGCAGTTTCACACGGTGGGGGCAGAGCAGCACGATGGCACAGGGCACGGTCCAGGTGACGCACACCGGCACATCGCGGTGGCGGCGCCGCACGGGCGAGTACCCCTCACTGGCCGCAGCCCTGGAGGCCGCAGGCGACGGCGACATCCTCACCGTCGCGCCGGGGACGTACCGCGAAAACCTCGTCGTCCAGCGGGCGGTGACCCTGCGCGGTGCCGAGGGCGCCGTCGGTTCGGTGCGCATCGCGCCCGCCGACGGGGTGGCGCTGACCGTGCGTGCCTCGGCAACCGTCCAGGACCTCCATGTGGAGGGGCAGGACTCGGCGGCCCCCGCGCTGCTCGTCGAGGACGGCACTCCCGAACTGATCGATCTGCGGATCGTGACCCGTTCCGCGGCCGGTCTCGAGGTGCGTGGGGCGGCCCGGCCCACCGTCCGCCGCTGCACCGTCGACAATCCTGCGGGCGTCGGAATCGGCGTCCTGGACGGCGCGGGCGGGGTGTTCGAGGAGTGCGAGGTCGTCTCGGCCGGCCAGTCGGGCATCTCCGTGCGCGGCGGCGCGCATCCGCGTTTCGAGCGCTGCCGGGTGCATCACGCCTCGGGAGCCGGCCTGTCCGTGACCGGCGAGGGCAGCGGCCTGGAGGCAATCGGCTGCGAGGTGTACGAGATCAAGGGCACCGGCGTCCAGATCGCCTCGCGCGCCTCGGCCCATCTCACGGACTCGACCGTGCACCGCACGTCGGCGGACGGCGTCACGCTGGACACCGACGCCGTGCTCACACTCTCCGACTGCGATATTCACGATATTCCGGAGAACGCGATCGATCTGCGCTCCCGGTCGGTGCTCACTCTCACCCGCTCCACGGTGCGCCGCTTCGGGCGCAACGGCCTGTCGGTGTGGGATCCGGGCACCCGGGTCGATGCCAACCAGTGCGAGATCCACGACAGTACGGGCGACTATCCCGCGGTCTGGGTCAGCGACGGCGCGAGTGCCGTCCTCGACTCGTGCCGGGTCCACGACGTCCCGGACGCGCTGTTCGTCCTCGATCGCGGATCGCGCGTCGATGTCGTCGACAGCGATCTCTCCCAGATCCGCAACACCGCGGTGTCGGTCAGCGACGGCGCGACCGCTCAGCTCGACGACTGCCGGATCAGGGAAGCCTCCACCGGCGCCTGGTTCCGTGACCACGGCAGCGGCGGCACCCTGAACGGCTGCACCATCGACGCGGCGCAGACCGGCGTGATCGTCACCAAGGGCGCGGATCCGGTGATCGAACGCTGCACGGTCACCTCGCCCGCCGAGGCCGGTTTCTATGTCTCGGCAGAAGGCCGCGGCACCTTCCGCGGCTGCCGGGTCACCGGCAGTGGCGGCTACGGGTTCCATGTGATGGACGGCTGCCGTACGACGCTGAGCCGCTGCCGCACCGAGCGCTGTGCGCGCGGCGGTTACGAGTTCGCCGAGTCCGACGGCGTGGTCGCAGAGGACTGCACGAGCGACGAGAGCGGCGTACGGACAGCGGCCGAGCCGACGACGGCCGTGCTCACGGCGACCCAGTCCCCCGGGCTGCTCACCACCGTCCCCGCGCAGCCGGCCCCCGAGGCCGTGCCCCCCGAGCCCGTACGGGCCTCCGGTGCCGTGCTCGGCGAACTGGACGCGCTGGTGGGCCTGGAGAGCGTCAAGCGCGAAGTCCGCACGCTCACCAACATGATCGAGGTCGGAAGGCGCCGCCAGGAGGCGGGTCTCAAGGCCGCCTCCGTCCGCCGCCATCTGGTCTTCACCGGCTCTCCCGGGACCGGGAAGACGACCGTGGCGCGGTTGTACGGCGAGATCCTGGCCTCGCTCGGAGTGCTGGAGCGCGGCCATCTCGTCGAGGTCTCCCGCGTGGACCTGGTCGGCGAGCACATCGGCTCCACCGCGATCCGTACGCAGGAGGCATTCGACCGGGCGCGCGGCGGTGTCCTGTTCATCGACGAGGCCTATGCCCTCTCTCCCGAGGACTCGGGGCGGGACTTCGGCAAAGAGGCCATCGACACCCTGGTGAAGCTGATGGAGGACCACCGCGACGCCGTGGTGGTGATCGTCGCCGGGTACACGGCGGAGATGGAGCGGTTCCTGTCCGTCAACCCCGGTGTGGCTTCCCGGTTCTCGCGGACCATCACCTTCCACGACTACGCGCCCGAAGAGCTGCTGCGGATCGTGGAGCAGCAGGCCGAGGAGCATGAGTACCGGCTGGGCACGGGCACGGGTGAAGCACTGCTGAAGTACTTCACCGCGCTGCCCAAGGGGCCCGCCTTCGGCAACGGCCGCACCGCCCGCCAGACCTTCGAGTCGATGGTGGAGCGGCACGCGGGCCGGGTCGCCGAGCTCACCGAGGTGAACACCGACGACCTGACCCTGCTCTACCCGGACGATCTGCCCGAACTGCCCTGAGCCTGACGGGGCACGACGGGTGTGAGCCGGTCGAGCAGCTCGCGCCGTTCCTTCTCGAACTCCGGGTCGGCCTGGTACTCGGAGTGCCCGAGGATCGGCTCGGGCAGTGGATGCACCTCCGAACGCCCGTACACCAGCGGGTCCTTGAACACCGGGCAGTCCACTCCGGGGCGCGTGCCGTCGGCGGGGACCCGAACGGGCCCGCCGATCGGGTCGGTGAGCCGCCACAGATTGCGCCAGGTGTGCACCTGGCCGCTCAGCTCGGCGAGCGCGGCGGGCCCGAAGTAGGCGGGGAACCAACGGCCGTAGAGGCGTTCCAGCGGTGATCCGTACGTCAGCAGCGCGACCCGGCGCCGGGTGGCCTCCGGCAGCTGCCAGACGGCGGCCGCCGCCAGCACGCTGCCCTGGGAGTGGCCGGAGATGACGAGCCGCCCCCCGCTGCGTGCGGTCCAGGTGCACATCCGCCAGGTGAGGTCGGGCACGGCGCGCTCGGCGTAGCAGGGCGGCGCGAAGGGGTGGGCCGCGCGCGGCCAGAAGGTGCCGACGTCCCACAGGATGCCGATGGTGCGCCGCGCGGAGGCGTCACGGTAGGCGCGGCGGCCCCAGGTGACGAACAGTATGAATCCGAAGCCGATCAGCCAGGAGCCCGCGGACTGCGCGGCCTCGGCAACGGACTGGGCAACGCCGTCGCCGAAAGCTTCGCCGGGCACGTCCCCGCTCGCCCACGCGCCGGCTACCGCGCCGGCGCCGAGGAGCAGGGTGGCGCCGGAGACGATGCCGACGATCCAGGGTGCCGCGTCGGTGAGGGCGGCCCGCGCCCGCGTGCCCGCAATGCGCCGGGTGCGGACTTCGTCGGGACGGCCGACCTCGTACTCGGCCTCCACGTCTTCGCCGAGACCGCGCGCCGTCCGCCAGGTGCGTACGGCCAGGACCGCGCCGGGGACGAGCAGGACGATCAGCAGGACGGGGATGACCGAGGCCTGCCAGCTCAGCAGCACCGGGGGCCCCACAATGGAGCCGTCCGCGTCCATGCCGGGCGTGCCGGGGCCGTCCAGCCAGTCGGCGACGCGCTGGGCGACGCCGCCGGTCATCACCCCGCCGAGGGCGCAGGCGAGCATCGCGACGGCCGGCCCGCCCAGTCCGTACAGGGCGGTGCGGGCATGACGCGCGCGGCGGTGCAGGATCCGGGCGACGACACCCAGGGCGATGACCAGCGCGCCCTGGGCGAGGGCGATGACACGGAAGGTGACATCGCCGGGGAGGGTGGCGGTGGAGACCCAGTCGGGCCGCGACCAGGACGCGTACAGCAGCGAGAGGCCTAACGCCCCGAGTGCGGCACCCGGCAGCCAGCGCACGGCGGCGCGGTCGATGCGGACATCGATCTTCCTTTCGCTGCGGCCCCTGCGCACCACGACCCACAGCACGCCGAGCAGCCCGATGACGAGGGCCGTTTCCAGCAGCCATCCGCAGACTTCGAGCAGTGTGTCCTCGCCGCCCCGGTCGTGGCGGGCTGCGGCTCCGGCGACTGCGGCTGCGACGGTGAGGAAGCCCGCGGCGGTGTGCGCGGCGCGGAGCCTGGCGACGAGGCGTCGGCCGTACCAGAATCCGGGGCGGCCGAGCGCGGGCCGTACGACGGGGCCCTTCGGCCCGGCGGCGTCCTCCTCGGTCTCCTCCGGGCCCTCCTCCTCGCCCATGCCCTCGCCGGTCGGCGGCCGCTGTGATTCGTACGCGCTCCAGGTGCGGTTGGAGAGGTACCAGAGCAGACCGACCAGCGCGGCCGGTACGACCGAGGCGAGCGCGAGGCGCCTGCCGGGCTGTGACCACCAGCCGCCCTGAGCTGCGGACACGAATCCCAGCCAGGACCTTTCCCCCGTGCATTCGGGAGAGCCGGCGCACTGCCAGGCCAGCAGGTCGAGCGCGACCTCGCAGGCGGCGGCCGTCAGCAGCACGGTGAGGCTGAGGGCGACGAGGCGCACGAGCACGCCGTACAGCCGTGTCGTGGTCCTGCGGCCCTTCGCGCGCGGGCGCATCCAGTGTGCGAGGTTGGCCACCATGAAGGGGAGCAGCAGCAGCCACAGCGCCCGTGCGCTGTTGCCGGAGGTGAGGTTGGACCAGCAGTACGCCTCGGGGACGGGCCGGTCCTCGTACCGTTCGGGGTGGTTCTCCGCTTTCTCGTCGTCGGTGCGCCGGAACACGGCGGCTTTCTCGTCACCGGAGATCCGGATCGTACGGGGGTCGCCGAGCATGTCCTGCGGAGTGGCTCCGCCGACGCCGTGGACCAGCAGCTCGAGCGCGGGCCCTCCGTTCTGCGGGACCGGAGTGGCAGAGGACACTTCTGTGACTCGCTCTCTCGTTGGAAGGCTCCCGATGGGAGAATTGATCAGTGCGCAGTGGCGCGGAGGTTCATGACCACGATCCCGGATCACGGCAGTTCACCGCACGGCACTTACGGAATCTCCCCGAGGCCCGGCCGCACCGGCCGTGCGAGGATGAGCAGCCTTGGCCACATGCGGTGCACGACACCCGGTGTACGACGACATGGAAGGACCGGCCCCGGCAGTGACCGACAACCAGAACCTGCTCGCGGAGCAGCGTCGCGCTCTGATCCTCGACGAGGTGCGCAGGCGCGGCGGGGTACGGGTCAACGAGCTCACCCGCAAGCTCAATGTCTCCGACATGACAGTGCGCCGGGACCTGGACGCCCTGGCCCGCCAGGGGGTCGTCGAGAAGGTCCACGGCGGGGCGGTGCCGGTGGTCGAGGCGAGTACGCACGAGCCGGGGTTCGAGGCCAAGTCGGCGCTGGAGCTGAGCGCCAAGGAGGACATCGCGCGGGCGGCGGCCCGGATGGCGGTGCCCGGCACCGCGATCGCGCTGTCCGGCGGCACCACGACCTTTGCCCTGGCGCACCACCTCCTCGACGTGCCCGACCTGACGGTGGTCACCAACTCCGTGCGGGTCGCCGACGTGTTCCACGCGGCTCAGCGCGCGGGTGCCGCGGGCGGCCAGCGGCCGGGCGCGGCCACGGTGGTCCTCACCGGAGGGGTGCGGACGCCCTCCGACTCGCTGGTGGGACCGGTCGCCGACCAGGCGATCCGTTCCCTGCATTTCGATGTGCTCTTTCTCGGGGTGCACGGGATCTCGGTCGAGGCCGGGCTGTCCACGCCGAATCTCGCGGAGGCGGAGACGAACCGCCGTTTCGTCCAGGCTGCGCGGCGGGTCGTCGTGGTCGCCGACCACACCAAGTGGGGGACGGTGGGCCTGAGTTCCTTCGCCGGGCTGGCCGAGGTCAACACGCTGGTGACGGATTCGGGGCTGTCGCAGGAGGCGCGCCAGGAGATCGCCGAGCACCTGCCCGGCCTGGTGGTTGCGGGCGGTCCCGAAAGTTCTGTGGCTCCCGCGAGTGCCGACGGTCCAAAGAGCGCCGACGGACAGGAAGGCTGACGCACGGGTGGGCGAATTCCGGCTCACACGGGCCGTCGCGCTGCCGGCCGACGAGGCCTGGTCGCGCGTCACCGACTGGCGCGGGCACGCGGCTCAGGTGCCGTTGACGGCCGTGCGGGTGATGACGCCGCCGCCCACCGGGGTGGGCACCCGATTCGTCGCGCGCTCCGGAGTGGGCCGCGCATGCTTCGACGATCCGATGGAGGTCGTCGGCTGGGAGCCGCCAGCAGGCGGGAGGCCGGGACGCTGCCGTCTGGAGAAGCGCGGCTCCGTCATCACGGGCTGGGCCGAGATCGAGGTGCTTCCGCAGGGCCCCGGCGCCGTGGTGGTCTGGGTGGAGCAGCTTCATATCCGTTTTCTGCCCAGGCTGCTGGATCCGCTGGTCGCCCGGGCGGGGCGGCTGGTGTTCGGCCGCGCCCTGGACGGACTCCTGCTGGGATCCTCGTCTCATGTCTGAAGCGCCTGCGGACAATTGACGAGCTGTCAGCTATGGTGTGCGATCCCACACCCCTTGCCCCGCCGGAGGTACGGACCCATGGCACGCCGACTGAGCCCCGTGGAACTCGACTTCGTCGAGGCCGCCCCGCTGCGCCTGGTTTTCTCGGCCGAGGTGTCTGCGACGCCGAAGGCGGTGTACGAGGCGCTCGCCGACGATGTCGCGGGCCTGCCCACCTGGTTCGACGCGGTCGCCTCCGCCACGCCGACACACGCGGGCGCGGGCCGCGAGGTCAGGCTCAGGGGCGGGATCTTCTTCGCCGAGACGATCCTGGCCACCGACCTCGGCGAGCGCTACGCCTACCGCGTCGACCGGACCAACGCCCCTGGCCTGCGTGCCCTGTTGGAGGAGTGGCTGCTCACGCCCAGCGCCTCCGGGACGCGTGTGCAGTGGACGTTCGCGGTGGACGCCCCCGCGGCGGTGCGCGGCGTGCTGAAGCTGAGCCGGGCGGCTCTGGCCTCGTCCTTCCGGGGCGCGGTGCGCAATCTCGACCGGAAACTCGCCCGCTCCGCCGCACAGTGAGAGATCAGCGGGGCCACTCCCCCGTGGCCAGGAACTGCTCGATCGTCGCCGTGTAGGGGGCGATGTCCAGGCCTTGTTCCGCCAGCCACGCATCGGAGTAGTACTTGTCGAGGTAGCGGTCGCCCGGGTCGCAGAGCAGCGTGACGACGCTGCCTCTTCGGCCCCCGGCCACCATCTCGGCGATGATCTTCAGCGAGCTCCACAGCCCGGTACCGGTGGAGCCTCCCGCCTTGCGCCCGATGGCCTTCTCCAGAGCCCGCACGGCGGCGACGCTCGCCGCGTCCGGCACCTTCATCATCCGGTCGATGGCGCCGGGCACGAAGCTGGGCTCCATACGCGGCCGCCCGATGCCCTCGATCCTTGAGCCGTGGTCGGTGCAGGCGCCCGGGTCACCCTTGGTCCAGCCTTCGAAGAAACAGGAGTTCTCCGGATCGGGGACGCAGACCCGGGTGTCGTGCTGCAGGTAGTGCACATAGCGGGCGATGGTCGCCGAGGTTCCGCCGGTGCCCGCCGTCGCCACGATCCACGTCGGCTCGGGATAGCGCTCCAACCGCAGCTGCTGGTAGATCGATTCGGCGATGTTGTTGTTGCCGCGCCAGTCGGTGGCACGCTCCGCGTAGGTGAACTGGTCCATGTAGTGGCCGCCGGTGCGCTCGGCGAGGGACGCGGACTCCTCGTACATCTTGCGCGAGTCGTCCACGAAGTGGCACTGCCCGCCGTGGAACTCGATCAGCCGGATTTTCTCGGGGCTGGTCGTGCGTGGCATCACGGCGATGAAGGGGACTCCGATGAGCTTGGCGAAGTAGGCCTCGGAGACCGCGGTGGAGCCGCTGGATGCCTCGATGACCGGTTTGCCCGGCCGGATCCAGCCATTGCACAGGCCGTAGAGGAACAGCGACCGGGCGAGGCGGTGCTTGAGGCTGCCGGTCGGATGGGTGGACTCGTCCTTGAGGTAAAGGTCGATTCCCCACTCCTCGGGCAGCGGGAAACGCAGCAGATGCGTGTCGGCAGAGCGGTTCGCGTCGGCCTGGACCTTGCGTACCGCTTCCTTCAGCCATGCCCGGTAATGCGGATCACTGCGGTCCACATCGACGGTCACCATCGCCCCGTTCGCCACTGACTTCCCACTCGTCTTCATGCGTCCAGTTCCTCGCCCTCTCGACTCCGGTCCCCACTCGCCACAGTAAGCCCCTCACCTGCGCAAACGTTCACTTTGGGGATCCATAGGAGTCACTTGCAGGCCAGGAGATGCCCCTGCCTTTGCTCACGTACTGGTGAACTCGCCCCGGGTTGTGCAGACTTGCCACCAGGAAACGTGCGAAGGGGGCGGAGACTCGATGTCGATGGCAGAGCCCGAATTCAGCGCTACGGGCGTGCGGATCGAGCGATGGCCGCGATCACTGACGAAGGCCGGACAAGTGCAGATCAAGGACGGCAGGCTGGCACTGCTCACCAGCTACGGCCGGGTGATCGAGAGCGCACCGGTGCGCGCGGTCAGGGCCGGCAAGCCCTGGTTCGCCGATGACGCGAGCACCATTGCGACGCTGAACGGGAAGAGGTACCGGCTCACGATGGGGCAGCGCGGCCGCAGGCCGGAGGGCCAGGCGCTGGCCGGGCGTTTCCTCGAGGCCGTGCGGGGCGCGGGTGGCACCAGGACCTGAGAGACCCGCCCGGGTGCTGTGAGTTGCGGGACCGTCGTGAGTGCTTCACGCTTTTATCACGTCACTCAGGGTATACCGGCGGTCACGCTGTGATCCAGGGCCGCCGGACACATCAGCAGCCAGCCAACTGCTGGATCCGATCCTTCGTCTTCCGGACCTCATTCGGGGAGTCGCAGCCGTGATCAGCCAGCCAAGCAGGCACTGCACGGTGGAGCTCCAGGCCCTGCCGTCGCGGATCGGTCAGGTCCGCAGAATCATCTCGGCGCAGCTGCGCTACTGGCATCTCGATCCCTTGATCGACCAGGCTGCGCTCGGCGTCACCGAACTGCTGACCAATGTCCACCGCCATGCCGAGCCCGACAAAGTGTGCACGGTCGAGATCGAGTTGCTGCTCGACCGGCTCACGGTCTCCGTCCATGACCACGATCCACGTCTTCCGACCGTGGGAGACTCCGATGCCCTGGACACCTCCGGTCGCGGGCTCGCGCTGATAGCGGCGGTGAGCGAGAGCTGGGGCGTGCGGCCCAAGGGCGACACCGGGAAGATCGTGTGGTTCACCCTTTCGGCGCCATCGCCCGCGGTGGCTCTGCCGACCTACCCGATGGTGTACGGCGCGACGCCGGACGGCCCGTTCGCCGAGACGCAGGACGGTGCACGCAAACGCGCCACGGCGCGCTCGACCGTCGCGGGCTGACCCACAGGCCGCACAAGACGCCGGACGAGCGAGTCGGCCCGTCCGGCGCCGCGGACACCACCGGACTACTCCGTGGCGATGGCGCGCAGCACGTCGAGGCGTGCCGCGCGGCGCGCCGGCCGCCAGCCCGCGACCGCCCCGGCCACCAGGCCGACCAGCGCGACCACCAGGAGCTGGAGGGGGGGTACGGCGAACGCGAAGGCCGTGTCGCCCGCGCCCTCCGACGCCTTGACGAGCACCCAGCCGAGCAGTCCGCCCAGTGCCAGGCCGCCTGTCGTGCCGAACGCGGCGACCAGCACGGACTCGTAGCGCACCATCGAGCGCAGCTGCCTTCTGGTCTGTCCGACCGCCCGCAACAGGCCCAGTTCCCTGGTGCGTTCGTGGATCGCGAGGGTGAGCGTGTTGGCGATACCGAGCAGCGCGATCACCACGGCGAGAGCGAGCAGGGCGTAGACCAGGGTGAGCATCATGTGTATGGCTCCGGCCGCACTCTGCGCGTACTCGTCCCTGGTCTGCACCTCGGGGTTGCCGTAGGCGGCCGCTGTCTTCCCGACCGCCGCCGCGCCGTCCGCGGCGGACACTCCGTCCTTGAAGCTGACGGCGATCAGCGTGTCGGAGTCCTGGCCCCGGTGCGGGGCCCAGGCCTCGCGGGTGATGACATAGTCGCCCGCCAGTTCCGACTGCTCGAAGACGGCGCGGACCGTGAAGGTCTGCTTCCGGCCGTCGGTGAAGGCGAGTTCGGCTGTGGATCCGGGCTTCCAGCCCTTCTTGTCGGCCTCGGTGTCCGCGACGGCCATTCCGGTGGTGCCGAGGCCGTCGAGCGAGCCGTGCACGGTGCCGAGGTCGAAGGACCTGCCGAGGGCCACCGGATCGGTGACGGTCAGCCGGCGTCCCGCGCCGTCGACGTCCGCGACGCCCTTGCCGAGGCCGACCGCGTTCTCCACCTCGGGCTGTGCGGCGATGGCCGGGGCGAGTTTCGGGCTGAGCCCGCTGCCGCCCGCGCCGAAGGCCGGCGCGCTGACGGCCACATCACCGGCAAAGGACCGGGAGACCGTCTGGTCCATGGTCGCCTTCAGCGAGGCGCCGAATACGGTGAACAGGGAGACGACGGCGACACCGATCATCAGCGCGGTCGCGGTGGCCGCGGTGCGCTTGGGGCTGCGCAGGGCGTTGCGCTTGGCCAGGCCGCCGGACACACCGCGCAGCCGGTCGAGCGGCCCGCCGAGGACCCGTACCGCATACGAGGACGCGACGGGGCCGAGCACCACAAAGGCGGCCAGCGCCAGCACGGCGCCCGCGGCCGCGAGCCAGATCGACGGCGCGGCCACGACGCCGGCCAGGATGATGCCGATGCCGGACAGGGCGACGCCCGCTCCGATGTACGCACGCTTCCTGGAGGCCGCCGACTGGTCCACGGCCGTCTCGCGCAGCGCGGCGAGCGGAGCGGTCCGCCCGGCGCGCAGAGCGGGCATCAGCGCGGAGCCGAGTCCGACGATCACGCCGACGGCGAGCGGCAGCAGCAGCGAGAGAGCACTGATCACCAGGCCGCCCTCCGGGAAGGGGAATCCGATCACGGGGAACAGCGCCCGCAGTCCTGCGGCGATCCCGATGCCGCCGAGCAGCCCCACGGCGGACGCGGTCAGCGCGACGAGGGCCGCCTCGACGAGGGTCGAGCCGACGACCTGGCGCCTCGACGCGCCGAGCGCGCGCAGCAGCGCGTTCTCGCGGGTGCGCTGGGCGATGACGATCGCGAAGGTGTTGTAGATGGAGAAGGTCGCGACCAGCAGCACGATGCCGGAGAAGACCAGCAGCAGGATGGTGAAAAGATTCAGGAACTGACCGGAGATCATGTCCTGGTTCTCTTCGGTGGACTCCTGTCCGGTGATCGCCTCGACTCCCTGCGGGAGTACGGGCGTCAGCGCGTCGACGAGCTCCTGCTGACTGGTGCCGGGACCGGCCCGCACCTGGATGGACGCCGCCTGACCGGGCTTCGGGGTGAGGTACTTCTCGGCGTCGGCGAGGGTCATCGCGGTGAAAGTGACCTGGCCCATGCCGTCCTCGCCGCCGAAGGTGGCCAGTCCGACGATCGTGACCCGCACCGGGTCGGGCGTGCGCAGCACGGTACGGTCGCCGATCTTCAGTCCGCCCTTCTCGGCGGTGCCGCGGTTGACCACCACCTCGCCGCTCCTGACGGGGACCCGTCCCTCGGCGAGCTGGTACGGGTTGAGCTCGGGGTCGGTGATCCAGTTGCCCGCGAGCGTCGGCGGGCCCTGTCCGCCGATGGGCTTGCCGCCCGATCCGACGAGCTGTGCCGCGCCCTGGATGTTGGGCTCGGCGGCGGCGACACCGGGCGTCTTCGCGATCACCGACACGAGGTCCGTCTGTACGGGCTGTCGGGTGCCCTGGCCCTCGCCGGAGACCGTGACGACGTTGGAGCTGCGGACGACGGCGTCGGTGCCGCCGTTGGCGTCGGCGAACATGGTGTCGAAGCTGCCGCGGAGGGTGTCGCCCATGATGAGCGTGCCCGCGAGAAAGGCGACGCCGAGCAGAACGGCGGTGAGGGTGCCGGCGAAGCGCCGTTTGTGGGCGCGCAGGGAGTTGAGGCTGATGCGCAGCGCAGCGCGGCTCTCGCTCATGTCGTCGCCCCCTTGGCGTCGAAGGCCTTGAGACGGTCCAGGACGCGCTCGGCGGTCGGGGCCTCCATCCGGTCGACGAGCCGTCCGTCGGCGAGGAAGACGACCTCGTCGGCATGGGCCGCGGCGACCGGGTCATGGGTGACCATGACGACCGTACGGTCCGTCTGGCGCACTGCCCGGCCGAGCAGCCTCAGCACCTCTTCGCCCGAGCGGGAGTCGAGATTGCCCGTGGGCTCGTCGGCGAAGACCACATCGGGCCGGCCGGCGAAGGCGCGGGCCACGGCGACGCGCTGCTGCTGACCGCCGGACAGCTCGCTCGGCCGGTGGTGCAGCCGGTCGCGCAGGCCGACGGTGTCGATGAGGGCATCGAGCCACTCACCGTCGGCCCGCTCCCCCGCCAGGTCCATGGGAAGGGTGATGTTCTCGGCGACGGTGAGCGTGGGGATGAGATTGAAGGCCTGGAAGACGAAGCCGATGCGCTCGCGCCGCAGCAGGGTGAGCCTGCGGTCGTCGAGTGCGCTCAGCTCGGTGTCGCCGATGAGGGCGGAACCCGCGGTGAGGGTGTCGAGCCCGGCGGCACAGTGCATCAGCGTCGACTTGCCGGAGCCCGAGGGCCCCATGATCGCGGTGAAACGGCCGACCGGGAAGTCGACGCTCACCCCGTCCAGGGCCCTCACTTCGGTGTCGCCCTTGCCGTAGACCTTCACGGCGTCGACGACACGGGCGGCGATCCGGGTCAGGGTGGCGGTCGTGGTCACACCGCACCGCCCTTGCCCGCCGTGCGGCCGAACTCCTCGTCCAGGACGGACAGTCGGCGCCAGTACTCGTCCTCGTCGATCTCACCGGCGGCGAAGCGGCGTCCGATGATCGCGATTGGCGAGTTCTCGCCGTACATCACACGGGAGCCCTGCCACGGGCCGCGGCGGCCGCGCCAGATGCCGGTGCGGCGCAGGACGGTGACGACGCCGACGACGAGGGCCGCCCAGACCAGCGGGAAGAACAGAATCCACGGGCCGGGCCCGTCGTACGCCAGGGTGTTCATCTCGGTTCAGCTCCTCGGTGGCGATGGTGGTTCGTTGTCGCTTCCGAGGCTCCCGCCGGGAGGGGCCGAAGTCGTCGTACGGCCAGCGGCACTGCGCATACCACCCAGGGAGTACGCAGGGCTTTCGCGACTGCTCCCGAGCGCCCTGCTGCACGAGCGGGAGTGCTGCGCGCTCCGGGCCGAGGACACCCGGAATCGCGGCATCGCGGAGGGGACGGGTGAGTCTGTCCGTACGGCCTCTAGACCGGGCCCACGGCTTCGCGTTCCAGCCGCCGCCGTACACGCTCCTCGTGGTAGAGGCGTCCCACGAGCGCTCCCCCGTAGACGACGAATCCGACGCCGACGAGCCAGGACTGGATGACGAGCACGGTCCCGAACGGGCCGTAGGTCACGGCGTTCGACGCGATCAGCGGCGAGAAGACGAGCTGTGAGAAGACCCGCAGCCCCAGCATGCCCACGGCCGTGGCCACCGACCCCGGGAGCAGGGCGCGCCAGCGGACCCGGCCCCCGAGCAGCACCCGCTGCGACAGCCAGAAGAACAGGATGGTGCCGATCAGGTCACCCACGGCGCCGAATATCGTGACCGGGACCGGTTGGTCCGACAGGGGTGTGCTGACGAAGGCCAGGAGGGCAAAGATCAGCAGGGCGAGCCAGACGACATGCCGCCACATGGTGTGCCAGCGGGCGGTCGGCAGGCCCCAGACCTTCTCGTAACCCGTCTGTACGACCGAGCCGAAGGTCAGACCGAAGACGGTGAGCGCCGCGAGACCGAACGCGGTCGTGCGCTGCAGTGTCGCGCCCGGCAGGCCGAACAGCCGCTGGACCTCGTCCTGGGAGGCTTCGGAGACCCCCAGTGCCTGGCCCAGCCAGCGGGCGAAGCCCTGTCCACTCGCCGGATCGGCTGCCGCCACGACGACGAGCAGCGGAACGAGTGTCAGAAAGCCCAGTGCGGCAAAGCCCATGGCACGGTGCATCAGCTCCAGCTCGCGGCCGCGGCGCCACGCCACCCCGACGGGTGACGCAAGAATCCTGCGGCCCATTTCGTGGAGCCGGTGCGCGTGGGAAGCCGCGCCGGTGGGCTTGTCGGTCATAGGTCGTCGACTACCCGGAAGTGCACCGCCACGCTTCCATCGTGCCCCCGGACGGGTGTTCCCGCCTGTGCCGCCGACGGGCTGGTGATCCGGCGCGGGGGCCTGGCCCCGGCCATAGTGATCCGGCCCGGGGTCCGGGCCCAGGCCGTGCGGGCCGGAGCCCGCCGGATGCTGCTCGCCCCCGCTCATGGCAGCGTCGTGAGCGATCCGGTTTCGCCAAAGCACTGTCCGCATGGCCATCTCCGCTGATCCGTGGCCGGCCGCCGAAGTCTCCTGCGTGCGGCCACCCTACGACCCGGCGGCTGCCGCGGACCCGGGCGTCCGCCGCACCGGGCACGCCTCGGTCAAGCCCGCGCGGCGATCAGCCGAGCGCGGCCAGCGGGTCGTCGAGAACCGGCTGCCAGGCCAACTCGGCGGCTCCGACCAGGCTGTTGTGATCCAGCGTGCAGGCCAGGATCGGCACGCCGCCGCTGCGTCCCCACAGACTGCGGTCGGCGACCACGGCGCGCAGCCGCTCGGGGTCGGCGTCGAGCAGTTCGCGGTGCAGCCCGCCGAGGATGATGCGGTCGGGGTTGAGGATGTTGACCAGTCCGGCGAGCCCGAGGCCGAGTCGGTCGATGAGTTCCTCGCGGGCGTTGCGTACGGCCGGGTCGTCGTACTCCGTGCGGAGCAGTTCCCGGCACTGCTCGAGCAGTGGGACTTCGGGACCGGGGTCGCGACCTGCGGCCATGAGGAAGGCGAGCGGGTCGGCTTCGACGTCGAGGCAGCCGCGGCTGCCGCAGTGGCAGGGGCGTCCCTCCGGATTGACGGTGAGGTGACCGACTTCGAGGGCGAGGCCCGAACTGCCGGTGTGCAGACGGCCTTCGAGGACCAGAGCCCCGCCGACGCCGCGGTGACCGGTGGCGACGCAGAGCAGGTGCTCGGCGCCCCGGCCCGCACCGTGCCGGTGTTCGGCGAGCGCCGCGAGGTTGACATCGTTGCCGGTGAACGCGGGTCCCTGGATGCCCGCTGCGCGGACCCGCTCGGCGAAGATGTCGCGGACGCGAGCCCCGGCGGGCCAGGCCAGGTGGAGCGGGTTGAGCGCGGTACCTTCCGGTTCGGCGACCGCGGAGGGCACGGCGAGGCCGGCGCCCACGCATCTGCGGCCGCTCGCGCGGAGCAGCTGCGCGCCCGCGTCGACGACCTCGCCGAGCACTTGGGCGGGGTCTTCGGACACGGTGACGCAGCCGGGCGCGGTGGCGACGGTGCTGCCGCCGAGTCCGACGAGCGCGGCGCGGAATCCGTCGGCGTGCACCTGGGCGGCCAGGACGACAGGGCCCGCGTCGTTGACGGCGAGCCGGTGCGATGGGCGGCCCTGGGAGCCGGCGGCGGCGCCGGGCCGGGAGTCGACCCGGATCAGCCCGAGGGCTTCGAGTTCGGCAGCGACGGCGCCGGCGGTGGCGCGGGTGACGCCGAGTTCGGCGGTGAGGACGGCGCGGGTGGGGGCGCGGCCCGTGTGAACCAGTTCCAGCGCGGGGCCGAGGGCGCCGCGGCCCCTCTCCAGCCTCGCTTTGATGGTTGTCGCCTTGCCGTTCATGGAGGCGAGTCTCCCATGATCCGGAGGCTGAGCAGCCGCCTTGTACGGATCGGCCTCCGGCCTCTATCCTGACTTTGTGCCGCTACTAAACAAAACAAGGACGGCCGTTCTCCAGGGACCCGGCGGAAACACCGCCCCACCCTCCCTGTCCCGCCTCCGTACCGCGCTCACCGTGTTCTTCGCCCTCGACGGCTTCCTCTTCGCCGGCTGGGTGGTCCGCATCCCCGCGATCAAGGAACAGACCGGGTCGTCGGCGAGTGATCTGGGGCTCGCCCTGCTCGGCGTCTCGGCGGGAGCGGTGGTGACGATGACGCTGACCGGCCGGCTCTGCCGCCGCTACGGCAGCCATCCGGTGACCGTCGTCAGCGGCGCCCTGATGTCGCTGAGCATCGCCCTCCCGCCGCTGACGCATTCGGCGCTCGTACTCGGCCTGGTTCTGCTGGCCTTCGGGGCCGCATACGGCGGGATCAATGTCGCGATGAACAGCGCGGCGGTCGATCTGGTCGCGGTCATGCGCAGGCCGGTGATGCCGAGCTTCCACGCGGCATTCAGCCTCGGCGGCATGATCGGCGCCGGTCTCGGCGGACTGGTCGCGGGCGGCCTCTCCCCCAGCGCCCATCTCATCAGCCTCACGGCGATCGGCCTGCTGGTCACCGCCGCCGCGGGACCCTTTCTGCTGCGCCACCCGGCGCCGGTCGCCGCACACGCGGCGAAGGACCCGGCGAGGGACCCGGCGCCCCGCGGGCTCGGGGGACGCAGCCGCCGGATCGTCATCCTCTTCGGCGTGATCGCTCTCTGCACGGCCTACGGAGAAGGCGCGATGGCCGACTGGGGCGCACTCCATCTCGAACAGGACCTGCATGCACACGCGGGCGTCGCCGCCGCCGGATACTCGCTCTTCGCGCTCGCCATGACCGCCGGCCGGCTCACCGGAACGGCGCTGCTGGAGCGGTTCGGCCAGACCCGCACGCTGGTCGCGGGCGGCAGCACGGCGGCTGCCGGAATGCTGCTCGGCTCGCTCGCCCCCACCGCCTGGCTCGCGCTGCTCGGCTTCGCGGTGACCGGCCTGGGTCTCGCGAACATCTTCCCGGTGGCGGTGGCCAGGGCGGGTGCACTCGCGGGACCCGGTGGGGTCGCGGCCGCGTCGACGCTGGGCTACGGCGGGATGCTGCTCGGCCCGCCCGCGATCGGCTTCCTCGCCGACTGGTTCTCGCTGCCGGTGGCGCTGACGACCGTGGCCGTCCTCGCAGGTGGCGCGGCCCTGATCGGATACACGGCACGAAAGGCATCCGTACCCGCATCCGTGTCCAAGGGCGGCTGAGCACGCCTGCTCAAGGCCGGTCGCCGCCCGCGCGGACGGTCGCTCGCGCTCGGACTGTTCGTAGGGCTGCTCTGCGGGCGCCTGCGTCCGCGCACCCCCGAGGGCGTGAGCGGGATGGCACAATCTGCGGCATGGAGACCGCCAGACTGATCGAGTCCCTGTTCCACGAGGGCCAGTTGCTGGCGGCAGCCGCCGCCGAGGCGGGCCCCGACGCCATGGTGCCGACCTGTCCCGACTGGCAGGTGCGGGACCTGCTGCGGCACACCGGAACGGTCCACCGCTGGGCGACCGGCTTCATCGCCGAGGGCCATACCGAGTACCGCCCTTTCGGCGAACACTCCGAGCTCGACGGCGACGAACTGGTGGAGTGGTTCCGGGAGGGACACGGGCTGCTGGTGGCGGCGCTCAGCGAGGCGCCCGCGGACCTCCAGTGCTGGACCTTCATGCCCGCCCCTTCGCCGCTCGCCTTCTGGGCCCGGCGGCAGGCGCACGAGACGGCGATCCACCGCGCGGACGCCGAGTCGGCACGGGGCGGCAAACCAAGTCCCGTGACCGCCGAGTTCGCCGCCGACGGCATCGCCGAGCTGTTGACCGGCTTCCACGGCCGCTCCCGCAGCCGGGTGCGCTCCGAGGCGCCCCGCTCACTGCGCGTACGTCCCCTCGACACGGATGATGTGTGGACCGTATGGGTCTCCACCGACGTACCGCGTACGGAGCCGAGCGAAGAAGGGCCCGCGGACTGCGAGTTGAGCGGTACTGCCGAGCAGCTCTACCTGACGCTCTGGAACCGGCTGCCGCTGTCCGCCGTGTCCGTCGCGGGAGAGGCGGACCTCGCACAGCTGTGGCGCGAGATGTCCGCGATCGGCTGATCGGGGACCGGATCAGACTGCCGGGTCGGCCAGCATCCGGGAGAGCACCGCACGCTGCAGCGGCTGCACCTCGGCGTGACGGGCCCGGCCCGCCCCGGTGAGCGCGACCCGCACACCGCGCCGGTCCTCGCTGCACATCCCGCGGGTGACAAGACCGTCCTTCTCCAGCCGCGCGACCAGCCGCGACAGGGCGCTCTGGCTCAGATGGACCCGGGACGCGAGCTCCTGTACCCGGAGCGAACAGTCGACGCCGTCCCCGGTCTCTTCGGCGAGCACATCGAGAACCTCGAAGTCACTGGCGCCGAGCCCGTGCCGGTGCAGCTGGCGGTCGAGTTCGCAGATCGTACGGGCATGCAGCGCGAGGACCTCCCGCCATTCCTCGACGAGCGCTCGCTCGGACTTCTTCGCCGCCATGACGGCACGGTAGCAGAGCAGAGGGACTTCATTGCATCGGAATTAAATGTGTCTGCATTCAATGCATGCGCATGCGCCATCCCCGTCCATGACCTCTCCGCACACCGCTTCCGGGCGGGCCTGGTGGTGGTACCGGAAGCGTGCTCAAGGGGGCGGCCGACGACGGGAGTTCTTGCCCGCCGGCCGCCCGCCTGTGACACTTCGTTCATGGGCCGACGAACTCAGGCGGAGCGGGACGCCATCACGGTCGAGATCGGCTACGCCGTCGTCACCGGGTTCCTGGTGGGCGGACTGACGTTTCTGGCGATCGCAGGACCGGTGATGGTGACCCCGATGCCCGCCGCCGCCGAGCGCGGACTGGTCCTTGCGGGCACAGTGGCCGGACTGGCCGTCTTCGTCGTGCGCGTCGTGCACGTCCTGTGGCGCTTTCCCGGTGGGCCGGGCAGGAACCCTCAGCCCAGCCAGCCCGGGCGTACCAAGCCCGACTCGTAGGCCAGCACGACCAGTTGGGCCCGGTCGCGGGCACCGAGCTTGACCATCGTGCGGCTCACATGCGTCTTGGCCGTGAGCGGGCTGACCACGAGCCTGCAGGCGATTTCCTCGTTCGAGAGGCCGATGCCGACAAGGGCCATCACCTCCCGCTCCCGTTCCGTGAGTTCGCCCAGCACCTCGGCGTCCGTGGGTACCTTGGAGCGGGCCGCGAACTCCGCGATCAGACGGCGCGTCACACCCGGGGAGAGCAGGGCGTCGCCCTGCACAACCGCCCGCACCGCACGCAGCAGCTCCTGCGGCTCGGTGTCCTTCACCAGGAAGCCCGACGCTCCGGAGCGGATCGCCTCGAAGACGTACTCGTCGAGCTCGAAGGTGGTCAGCATCACCACCTTCACCTCCCCGAGCCGCTTGTCCCCGGTGATCCTGCGGGTGGCGGCGAGACCGTCGAGCGTGGGCATCCGGATGTCCATCAGCACGACGTCGGGGCGTAGTTCGCTCACCAGCCGCACCGCCTCCTCGCCGTCGGCCGCCTCACCCGCCACCTCGATGTCGGGCTGCGCATCGAGCAGCGCCCGGAAGCCCGCCCTCACCAGCAACTGGTCGTCGGCGAGCAGTACACGGATCACATCGTCTCCTTCGGCTGCACAGGGAGGTCGGCCCGCACCCGGAAGCCGCCGTCCGGCCGTGGTCCGGCCTCGATCGTGCCACCCAGTGCGGCGGCTCGCTCCCGCATTCCGACGAGGCCGTTGCCGCTGCCCCCGGCGTCCGAACGGGTAGCCGGGCCGTCGTCGTCGATCCGCAGACCGAGGCGGCCCGGTGCGTACGCGATCCGCACGCGCGCGGTGCGCGAGCCCGAGTGGCGTACGACATTGGTCAGGGCCTCCTGGACGATGCGGAAGGCGGCGAGATCGGTTCCGGGCGAGAGGGCGGTGCGTTCCCCTTCCGTCGCGATCTCCACGTTCAGTCCGGCGCCGGCGGCCTGTTCGACGAGTTCGGGGAGCCGGTCGAGTCCGGGGGCGGGCGCTCGCGGTGCGTCGCCCGGCGTACGGAGGGTGTCGAGGACCTGGCGTACCTCGCCCAGTGCCTCCTTGCTCGCCGCCTTGATGGTGGTGAGCGCTGCGCGAGCCTGCTCCGGGTTGGTGTCGAGCAGCGCGAGGCCGACGCCGGCCTGCACATTGATGACCGAGATGGAGTGGGCGAGGACGTCGTGGAGTTCACGGGCGATCCGCAGCCGCTCCTCGTCGGCCCGGCGCTTCTCGGCGGCGGCGCGTTCGGCGCCCTCGCGGGCCCACGCCTCCCGCCGTACACGTACGAGCTCCGAGGCCGCAAGGACCGCCACCACCCAGGCGAGGACGACCAGTTCCTGCCCCCAGGGCGCCGCGTCGTCCTTGCCCGGTGGCAGATACTCGTAGAGCCAGTGCGCGATCAGCAGGTGGCCGGCCCAGAGCCCGCCCAGGGCCCACCAGGCGGCACGCCGGTGCCCGGAGATGACGGCGGCGAAAGCGCCGACGGCGACGGTGAAGAAGACGGGACCGTAGGGATAGCCCGCGCCGACGTAGACGAGCGCTGTCGCGCAGACGCCGAATACGCAGGCGACGGGCCGGCGGTTGCGCAGCAGCAGAATCGCCGGACCGGTCAGCAGCAGCACGCGCGCAAAGGCGTCGATCGGTTCACGGTCCGGCTGGCCGTGCGCGGCAAAGCTCGACCCCACCATCACGAGCACGGCCAGGGCGATCGTCGAGAGCCAGGGCACCCTGCCGGTGCTGCGGCGGGCGTCCCAGCGACGCAGCGGCGGCGGTGGTCCACCACCCCGCGCCCAGGGGGGACCGCAGAAGCGGGTGTGCTGCTCATCCATACGGCCACGCTAGACCTGGCGGGGCCGCCCGGACGTCAGCCCGGCGTGGCGATCACGCGTACTCCCCGTGCAGTACGTGACCTGCTTCAGGGCGGGCAGTACGTGACCTGCCTCAGGGCCGCACACTCCGCAGGCCGACCTCGTGCGCGAGGCGGGCGGCGGCATGGACGAAGAACGCGTCCCGGTCCTCGACCACCCGGTTGAACTGCCCGAAGAGCTCGAAAGAGATCAGCCCGAACAGCTGCGGCCACGCGCTCACCAGGGCCACTACCACGGCCGGCGGCAGATCGGGCACGAGGGTCGCGGTGAGCCGGTGGGCCTCGGGGCGCAGTTCCTCGGCGAGCGGGGGCGGCGCGATTCCGTTCGCGCGGTGGGCGTCACGAGCGATCGAGATCATCGCGAGTCCGACACGGGAGGCGGGTCCGACGGTGTCCATCGGGGCGGAGTAGCCGGGTACCGGGGAGCCGTGGATCAGCGCGTACTCATGGGGGTGCGCGAGCGCCCAGGCGCGGACGGCCGAGCAGAGCGCGACCCAGCGCGCCGGGTGGTCCTGAGGGTCGGGGGCGAGGGTCAGTGTGTTCTCGGCAGCGGCGCCTACGGCGTCGTAGGCGTCGACGATGAGGGCTGTCAGCAGGTCGTCGCGGCTGGGGAAGTAGCGGTAGAGCGCGGAGGAGACCATGCCCAGTTCGCGGGCGACGGCGCGCAGGGAGAGCTTGGCGGCACCTTCGGCCGCGAGCTGTCTGCGAGCCTCGTCCTTGATCGCTGCGGTGACTTCGACTCGGGCCCGTTCCCTGGCCCCTCGGATCGTGGTCATGGGGCGCAGTCTTTCACGTTTCGGAGCAGTGCCCAACAATGAGAGCAGTGCTCTTGCTTCAGATCGGCGTTCCGGTGCACACTGCTCTTAAGCGAGAGCACTGCTCTCTCAATCACAGGAGTCCACGATGTCGCAGGTGCACTACATCAAGCCCGGCCGCTTCGACACCATGCTCAACGGCGCCGCCGCCTGGCTCGCCCGCCACGGCATCAGCCTCATGGGCACCGCAGAGCTCTCGGTACGCGGCCGCACCAGCGGTGAGTGGCGGCGTATCCCGGTCAACCCGCTCCCCTACGAGGGCGGCCCATATCTGATCTCCGCCCGCGGCCACTCCCAGTGGGTCCGCAATCTGCGGGCGGCCGGCGGCGGACAGCTCCAAGTCGGCCGCAAGACACAGCAGTTCACCGCGGTCGAGCTGGCCGACGAGGAGAAGCCCGCGCTGCTGCGCACCTACCTGGAGCGCTGGGGCTGGGAGGTCGGACGCTTCTTCGGCGACGTCAACGCCAAGTCGACGGACGAGGAACTCCTCGCCGCGGCGCACAAGCACCCCGTCTTCCGGATCACCGTGACCACGTGACCGACCAGGCGCCCGGCGCCCAGGCCCGCGCCCACGCGGCTGGTGCGGCCGAGACGGCCGTCCTGGCCGGTCCGATGCCCCGGCCGCCCAGTCCGCTCAAAGCCAGCCCGCTCAAGCCAACACCCGGCCGGAGCGAGCCAGGTCCCCGCCCGCCCACCGACGCCCGGCCGGAGCGAGCCAGGCCCCCGCGGCTCAGGCCGACTGCTCGTTCGGCTCCGCCCGGCGGTCGAGCGCTTCCAGTGCCCGCCGCGCCATGCCGTGCGTACGTACCAGACCCGCCAGCGTCGTCGAGCCACGTGTGATGTCGGCGAACGCCCGCCACGCGGGTCGCAGACCGGTGATCGCCGCATGGAGAAGCCCCGGACGGCGCTCGAAGATCGCGAGCATCCGCCGTCCGACGCCCATCTCCACACCAAGACCGGCCTTGATCGCGAACGCGTAGTTCAGCGCCTGACGCCTGGCGTCCACAGCGTCGTGGGCCTCCGAGATCCGTACCGCCCACTCCCCCGCGAGCCGCCCCGACCGCAGCGCGAACGAGATTCCCTCGCGGGTCCACGGTTCGAGGAGACCGGCCGCGTCCCCGCACACCAGCACCCGTCCGCGCGACAGCGGCGAGTCGTCGCTGCGGCACCGCGTCAGATGCCCGGAGGAGATGGCGGGCTCGAACCCGGCGAGTCCCAGCCGTGCGATGAAGTCCTCCAGGTAGCGCTTGGTCGCCGCGCCCTCTCCCCGGGCGGAGATCACACCGACCGTCAGGGTCTGCCCCTTGGGGAACACCCAGCCGTAACTGCCCGGCATCGGCCCCCAGTCGATGAGCACGCGCCCCGCCCAGTCCTCGGCCACCGTCGCCGGTACCGGGATCTCGGCCTCAAGGCCCAGGTCGACCTGGTCGAGCTTCACTCCTACATGCGCGCCTATGCGGCTGGCGCTGCCGTCGGCGCCGACGACGGCTCGGGCCAGCACCGTCTCGCCGTCGGCCAGCACCACGGCGACCGTGCGTCGGTCGGGCACCGCGGGTCCGTGCTGCTCGACACGGGAGACGGTCGCGCCCGTACGCAGGACGGCTCCCGCCTTCTGCGCCTGCTCGACAAGACCGGCGTCGAACTCCGGCCGGTTGATGAGCCCGAAGAGCATCCGCTTGGAGCGGCGGGTACGCGCCAGCCTGCCGTTCAGCGAGAAGGTGACGGCGTACACCCGGTCCCGCAGCGGCAGTTCGAAGCCCGGCGGCAGGCTGTCCCGCGAGGGGCCGATGATCCCTCCGCCACAGGTCTTGTAGCGGGGCAGTTCGGACTTCTCCAGCAGGAGCACCTGGCGGCCGGCCACCGCGGCGGCGTAGGCCGCCGAGGCGCCTGCCGGCCCCCCGCCGACCACGACGACGTCCCACACCGGCTGGTCGTGCCCCGGCTCGTCGTGCTCACCCACGGCGTCTGCGTTCTCGCTGCTCACGATGTGCTTCTGCTCCCGATCCGAGCTGTGATCAATGCTCTCGACGGCATCCTACGGCGCGGTCACTTCCTGCCCGTGGGAGGATCAACCACACATTCGCCGTACACATATCTCACAACGTCGCACCCACAAGGAGCGTGCCCATGACCGCCCATCCGATCGCCGAGACCATTGCGTCCCTGATGCCCCGCGCCAAGGCGGAGCTGACGGAACTCGTGGCTTTCCCGTCGGTGGCGGACGAGGCCGTGGCGCCGAGAAGCGCGTGCGAGGCCGCCGCGAACTGGGTCGCCGATGCGCTGCGCACCGAGGGCTTCCAGGACGTCGCGCTGCTCGACACCCCTGATGGCTCGCAGTCGGTGTACGGACTGCTGCCCGGCCCGGAGGGTGCGCGGACCGTTCTGCTCTACGCCCACTACGACGTGCAGCCGCAGCTGGACGAGGCCGCCTGGATGAGCCCGCCCTTCGAGCTGACCGAGCGGGACGGCCGCTGGTACGGACGCGGCGCCGCCGACTGCAAGGGCGGCTTCATCATGCATCTGCTCGCGCTGCGCGCCCTGAAGGCGAACGGCGGCGTCCCGGTCAATGTGAAGGTGATCGTCGAGGGCTCGGAGGAGCAGGGCACGGGCGGCCTCGAGCAGTACGCCGATGCGCACCCGGATCTGCTGACGGCCGACGCGATCGTAATCGGCGACACCGGGAACTTCCGGGTGGGTCTGCCTACGGTGACGGCCACACTGCGCGGGATGACGATGATCCGCGTCCAGATCGACACCCTTGAGGGCAATCTGCACTCGGGCCAGTTCGGCGGCGCCGCGCCCGACGCGCTGGCCGCGCTCATCCGCGTACTGGACTCGCTGCGTGCCGCGGACGGTTCGACGGTGATCGACGGGCTGCCCGCGCAGGCCCAGTGGGACGGACTGCAGTACCCAAAGGAGCAGTTCCGCAAGGACGCCAGGGTCCTCACCGGTGTCGGTCTGACCGGCAGCGGCACGGTCGCCGACCGTATCTGGGCGCGCCCCGCAGTCACGGTGATCGGCATCGACTGCCACCCGGTGGCAGGGGCGACCCCCTCCATTCCGGCGAGCGCCCGGGCTCAGATCAGCCTGCGGGTGCCGCCCGGCCAGGACGCGGCCGAGGCGACCAAGCTGCTGTTCGCCCATATCGAGAAGCACACGCCCTGGAACGCCCGGGTCTCGCTGGAGCAGGTGGGCCAGGGGCAGCCTTTCCAGGCGGACGTCACGAGCCCCGCGTACACCTCGATGGCCGACGCGATGCGTGTCGCCTACCCGGGCGAGGAGATGCAGACCTCCGGGATGGGCGGCTCGATCCCGCTGTGCAACACGCTCGCCGCGCTCTACCCCGAGGCGGAGATCCTCCTGATCGGTCTGAGCGAGCCGGAGGCGCAGATCCACGCGGTGAACGAGTCGGTCTCGCCCGAGGAACTGGAGCGGCTGTCCGTGGCGGAGGCGCTGTTCCTGCAGAACTACGCCGCGAGCTGACCGTCGAGCGCGCGCCCGCGCGAAGCTGGAGCCGTAGGCCGCCCGTGAAGGACCCGCGCCGTGTCGCGTGGGCCCTTCACGGGCGGCATTCGAGGGTGACCGCTTGGAGCCCGGGCGGCGTTCGAGGGTGACCGCTCGGAGTCCGGGCCGCCCCGACGCAGGCTGTCAGACCGGGACGCCCGCCTCCAGGTAGAGCGCGGCGCCCCGCTCCCGCGCCCTCAGTGCCCAGCGCAGCCGCTCGTAACGCGTCGGCGGCAGTAGCTCGGCAGCCTCCTCCTCGGCAACGAACCGCCAGCCGCGCAGCTCCGATCCGGGCAGCAGCACCCGACCGGCCTGGCCGCTGTCCAGTCGGCCGCCGTCGTACAGGAGCCGGAGCCCGCCGAAGCCCGGCGGCCGCGGCGCCTCCCAGTCGACCACCAACAACCGGGGAACCTCGGCGAGTTCGATACCCAGCTCCTCGGTCACCTCGCGCATCCCGGCACGCGCGGGTGGCTCGCCGCGCTCCACCACTCCGCCCGGGAACTCCCAGCCGGGCTTGTAGGTGGGGTCGACCAGCAGCACCCGGTCCTCCTCGTCGAAGAGCAGTACGCCGGCGGCCAGTGTTTCGGCGGTCGGCTCGGGGGTCTGCACGATCTCGCAGACCGGGGCGTCCCCGTTGCGTACCGCCGTGGCTATGCGCCGCGCCGTCTGAAGGGGGTCGAGCCTGCTGTTGTCGATGACGTATGCGTCGCCCCCGATCCAGTCGAGGGCGGCGAGGTACGGCTCGATGTGGTCGTATGCCCATTGCCTCACGGGCTGGTCGGCGTCCGGGAGATCCGGCTCCTCGATGGTGGCTGCCCGTTCGCGCAGGATCGTTTCATCCGGTCGAAGCAGCACATGCCGCACCGGAATCCGGCGGGAGGCCAGACCGCCGAAGATCTCGTCGCGGTACTCCTGTCGCAGCAGGGTCATCGGCACGACCAGCACTCCGCCGAGCTCGTTCAGCAGCGCCGCAGCGGTGTCCACCACGAGGCGCCGCCAGATCGGCAGATCCTGGTAGTCGCTCACCTCGGCCAGGCGCTTCTGCGGCAGCAGCCGGCGCAGCTGTCCGCCGATGAGTTCGGGGTCGTACAGCGTGCTGTTCGGGATCAGATCGATCAGTTCGCGCGCGGTACTGCTCTTGCCCGCTCCGAACGCACCGTTGATCCAGACAATCACGGTTCCCCCTCTTCCGTAGCCCACAGTGGATTGCCCGCAACACCCTGCCACGGAAACCCGTGTCGGGAACCTGCCCGTTGATCGTGGGCGGCGTCGTGGGTCCAACTGTGTCCGTCCTGTTGCCGGTTCACCACCACCGTGCGGGAACCAGCCGCGTCTCACCCTGCGAACAGGCGGCTTCGCCGGACCGTGACACCGGGGTGCGGAGCGTCGTTGGAGCGAGAGAGACAAGGGGGTGCGGGATGCGCCGTACGGTGTTGGAGAGGTTTCCCGCCGGGGGCCCGCGCGGAAGCTGGCCGGCCGAGGAGTTCGCACGGGCCCGCCAGGACGAGGGCATGGCCGCGGAGGTCGTGATGGACCTGGAGACTGATGCGTTCTTGGTGATCGTGCAGCAGCATACCGCCGACGTCTGAGGCCAATGCCGGCGCCGGAGCCTTTGCGGGTGACATCCGAGGCCACAGCCGCAACTGGTTCTGGCCGACCTCGAGTTCCTCGGTGTCCGTCAGGACCGTTTCCGACGGCGGACCGGCGCGAATCTGACGCCGAGGCCGGGGCCGGCCTGGGCAGCGGCCGACAGCCGGTTCTCTGGCACAACGCCGATCACGGGATAGCCGCCGGTGGTGGGGCTGTCGGCAAGGAAGACCACGGGTTTGCCGTCGGGCGGTACCTGGATGGCTCCCAAAACCATGCCTTCGCTGGGCATTTCACGGTGCACGGCACGCTCGAGAGTGGGCCCGTCCATCCGCAGCGCGATGCGGTTGCTCTGGGGAGAGACCGAGAAACGGGCTGATGCGAGGGTCTTCACGGCTGTGGCGGTGAACCAGTCGTCCCGTGGGCCGAGCAGTACGGGCAGGACCAGCTCCTGAGGAGGCGCTTGCCAGACCACTGTGTCGGCGTGGAGCGGTCGGCCGAGTTTCCCGCCCAGGGGCAGGATGTCCCCGTCCCTGAGAGGGGCCGGGCCGAGGCCGGAGAGCAGGTCGGTGGAGCGGCTGCCGAGGACAGGGGGGACCGCGACGCCTCCGCTGACGGCGACATAGCTGCGCACGCCGGTGGTGGGGACGCCGACATCGAGCACGGCGCCGGCGGGAAGGTGTATGGCCTCGGCCCAGGCCGCCGGCCGTCCGTCGACCCGCACCGGTGCGGGCGCCCCGGTCACGGCGACGATCACGGCCTGTGCGGCGCGCACGGCCGCTCCGGTCAGTGTGGTCTCCAGCGTTGCGGCCTCGGCGTGGTTGCCCACCAGCCGGTTCGCGAGTCGGTGAGCCGGCTGGTCCAGTGCCCCGGAGCGCGGTACGCCAAGGTAGGCGTGACCGAACCGGCCCAGGTCCTGCAGGGTGGTGAGCGCACCGGCCCGTACGACTTCCAGCTTGCCGCCGCTCATGTGATGCGCCTTTCGGCCCTTGTGGGCTGTGCAGGTGTGTCAGGGCTCCCGCAAACGGGTTCTTCAGGGACGAACCGCACCCGAGCGCCGGGAGTCAGCAAAGCCTCGGGTTCGCGCTCCATGTCCCACAGGCGCACATGGGTCGTACCGATCAGTTGCCAGCCGCCGGGCGAGGCACGCGGGTAAATGCCGGTGTAGGAACCCGCAACCGCAACGGAGCCGACGGGTACGGAAGTGCGTGGTGCAGCGTGGCGCGGCACGGCGTACGTCTCGCCGAGTCCGATCATGTACGCGAACCCCGGGGAGAACCCGCAGAAGGCCACACGGTGTTCGATACTGCTGTGGATCCGCGCCACCTCGTCTTCGGTGACACCCCACATCTCAGCCACCGCACGGAGATCGGCTCCGTTGTAATGCACCGGGATCTCCAACAGGGGCCCACTGTCGGCTGCCAGAGCGGGCACGGACCACCGGTGCAGCTCCGTCTGCAAGGCGTCTGCGTCGTGGACCCCGTAGAGAAGAACGGTTTTCTCACCGGGCACGATCTCGCGCACCGGCGAGAGCGTCCCGGCGATATGGCGGCTCAGGAGCTCGGCATGCCAGGCCTGTGCCTCTTCCGGCGTGTCCAGATCAACAAGGAGGGAATCGACTCCTACCGGCCTCAGCATCATGCGAACGCCTCCACCGTGACTCCGGCCGCCTCCAGAGCCGTACGCACCTGCTTGGCCAGCTCGACTGCCCCCGGAGTATCGCCATGCAGGCACAGAGAGCGCGCACGCATGGACACTGAGGCCCCGTCCAGCGAAGTGACGCGGCCGTCCAGCGCCATGGCAACGGCTCTGGCGGCGACCTGCTGGGGATCGGTGATCACCGCATCCGGCGTGGATCGCGGGACGAGCGCCCCGTCCGCCGTGTATGCACGGTCGACGAACGCCTCGTCGACCACCTGGAGGCCGACCCGCTCGGCTTCCTCGTGCATGGCCGAATCGGGCAGGCACAGCACCTGAAGTGCCGGATCGGCGAGTCTGACGCCTGCTGCCACGGCAGCCGCCTGTGCCTGATCGAACACCACACGGTTGTACAGCGCTCCATGAGGCTTGACGTAGGTCACTTTCGTTCCGGCCGCCCGAGCGAACACCTGAAGGGAACCGATCTGGTACGTGATCTCGTCGGCGAGTTCGTCCGCAGGCACGTCCATGGCCCGTCGGCCGAAGCCGGCCAGGTCCCGGTAGGAAACCTGGGCGCCGATCCTCACACCGCGTTCGGCCGCCATGTCGCAGACGCGGCGCATGATGCTGGGATCTCCGGCGTGGAAGCCGCACGCAACGTTGGCGCTGGTGACGACCGACAGCATGGCCTCGTCGTCGGTGAGGACCCACCGTCCGTAGCCTTCCGCGAGGTCTGCGTTGAGGTCGATCACGATGCCTGTCATCGCTGGGTTGTCTCCTTGGAACAGTCCGATCGGCACGAGATACCACTGCGACATCATGCGATGCGGTAATCCGTGTCTCGGCGGTCGGTGATCAGCATGTATCCGGGGGCGTGAGTGATGGCGAACGGGGGTCGTGAGGCCATCAGCGCGGCCTGCGGTGTGACGCCGCAGGCCCAGAACACCGGCACATCGCCCGGCTCCTCCTGCACCGGGTCGCCGAAGTCGGGGTGCGCAAGGTCCTCGATACCCAGGGCTGCCGGGTCGCCGGTGTGCACCGGGCCTCCGTGCACCGCGGGCATGAGGGCGCTGACGCGGACCGCGGTGTCGACGAGGTCAGCCGGAATCTGCCGCATGGACACCACCATGGGGCCCTTGAGCCGGCCGGCCGGCCGGCAGTCACGATTTGTCTTGTACATCGCGACATTGCGTCCCTGGTCGACGTGGCGCAGGGGCACTCCTGCCTGGGCGAGCGCGGTCTCGAAGGAGAAGCTGCACCCGATGAGGAAGGTGACAAGGTCGTCACGCCAGGCATCAGTGGCGTCGGAGGGTTCGTCGATCAGTCGGCCGTTCTCCCAGACACGGTAGCGAGGGACGTCGGTGCGCAGGTCGGCGCCGGGAGCCAGCGGTGTCGACCAGTGTCCCGGGTCCGTGACATCGAGCACCGGACACGGCTTGGGGTTGCGCTGGCAGAACAGGAGAACGTCATAGGCCCAGTCGGCCGGGACAGCGACGAGATTGACCTGGGTGTACGCCGCGCACCATCCCGTGGTCGGCACACTTGCACCGTCGCGGAACATCGCCCGCGCGTCGGCGGGGGTGAGGGCCCCGGCATCCGCTGTCGTCATCGCTCTCCCCATCGTCACCGGCAGCATCAAGGCCGCCTCGAGTATCACCGCGCTGTGTGCAGCACGGCCGCTCATCATTCATTCAATAGTAGAGGATCGTTGAACGATCCGACAGTGCCTCTGTTGTTTCGTTCACGAGTTTCCTGTTCACTTGGATACAGAGAAACCGAGTGTGGAAGACCGTCGGACGCACCGTCGGCCGTGGGAAAGGGCAGAGACCATGACAGCCGAGGTGGACCCGTCCGTGCTCGTTGGTGACCGTGCGCTTCTGGGGCGCTCCAGCACCGCCGACCGCGTCGCCGACATCTTGCGGGCACGCATTGCCGAGGGCTACCTCCCGCCTGGGAGCAAGCTCTCCGAAGACACCATCGGGGGCGCTCTGGGAGTTTCGCGCAACACGCTGCGAGAGGCGTTCCGACTCCTCACCCACGAGAGGCTGCTGGTCCACGAGCTCAACCGCGGCGTGTTCGTCCGCGTCCTCACCATGCAGGATGTCACCGACATCTACCGGGTCCGCAGACTCATCGAGTGTGCGGCGGTGCGTAATCTCGGGGCACCGCCCTACGACCTTGCCCAAGCTGAAGCCGCAGTCGCCGAAGGCGAGAAGGCGGCCGAGGAAGGCGCATGGCGTGAACTGGGCACCGCGAACATCCACTTCCACCATGCCGTGGTGGCCCTCACCCACAGCAAGCGCTTGGACGACCTCATGCGCGGTGTGCTGGCTGAACTGCGCTTGGTCTTCCATGCCATGGACAATCCGCGCAGCTTCCACGAGCCGTACCTGGGGCGCAACCGGGAGATCCTCTCCGCCCTCAAGGCGGCAGACAGGGTGAGAGCCGAGCTGCTGCTGGCCGACTATCTTGACGGCGCGGAAAAGCAGCTGCTCGAGAAGTACTCCGAGTTCATGGCTCCGTGAGGCCTGACGGAGACCAAGGACGCATGCTCCATGCCGTCATCCCTCGTCGGCCATGGGCCACCGCAGGCGTGCACGGGCCACGTCGAAGGGATAGACGAGGTGGTACCGGCCGTTGTGGACCTGCTCCACGATGCCTCGGGCTCCGATGTTCTGGTGGTTGTCGTCGAACTTCACGCCGTCCCACGGCATGATCGTGTCGCGGCCCGGCACATCGATGTTCACCAGTGCTGAGCGGATATCGGCCGGTGTGGGGGATCCGGCCTCGTTGATCGCCTGTGCGAGCGTCATCACGGCTGTGAACGCACGGGCAGCGTCATCGTTCATGGGGGCGTCGTACGTTTCCCTGTAGAGGTACCCGACGGCCCTGGCCGTGGGGTTGCGCTCGGCCAGGTCGGAAGACCAGGCGAAGCGGCTGCAGACTCCCTCGGCGGCGCTCGGGTCCCTCCGGATGAATGCGGGATCTGCATGCCCGCCTCCGAAGGCTATGAGCGCCGGAGGCTGGTATCCGAGGCGGTCGAAGGCGTCCCTCAGCGCCAGCGCTTGGGATGTGTACAGGAAGGTCAGTACGACATCGGGGTCGGAGGCTGTCACCGCGTGCGCGTGGGAGGACAGATCGCTGGACCGGGCCCCGACTTTGATGTCCGCCACGACGTTGCCGTCGATGTGGGAGACAAGACGCTCGATCATGGCGGATCCGTCGTTGCCGTATTGATCGTCGGTGTGGAGCACTGCGATGCGCTTGACCGACGTTCCCTCGCTCTGGCGTTCTTTCAGCAGGGAGAACACCACTCGGCCGTAGCTCAGGTCGGAGGGTCCGGTGCGGAAGAACCAGTCAAGGCCGCGCTCGGTCAATGACGATGCGGAGGAACCTCCGTTCACGAACGGGATCCTCAGATCCTCGGAGCGTGCGCTGGCAGCTTCGGTGACGGCTGATTCGTAGCCCCCGGCCATGGCGACCACGTGCTGGGTCCTGACCAGATGCGCCACCTGGGTCGCCCCGCGCGAAACGGAGCCACTGGTGTCGGCGGCTATGAGCCTGATCTTCGCGTTGTCCAAGCGAGGAAGACCCGCCCCCGGCCCCAGCGGCAGCGCCACCGAGGGATATTGGCCGTTGACAATCTGCACGGCCAGTTCGGCGCCTCGCTTGGTGTCGGTTCCCACTGAGGCGCCAGGACCCGACAGCGGCGCGAGGAAGCCGATATTCACGGGGGCGCGGGACGGCGGAACAGCCGGCTCACCTGTGCAGGCGGAGGCCAGGAACAGGGCGGCGCTGAGAAGCACAGCGGTACCAATGACTGGTCTGGGCATCACGTTTGTCCTTCTACGGTCGGCAGATCGTCCAGCGTGTCGCTGCCGGTGTGAGGTACCGGGGGCGAGCCGGGCGATGGTCTGTCGCTGATGTGCATGCCATCGGTGTAGCGGCGGTGCGCCAGCCATTCCTGCGGCGAGCCGAAGATGGGTTCGACGCCGGTGGTCGGATATGAGCCGACGGCAGGAGCAGGCTGGTCCTCAGGTGGCGATGCGGACACAGGGGCCGAAGACGCCGTCCAGGCCGGGACAGGGTGGGTGGAGGGCTGGTCGGCCGATCCGGAGTCGCTCCACTCCTGCGCCACCGGGCCGTATGGGTGGAGGCCGGCCAGAAGGTTCCGGGGGATTCGTACCAGGGCCGTGCTGCCCCGTCGGGGGGTCGAAACAAGACGCACGTCGATGCCGTGTCTGGCTGCGAGGCGGCCTACGACAAACAGCCCCATGCTCTGCCCCGCATCGGGGTCGAGCGACAACGCCGAGGCCAGCCGCTGGTTCACCGTGGCCAGTTTCTCGGCTGTCATTCCAGTGCCCTCGTCATCAATGGAGATCGTGAGGTCAGTGGGACGGTCGGAATCCGTCCGGCAGGTCACGGTGACGCGGGAGCGGGCGCTGGAAAAGACCGTCGCATTTTCCATCAGCTCGGCCAACAGGTGCACCAGGTCGGTAACGGCGTCAGCCGCGATGTCGGCTCCTTGCGACGGACGAAAGTCGATGCGGGTGTACTGCTCCACCTCGGCACTGGCAGCCAGCACAATCTCCGACACCGGCATCGGCTGCTCCCATCCGCGACCCGTGTCGGAGCCGGCCAGCACCAGGAGGCTTTCGTCCGTGCGGAGCATCTGTGTGGCCAGGTGATCCAGACGGAAAAGGCGAGCCAGGTGGTTGGGGTTGTCCTCGTGCTGCTCCAAGTCGCTGATCTCGGAGAGGAGTTTGCTGACCAGATGCTGGTTGCGGCGGGAGAGGTGGATGAACATGCCGTTGATGTGCTTGCGGAGTGCGGCCTGGTCCCTCACGAGAGCGACGGCGGCACTCTGTACGGCATCGAATGCTTGGGCGACCTCGCCGATCTCGTCGTTGGCCGCGACTGCGGTCGGGGTGGCCCGGTAGTCGCGCAGGTCATCAATGTCCGCCTGCCGAAGCCGTGTGAGTGCCTGCGGCAGGTGCTCGTTTGCGACCTTCAGCGCGGAGATGCGCAGGGTCTTCAGGGGCCGGGTCATGGACCGTACGACGACGGTGACCACGGAGCCTGTCACCAGGAATACGGCGAGCAGCCCAGCCGCTCCCCACAGCGCTGCGCTCTGGCGGGAGCTGTGCACCTGGCCGCTGCGGGTGATGAGATCGGCGAGAATCCGTGATTCCACCTCGCGCATGAGCGCGATCCTGCGGCTGGAAACCTTGTTCCATGTCGCCGCGTCCGCTTCGACGCGCGGGGACTGTGCCTGCTCGCCGGCGCGTTCCTGGATGGCCTGGGTGGTGCTGACGGATGCGCCCTTGACGGTGTTGGCGTACAGGCTCTGCTGGGCTTCGCTGGCTGTGGCCATGAAATCGTCCACCGACTCCTGCTGGCGTGCGACCGCGCCGGCGAACTCCGGGAACTGGCCCACGAGAAAGGTACCGGTGGTCAGGACGCAGTTGAGGTCGGCTCGCACCCGGCTGGTGTTTTCCACTGCGGATGACAGGGAGTTGAGGGCCCGCACCTGACCGGCGGTCGTGTCGCCGCCGTTGTGCGCGGCCAGGACCGGCCCGAGACGCATGAGTTTGCCGATGGCGGCTGTGTAGTTGGCGAGGATCGAGCCCTGCGTCAGGTTGGCTTCATCCACTGACCTGCGGAGCGCTGGGAGGCTTCCCAGTTCCTGCGTGACGGCGCTCAGGACCTCCTGCAGCTGGGGATCGTCGGAGGCGTCCATGTCATCGGCTGCCTGACGGTAGAGGGCAGCAGCGGCGTCGACTTCGGTGCGCTGGCGACGGGGGTTGCTGTTCGCGGCCTTGCGCCGGCCGGCGATAAATCCGGCTGTGGTGTCGCGTTCCTCCTGGAGCGCGTGGACCAGGGCCAAGGCCGGTTGCTGGAGGCGGGCGAGGACGGAGAACTGCCCGTAGTCCTCGGCGTCGGCGACAGTGCGGGAAAGGCTGACGACCGCCAGAACGCCGGCCAGGAGCCCGGGGATCAGCACGACGGCTGTCAGTTTGTTGCGTACGCGCCAGTTCTTCGGCTTGATGAGGTGGCGCACGGCTTTGAGGTCCGTCCCGTACCGGTGCCTGGGTTTTGTTCTGGGGGCTCGGCCGACCTTCTCGCGCAAAGGATGGAACCTCTCATGATGTGGTGCCGACCGGCAGTGGTGAGGTGGCCGGCGGGTTTGTCGCCGGCCACCGTCACCAATGGTCAGTGGGTGTGGGACAGGTTCAGGTGAGTTCGGCGCCGCGGGTCTCCGGGAGGCCGAGAAGAGCGACGAGTGCGAGCCCGTAGCCGATGGCACCGTAGATCAGCGCACCGCCGACACCCGCCGACGAGAAGCCGACAGCCGTCGGGAAGATGGCGCCGAGCGCTCGTCCCACGTTGTAGGTGAAGCTCTGGCCGGTTCCGCGGACCGTGCTGGGGTAGAGCTCGGCCAGGTAGGAGCCGAAGCCGGAGAAGATGGCGGAGGCGCTGAAGCCGAGGGGGAAACCGAGGATCAGCAGAAGGGAGTTGGAGCCCTGTGGGATGTTGACGTACGAGATCAGAAGGCCGGCGCTCAGGAGCGCGAAGATGACGAAGGTGCCTTTGCGGCCCAGGCGGTCGACGAGCTGGCCGGCCGTGATGTAGCCGCAGAAGGCTCCGGTGATGAGGACGAACAGGTAGCCGCCGGTGCCGACGACCGTCAGGCCGCGTTCGGTCTTGAGGTAGGTCGGCAGCCACGTGGCGAAGGTGTAGTACCCGCCCATCACGCCGGTGGACAGCAGGGTCGCGCAGATGGTCCGGCGAGCCATGCCGCCCTTGAAGACGGAGGACAGCGGAGGGCGGGCTTCCTTCCTGGCCAGCCGCTCGGTCACCTCGGGTGCGTCCTCGACGTTGCGCCGCACGTACACCAGCAGCAGCGCGGGCAGGGCTCCTGTCCAGAACAGCACACGCCAGGCCAGGTCCGGATCGACGTTGTTCGTGAGGGTCGTGCCCACGACGACGGCCAGGGCCCAGCCGACCGCCCACGCGCTCTGGACCCAGGCCAGGACCCGGCCGCGGTAGAGCGGCTTGGCGTACTCGGCGACCAGGATGGCGCCGGCCGCCCACTCGCCACCGAAACCGACACCCTGAAGTGTCCGGAATCCCAGCAGCATCGGGTAGCTCGTGGCGAAGCCACACAGCACGGTGAACACGGCGTAGGTGCCCACCGTGACCATGAGGGTCTTGACCCTGCCGATTCTGTCGATCAGGAGACCGGCGACGACTCCGCCGACTGCGGAGGACAACAGTGTGACGGTGGTCAGTAGCCCGGTCTGCGCCGTGGTCAGGCTGAAGTAGGCGGTGATGGCAACCATCGCCATCGGGAGCACGAGGAAGTCGTAGGAGTCGAGGGCGTACCCGCCGAATGCGCCCTTGAAGGCCCTGCGGCCCTGCGGGGACATCGACCGGAACCAGGCGAAGGGGCCGGTCACCTCGCTCTCGACTGTGGTCGGGGGGCTGGTGGGGATGGATGTCACGGTGACCTCACGGAGATGGAGAGGGACGGGAGTCAAAGCCCTCATCAGCGGTGGGCTGTCATCCGTACTGCCGCCTTCGAGATTCGGACGACGCGCATGCCCTGCGGCTTGACGTGGGTACAAGCTAGGGATCGTTGAACGATCCTTCAAGAGGGGATGAAGCTTTTTCTACAACTCAGTTTCATCACGACGCGCCTCGGCCGGCCGTGGAGCCGGTAGCGCCGCAGAGTCGGCAAGACCGCCATCAATCGGCAGCGCGGCCCACACCGCATGGCCGTGCGGCAGGTTCCAGGTGCCCCAGCCCGAGGACAGGGCCTCGACCAGGTACAGCCCTCGCCCACTGCACGGGATGTCGTCGTCGGACTGCGGGGGAGACAGAGCACCGCTCCACCCTCGGCCGTAGTCGCCGACCTCGAGGCGGATCACGGCCCCGGTGGCCATGTGGATGCGCCGCACCGTGTGCCAGATCGGATCACGGTCCGAGCCGTGGCAGATCGCATTGGTGACGAGTTCAGAAACGATCAGCTCTGCATCCTCGACCAGATGCCGCAGATCCCACGCCTGCAGCAGGTCGCCGACTTGCCGGCGGGCGGATTGAGCAGATTCAGCCACCGCAGGCAGGACCCAGGTCACGGAGACCCGTTGCCCGGTCTCGGTATCCGAGTGAACCGACGGCACCTGAGTGGAGGTGAAGGGAGGCATTGCGTCCTCACTGGGGGATGCGCGGCCATGTTGCCGGAACTACGCCGCGCGGTGGTCCGCCTGCGAGAGGGCTCGAAGCGGCTGGATGATGGCTGAGGCTGTGGCATTGGCCGGAAACGCGACACCGGGAGGGAAGCCGATCCAGATCCCGCGAGTGCAGACCTCCGCCTTACCGATGCGTAGGATTGTTCTACAATCCCCTTTCTGGATTACTGGATTATCATGCGATCCGGCCCATGTCAACCGTCACCCAGCCGCCCTCATCCGGCGCGAGGCGCGGACGACGCACCTCGGCCGCGCTCCGCAGCGAGAAGGCGATGCTCTATTGAAGAATCGTTCTACAATCCCTAAGGTGACATCGCGGTCGTCTTGGTCTCGTTGAACGGCCGCCCGCGGTGCGAGGACCTGCCCCCTCGCACCGCGGACACTCCCCCGGACACGGAGACCCACGCGATGGCCACATCCCAGAGCAGCATCCTCACCGCTCGAAGGCATGCCGAGAATCTGCATCACCCGATCGAGCAAGCCGTGCACACCTTGGAAGCGCAACACGCCCAAGCCGAGGTGGCCCAGGTGACCGCCCGTGCACGCGTGGAGCAACTGCTCGACCAGGACTCCCTGGTGGAACTGGACGCGGCCGCAGGGCACCGCCTGAACCATGCAGAGCTGGATGGCGAACGACCGTATGGAGACGGCGTGGTCACCGGCTACGGCACCGTCGACGGCCGCCCCGTGGCTGTCTTCGCACAGGACTCCACCGTTTTCGGCGAGGCCATGGGTGAGGCGGTCTGCAGGAAGATCGCAAAGGTGATGGACTTTGCCCTGAAGACCGGCTGTCCAGTTATCGGCATCAGCGACTCCCGACGGGCCGGCGTCCAGGCCGGGGGCAGCGCCCTGGGCACGAGCGGCGAGACGTTCCGCCGCCACGTGCATGCTTCCGGAGTCGTCCCCCAGATCTCACTCGTTCTGGGATCGTGCGACGGCCCTGCGGTCTTCTCCCCCGCTCTGACCGACTTCACCGTGATTGCCGAGCGCACCTCGCACATGCTCACCAGCGGGCCCGAAGTGATCAGGACCGTGACCGGCGAAGACATCGACATCGAGGAATTGGGCGGAGCTCGCACGCACAGCACCGTCTCCGGTGTCGCTCACTGCTTGGCGGGTGATGCAAAGGAGGCCATGGAATACGTCAGGGCACTGCTGTCCCACCTGCCTTCGAACAACCTCCAGGAACCTCCGGCCCACCCGGACCAGGCCGACCTGGAGACCTGCGCCGAAGACCTGGAGCTGGACACGGTCGTACCAGATTCCACCAACCAGCCCTACGACATGCACCACGTCATCGAGCACGTCATCGACGACTACGAATTCCTTGAGACACAGCCTCTGTTCGCGCCGAACCTCATCACCGGCTTCTGCCGCATCGAGGGACACCCTGTGGGCATCGTCGCCAACCAGCCGTTGCAGTTGGCCGGCTGCCTGGACATCGACGCCTGCGAAAAGGCCGCCCGGTTCGTTCGGACCTGCGACGCCTTCAACGTCCCGGTGGTGACCTTCGTGGATGTACCCGGCTTCGTGCCGGCCACTGACCAGGAACACCAAGGCATCATCCGCCGCGGCGCCAAACTGATCTACGCCTATGCCGAGGCCACCGTCCCGCTCATCACCGTCATTACCCGGAAGGCTTTCGCCGGCGCCTATGACCTCATGGGTTCCAAGCACCTCGGCGCCGACCTCAACCTGGCCTGGCCCACCGCACAGATCGCGGTGATGGGTCCCCAGAGCGCCGTCGGCATCCTCCACGGCGTGTCGCAGACGGGGGCTGACCTCCAAGGCCCAGTCCACCGGGAGGAGAAGCGCGCCGAGCTGATGAGCGAGTACGGGGACGCTCTCCTCACTCCCTTCATCGCTGCCGAGCGCGGTTACATCGACGCGGTGGTCAAACCCTCTGAGACGCGGCAGCACGTCATCCGCGGCCTGCGGGCGCTGCGCACCAAGCGAGAGACACTGCCCCCGAAGAAGCACGGCAACATACCGCTCTAGACGTAGGGGCGCGTACCGACGTGGCTGACACGGACTTCCCCATCCAGGAGCACACGATCCCTCCCATCAAGGTGCTGTACGGGCAGCCCACTCCCGAAGAACTGGCCGCTGTGGTCCTCGTGGTCCACACCCGTGCCACCACCACGGCAGCAGACCCCGAACCACCTCGCAGGCCCCCGGTCTCCGCGTGGACCGACCGTGGCACGGCCATCGCGCTCCGCCGTCTGCCTGTCCCCCGACCCGCGTAGCCGGTACAGCGGGCGGCGGCTGCCGCGGAACCGGCGGGCAACTCGATCTGCCGGGGTTGACGATCAGTGCACCTGGCCAAGAACGATGGGCAGGGACAGCGGCGCCCGGAAGGACAGCAGGCCCAGCATCGGCGAGCGAGCGCTGTCCTTGACTGTGACGGCGTCTGGCAGCGAGCGAGCCGCCGCGTGAAGTGCGATCGCGGCTTCGGTCCGGGCCAGGGAAGCGCCGGGGCAGCGGTGGCGCCCGGCGCCGAAAGCCAGGTGATGGCGGACGTTGTTCCGATGAGCGTCCAGCAGCTGCGGCTGCTGGAACACATCCGGGTCGGCCCCCGTGCTCATCAGCATCAGCAGCAGCTGGGAGCCCGGCGCGAGCTGTACTCCGCCGAGTTCCACCTCATATGCCGTTGTCCGGCGCCAGCTCGTCACCGGTGACTCACTCCGCAGGATCTCTTCCACCCAGGCTTGTGCGAACCCCGGCTCCGCGCCGGCCATGGCCCATCGACCCGGCTCTTCCAGGGCCCGACGCAGCACGGTGGCGATCAGCTGTCCGGTCGTGGACTGACCGGCGATGAGGACAAAGAAGCACACGGCTACGGCTGTCGCGCTGTCCAGCTGCGTGCCGTCTGGCAGCAGGTACTGCGACAGGGCTCCCACCAGGCTGTCCGTGTCCACCGAGCCGCCCGAAACCTCCTCGGACAGCCACTGGTGGAACGCCGCCACCGATTCGGCCAGTTCCACCTGGCGTTCCACCGTTGCCCGGCCCCAGAACAACTCCAGCGCATCGTCACTCCAGCGCACCAGCGTCAGCGGATCCTCTCCGTGCACACCCAGCATCCGCATCAGAACGCGGCAGGGGAGAATACGCGCGAAATCAGACACCAAGTCGCCGGGTTGCCCGGCCTCCAGCCGTCCGCGCAGTTCTGTCAGCAACTCCAGCGCGACATTGTCGACCACAGGTACTGCGGCAGCCACACGCTCGGCGTTGAAGAATCGGGTGACAAGCCGACGCAGGCCGCCATGGCTCACGCCGCCGTTGTTGGCCAGGGCCGGAGGCAGGGAGAAGCCGGACCGCGCGAGCACACGCAGCGCGGCCACCGACAGCGGCGTGACCGCATTCTGAGCGTTGTCAGGACGGAATGCGACGCTGTCGAGCAGCACGCGACGCACGTCCTGGTAGCGGCTCACCACCCACAGGCCCGTCGCCGAATCGAAGTGCACGGGTGCTTCCTGTCGCAGCCGAGCGAGCAGGGGATGGGGGTCCTGTACGAACGATTCGTCGAAGAGATCCAATTCGGCGATCACCAGGTCCCGCTCCCAACGTACCGAAGGCCGACGACGGTGACGCTGCCACAGCCTCGCGACCAGCGCAGTAAGCAACGACACTGAAGCTCATGCCAGAGACGTGAGCATGATCACTATTCGCTGCCCGCGTCCGGGACGACATCTGCGACGGATGAAACCTTGCCGGTGCTTCAGGTGAATTCGGTGCCCCGGGTCTCGGGCAGGCCGAGGAGGGCGACGAGGGCGACGGCGTATCCCACGACGCCGTAGACGAGGGCGTTGCCGACGCCGGCGCTGCCTGCGGTGAAGCCCACTGCGGTGGGGAAAAATGCTCCGATACCGCGGCCGAGGTTGTAGGTGAGGCTCTGACCGGTGCCACGGACCGCGCTGGGGTAGAGCTCGGCCAGGAAGGAGCCGAAGCCGGAGAAGATGGCGGAGGCGCAGAACCCCAGGGGGAAGCCGAGGACCAGCAGAAGGCTGTTGGCGCCGTCGGGGATGTTGATGTAGGCCAACAGCAGGCTCCCGCTCATGACCGCGAACAGGGCGAAGGACTTCTTTCGTCCCAGGAGGTCGATGACGTACCCGGCGGTCACGTAGCCGCAGAAGGCGCCTGTGATGAGCACGAACAGGTAGCCGCCCGTACCGACAACGGTCAGACCTCGCTCGGTCTTGAGGTACGTGGGCAGCCACGTCGCAATGGTGTAGTAGCCGCCCTGGGCTCCGGTCGCCAGCAGCGTCGCGAAAAACGTCCTGCGCGCCAGGGTGCCCCGGAAGACCGATGTCAGCGGGACACGCTCGCCCTTCTCGGCGAGCCGGTTGATCACCTCGGGGGCGTCCTGGACGTTGCGGCGCACGTAGAACAGCAGCGCTGCCGGCAGAGCACCGGTCCAGAACATCACCCGCCAGGCGATGTCGGGCGCAAGATTGTCCATCACCACCGTGCTCACGATGACCGCCAGTCCCCAGCCGATGGCCCAGGAGCTCTGGATGAAGGCCAGGGTCCGGCCGCGGTAACGGCTCCTGGCGTACTCGGCGACCAGGACGGCGCCTGCCGCCCACTCACCGCCGAAGCCAAGGCCCTGAAGAGCGCGGCTCGCCAGCAGCATCGGATAGGTCACGGCAAAACCGCACAGCACGGTGAACAGGGCGTAGGTACCCACGGTGATCATGAGGGTCCTGACCCGGCCGACCCGGTCGATCAGCCCCCCGGCGAGGATCCCGCCGAGCGCGGACATCACCAGTGTGACGGTGGTCAGAAGCCCTGCTTCCGCCTTGGTGAGGTGGAAGTAGGCCGTGATGGCGACCATGCTCAGCGGCAGCACCTGGAAATCGTAGGAATCAAGTGCGAATCCGCCGAATGCGCCCTTGAAGGCCCGGCGCCCCTGCGGGGTGAACGACCGGTACCAGGAGAACGGACCAGTAACCTCCTCACCGACTGTCCGGGGGCCGGTTGGAGTAGATGCCACGGTGCACCTCACAACGCAGATTGAGGAGGGCGTCAGCGAACTCTCCGAGCCGCCGGCGCGGACCTTGCCGGTGCATCCCGGGCTTCCACCCTCCACGAGAACCACCGTAGATCGCATCTCCTCCGGCACCCGGAGCGTCGCACCGGCGGGCCGTCGGTCTGACGAATTCCGCCTACCGCGCAGTGTCAGCCCTTGGTGGAGCCGAGTGTGAGCCCGGCGATGAAGTGCCGCTGCAGCAGCAGGAAGACCAGCAGCGTCGGCAGCGCGACGATCACCGAGCCCGCGGCGAGCAGGTTGTAGTCGGTGAAGAACTGGCCCCGGAGATTGTTCAGCGCCGAGGTGACGGGGAGCTTGTCGCCGTCGGAGATGAAGACGAGTGCCCACAGGAAGTCGTTGTACATCCAGGTGAACTGAAGCGTGCCCAGGGCCGCGAGGGCCGGCCGGCACAGCGGGAGCGTGATGCGCCAGTACTGCGTCCACACACCCGCGCCGTCCACGATCGCCGCCTCCAGGATCTCCTGCGGCAGCGTGCGCATGAAGTTGGCGAGCACGAAGACGCAGAAACCGATCTGGAACCCGACCTGGACAAGGATGACGGCCCAGTACGAGTCGAACATCGTCATCGAGTCGGACATCCAGTACGGCAGCGGGATGCGGTTGAACATGACGTACAGCGGCGTGACGATCACCTGCTGGGGCAGCAGATTGCCCGCGGTGAACAGCATCAGAAGCAGGATCGAGCCGCGCATCTTCAGCCGTGCGACGGCGAAGGCGACGAATGAGGCGAAGAACAGCGTGAGCAGCACTCCCGGCACGGCGATGAGCAGGGTGTTGACGAAGTACTTCGTCATCCCCGAGTCGCTGAAGGCCTGCCGGTAGTAGTCGAAGGAGAGCTTCCGGGGCAGCGAGAAGTACCCGTGCTCGGATGTTTCGTCGTACGGCCTGAGCGAGGCGTACACGGCGAGCAGCAGCGGTGCCAGGAACGCCAGCGAGACGGTCATCAGGAAGGCGTGCACGCCGAGCCGACCGGGCAGGCGGCGCTTGCGGGGCGCCGTGGCCGGGGCCGTGGTGGTGGCCGGCGCCGGGGCGGTGTCGAGCGTCATCGGTTCTTCTCCCCACGGATCTCCTGGACCAGGTACGTGACGACGAATCCCAGGGAGACCAGGAGCAGCACCACGGCGATCGCGGAGCCGAATCCGATCCGGCTGGCCTCGCCGATGATGTTGTCGGTGACCAGGACCGAGAGCAGCTCCAGGCCGTTTCTGCCCTTGTTGACGGCGTAGACGATGTCGAAGGCGCGCAGCGCCTCGATGACCGTGATGACGCCGACGATGACATTGACGGGCCGCAGGGTCGGGAAGACGACACGGAAGAAGGTCTGCGCCTCACTGGCCCCGTCGATGGCAGCGGCTTCCTTCAGCGAGGGATCGACGGCCTTGAGTCCGGCCAGGTAGAGGATCATCACATAGCCGGTGTGCCGCCAGGCCGCGGCCAGCATGATCATCCAGAGGTTGAGGTCGGGATCGCCGAGCCAGTCGGTGGGATTCTCGGTGTCCCCGAGGATCGCGTTGAGCGCGCCCTGGTCGCGGGAGAAGACCAGTTGGGCGATAAAGCCGACGACGGCGAGGGAAAGCACCACCGGCATGTACAGCGTGGACTGGTAGAAGCGGCTGAACCGCACGCCCCTGTCGATCAGGACGGCCAGCAGCAGCCCGAAGGGCGTGGCGATCAGTCCGAGGAAGGCCAGCCAGAGCAGGTTGTGGCGGGCCGCCGGCCAGAACTGCGGATAGTCGGTGAAAAGGGTCTCGTAGTTCTTCGTACCGACCCAGGAGATGTCTCCTATGCCGTCCCAGCTGGTGAAGGAGAGGACGACGGAGGCGAGGGTCGGTCCCCACACGATGGCCAGGTCGAGCAGGATCGGTATGCCGAGCAGCACGCCGAGGACGGCGAGGTCGCGGCGGGTGAAGCGCCGAGGACCCCGCCGTGCGGCGCGCCTCGGGACGCTCCCCCCCGATCGCCCCCCGGCGTGCTTCAGGGTGCCCCCGGCGGTCTGGGGCGGGCCGGGGGCGTCTTCCCCGGAAGATTGCAGCAGCGGCACGGCTGGTGGCTCCAAGTCGGTTGCGGCCGGTGTCGGTTCAGCCCTCGGCGGCGAAGATGGTCTTCTTCTGCCTCTCGATACTGTTGACCAACCCGTCAACATCCTTTGGCTTGTTGATGAAGGTCTGGATGGCCGGAATCATCACCGTCGACGAGAAGTCGGGCCTCGTGTCGCGGTCCAGGAACTGCGAGATCTGCTTGGCGCCCGAGACGAGTTCGACGGCCTTCTTCTGCAGCGGCGAGTACTTCGAGGTGTCGGCCCGGTCGCTCACCGCGATGTTGTTGGGGTCACTGGCGAGGTAGATGTCCTCCGCCTTGCCACTGGCCAGCCACGTGAGCAGGTCCTTGGCGCTCTGCATGCTCTTGCTGTTCTTGAGTTCCTTCGCCTTCTTCGCCAGCAGGAAGCCGTCGATGGGCGCCTCGACCGCGTCCTGGCCGTGCTCCGGATTGATCTCCGGGAAGGGAAAGAAGTCGATGTCGGCCTGCTCGCCCTTGGGGAACTGGGCGCCGGGGTGCGGCAGTCCGAAGACGGCCATGCCCGCTTCCTTCTTCTGCAGGCTGGTCGCGGCCTCCTGCCAGGTACGGCCGTTCGCTCCGGGCTGGCAGTACGGAAGGAGGCTGCGCCAGGTGTCGAAGACGTCCTTGACGCGCTTGTCGGTCCACGCCTCCTTGCCCGCCATCAGGTTCTTGTGGAACTCGTATCCGTTGGTACGCATGTTGATGTAGTCGAAGGTGCCCATCGCGGGCCAGCCGTCCTTGTCGCAGAACGCGATGGGGACGAGCTTGTCCTTCTGCATCTGCCTGGCGAGGGCTATGTACTCGTCGAGGGTCTTGGGGGCCTGGTAGCCGTGCTGCTCGAAGACGCTCTTCCGGTGGAAGACGGCCCAGGGGTAGTAGTAGTACGGCGTCAGGTACTGCTTGCCGTCCTCACCTGTCGACTGCGCCTTCAGCGCGGGCGAGAAGCCCTGGTAGCCCGCCCAGTTGTCGCTGATGTCGTGCAGCAGGCCCTTCTTGGCGAAGAACTGCATGCGGTAGCCCGCGAACCACATGAACACGGAGTCCGGCTTGCCCTGCAGATAGCGGTTGATGTTCTCCTGGAAGGTGTTGTGGTCAACGGTGTTGACCTTTACCTTCCGCCCTTCCTTCGACTGCTCCGCGTACGCGGCGAAGGCGTCGGCGAACGCCTTCTTCGGCACCGGGTCGGACGAGTTGGACCCCATGGTGATGGTCTTGCCGTCCCCGCCGGGGCCACTGCCGCAGGCGGCGAGCAACGAGGGCAGCGTGATGGCTCCCGCACCCGCTGCCGCACCACGCAGCAGATTCCGCCGGGACATCCGATGTCCTGCCACGCTCCCGAGCGCTGCAGGACCGTTGAACGATGACTGCGCCATGTCCCCTCCTCCGGGATGAAACCCAACACAACCGAACGCGAGGATTGGATCTCACTCCCAGAAAGTGGCGTCGTCAAGGGTTTTGGCGAGAAATCAAACAACCGTTACCCCATCTCTTCCAACAGACTCCAACATGCCCTACCGGAAACGCTCGCGACCGACAAGCGTCACCAGCCATCCCAAAATGCGCGAATGCGTAGGAACGTGACGAGGGGACATCTTCCCACCCGCAGTACCCGCCACAGAGTCGTCGGAGCGCTGGCCGCCGCGTGGCTCTGCGCGGCAGGCGTGGGCTTCGGGCTGGGGTTCGCCCTGCCCAGTGGTCACCGACGGCAGAGGGGCGCGCCGAACTCGGACCACACCGGCTGGTCCGGTCTCAGGACCGGCTGCTGACAACCTGCACCGGGCCGGTCTCAGGACCCGCTGCTGACCACGGCTGCAGTATCGTCCCGCCTGCCGAGCATGGCGGCGGCGGCCGCACCCACCAGACCGGCGTCCGTACCCGTCATGGCCGGCGCCACCGTGAGGCGCTGGACGAAGGAGAGCGTGGCGTAGTCGCGCAGCGAGTGGCGCAGTGGAGCGAACAGCACCTCGCCCGCGCCCGCCACTCCCCCGCCGATCACGGCGATCTCGATCTCCACGAGGGTCGCGGTGGCTGCGATTCCGGCGGCGAGCGCCTGGGCAGCGCGCTCGAAGGAGGCGATGGCGACCGGGTTTCCGGCGCGGGCGGCGGCGGCCACCGCGGCGGCCGAGGTGTCGCCTTCGGGACCTGGCCGCCAGCCGTCCTCCAGGGCCCGGCGTGCGATGTTCGGACCGCTGGCGATGCGCTCGACGCACCCGCGCGCGCCGCAGGGGCACAGGTCGCCGTCGAGGTCCACGCTGATGTGGCCGATGTGTCCGGCGTTGCCGGTGGGTCCGGGGTGGAGCCTGCCGCCGAGGACGAGTCCACCGCCGACGCCGGTCGAGACGACCATGCACAGGGCATTGTCGTAGCCGCGGGCCGCGCCCTGCCAGTGCTCGGCCGCCGTCATCGCGACACCGTCCCCGACAAGTGTGACGGGGAGCCCGCCCACGGCCCGGCGCACCCGCGCCACCAGGGGAAAGTCGCGCCAGCCGGGGACATTGACCGGGCTGACCGTGCCTGCGGTTGCGTCCACAGGTCCGGCGCTGCCGATGCCGACGGCGCAGGTGCGCACCCAGAGCGGGGATGCGGCAAGCTCACGAAGCACCGCCTCGACGGTGCGCATCACCGTCTCGCCGTCCTCCTTGGCCGGCGTCGGACACTGGGCTCGCACCAGAATCGTGCCGCTGTCGTCCACCAACGCGCCGGCGATCTTGGTGCCGCCGATGTCGAGCGCGGCGACGAGGTCGGTATGCATCGGTGTGGGATCCCCCATGGGAGCTGTCGGACCTGCGGGTTCGGTAACAGTCTCCATTCCCCTGACAACGTTGTCCAGGGCCTATGCTCGACGCCACACCCTTGCACACCCGACAACGACAGGACAGCGCACGTGGCCGAGACCGACCATCCCCTGGCGTCGCCCGGGCGCCCCAGAGGCCCCGAGCCCCGCTACGGCAATCGGCCCACCATGAAGGATGTCGCGGCCCGGGCGGGCGTAGGCCTCAAAACGGTCTCCCGGGTGGTCAACGGCGAACCGGGTGTCACGCCAGACACCGAGCGCCGGGTGCAGGAGGCCATCGAGTCCCTGGGCTTTCGCCGCAACGACAGCGCGCGCGTCCTGCGCAAGGGCCGCACCGCCTCCATCGGGCTCGTCCTCGAAGATCTCGCCGACCCCTTCTACGGCCCCCTCAGCCGCGCCGTCGAAGAGGTCGCCCGCGCGCACGGCGCACTGCTGATCAACGGTTCCAGCGCCGAGGACCCGGACCGCGAGCAGGAGCTGGTGCTCGCCCTGTGCGCCCGCCGGGTCGACGGGCTGATCGTGATCCCCGCAGGTCATGACCACCGCTATCTGGAGCCCGAGATCAAGGCGGGCATAGCCACGGTGTTCGTGGACCGGCCGCCCGGGAAGATCGACGCCGACGTGGTGCTCTCGGACAGCTTCGGCGGCGCCCGCGCGGGCGTGGCCCATCTGATCGCGCACGGCCACCGCCGTATCGGCTTCATCGGCGACCAGCCCCGCATCCAGACGGCCGTCGAGCGGCTGCGCGGCTATCGCGCCGCCATGGAGGACGCCGAGCTCACGGTCGACGAGTCCTGGGTATCGCTGGGCTCCACCGCCCCGGAGCGGGTGCGGGACGCCGTGACTGCGATGCTGACGGGTCCCGACCCGGTCACCGCGATCTTCGCGGGCAACAACCGGGTGACGGTGACGGCCGTACGAGCTCTGGCCGAGCGCGAGCGGCCCATCGCCCTCGTTGGCTTCGACGACATCGAGCTGGCCGATCTGCTGGGCATCACGGTCATTGCCCAGGACGCCGCGACGCTGGGGCGTACGGCGGCGGATCGGCTGTTCCGGCGTCTCGACGGCGCGGACGATCCGCCCTCCTCGGTGGCGCTGGAGACGGTGCTGATCCCCCGCGGTTCGGGCGAGATCCCGCCGTGAGCAGACGAGTAGGCCGGGCACCGGCTCGTCGTTGTCACCGCCCTTGAGGTAGACGTCCCTGACGAAGACATCGGTGTTTCCGCTGTCGTCGTCGGTCTTGGCCCACCAGACGTTCCTCCACTGGCCGTAGGTCTCACGGCGGCCCAGATTCTGCTGGCAGTAGAAGTTGTTCGTGCCCGCGTTCAGTGTGCCCACCCGGACGCCGGACGCGGTGTACGAGTTCGCCGTGCGCCAGACCTCGCAGTTGTACTTCCCGCCGCCGATCGCGTGGCAGGCGGCTGCCGGTGTCGGGGCCGGCCGGTCGCCGCACCGCCGCCCGTGGCAGTTGAGCCGCTGGTCGACCCGCCGCCGGTGGCGCTCGAGGAACCACCGGTCGCTGAACTGCCGCCCGTGGTACCGGAGTCGGAACCCGCGGGGCCCGCGCCCGGCGCATGCGGCTTCGCGGGCGGCGATGACCCCGGGGTGGCGTACACGTGCGGCGGCGCGGGCCTCGCGCTGCATGCGCACCATGAGGTCGGCCAGTTCGGGCCGAGGAGTCGGTGTAGGTGCGCAGTTCCTTGACGGCGCCTCACGGCCGAGTACCTCGTCGAAGGCTCGCCACACGACGCCCATGCCGCCGCGGCCCAGCTGCTCGATCACCCGGTACCGGGCCGGCGAGCCGCTCGTTCTCCCCCGAAGTCACCGCTGCCCCGATCCTGTTGCGACCTTGGTCGCGTACCGAGTACGGGGCAGCAACGACAGCTAGGCGGCTGTTACGTGGCTGTGGGCGTGAGGTCCCCGCGGCGCGGCGCGGCGAATCCCTCCAGATCGGCACGGGTCAGGCCGGTGAGCCGGGCCACCTCGGCGGTGTCGAGGGCGCCGCAGTCGATGCCTCGCAGCAGATAGCTGCTCAGCGCCTTGGCGGTCGCGGGCTCGTCCATGACATCGCCGCCCGCGTGGTTGGCGTAGGCGGAAAGGCGTTCCGCGGCCTGCTCGAAACCCTCGCGGTAGAAGGCGAACACGGCGGCGTAGCGGGTCGGCAGATGGCCGGGGTGCATGTCCCAGCCCTGGTAGTAGGCGCGGGCCAGCGCGCGGCGGCTCAGGCCGTAGTGCAGCCGCCAGGCGTCGTGCACCTTCTCGGTGGTACCGACCGGGAGGACGTTGGTGGAGCCGTCGGACACACGTACGCCGGTGCCCGCGGCGGCGACCTGCATGACGGCCTTCGCGTGGTCGGCGGCCGGGTGGTCGCTGGCCTGGTAGGCGGCGCTGACACCGAGGCAGGCACTGTAGTCGAAAGTGCCGTAGTGCAGTCCGGTGGCCCGGCCCTCGGCGGCGTCGATCATCCGGGCCACGGCGGCGGTCCCGTCGGACGCGAGGATGGACTGGCTGGTCTCGATCTGGATCTCGAAGCCGATGCGGCCCGCGTCCAGACCGCGGGCCTTCTCGAAGGCTTCGAGCAGCCGGACGAAGGCGGACACCTGCTCGGGGTAGGTGACCTTGGGCAGCGTGAGCACGAGGCCTTCGGGCAGGCCGGCGGCCTGGGTCAGCCCCGTGAGGAAGATGTCGAGGGTGCGGATGCCGCGGTCGCGTACGGCGGCCTCCATGCACTTCATACGGATGCCCATGTACGGGGCGGCGGTGCCGTCGCGATACGCCTCGGTGATCAGCCGGGCGGCACGGGCGGCGTGCGCGTCCTCCTCTGCGTCGCCGCGGCCGCCGTAGCCGTCCTCGAAGTCGATGCGAAGGTCCTCGATGGGCTCGCGCTCCAGCTTGGCGCGCACGCGGTCGTGGACGGGGGCGGCGAGTTCGTCGGAGAGACCGAGGACCGCGGCGAAGGACGCGGCGTCCGGGGCGTGCTCGTCGAGTGCGGCCAGTGCCTGGTCGCCCCAGGAGCGGATGCTGTCGGCGGCGAAGGCGTCACCGGGGATGTAGACCGTGTGAACGGGCTGGCGCGTGCCCGGGTCTCCCGGGTAGCGGCGTGCGAGCTCCGCGTCCACCGGTGCGAGGGAGGCGCTGATGTCCTCGCTGACCGCGCCCGCGAGGCTCGTGGCCACCTTCTCCTGCTGACCCATCCCTGCACCCTCCTGTTTTCCGCTCCACGGAATCAACAATCCGTATAGCGAAGTTAATAGGCGGTGACGACCTGCGTCAATGGTCGCCCGAATGACGGCGGGGCCGCGCGGTGACCAACACCGCGCGGCCCCGGCCGCTCAGGACATGCCCAGGTCAGCCCTTGCGGCTGTTGACCTCTTCGGTCAGCTGCGGGACGACCTCGAACAGGTCGCCGACCACGCCGTAGTCGACCAGGTCGAAGATCGGGGCCTCGTTGTCCTTGTTGATGGCCACGATGGTCTTCGAGGTCTGCATACCGGCCCGGTGCTGGATCGCGCCGGAGATGCCGGAGGCGATGTACAGCTGCGGGGAGACCGACTTGCCGGTCTGGCCCACCTGGTTGGAGTGCGGGTACCAGCCGGCGTCCACCGCGGCACGCGAGGCGCCGACGGCAGCACCGAGCGAGTCGGCCAGCGCCTCGATGATGTGGAAGTTCTCGGCGCCGTTGACGCCACGGCCACCGGAGACCACGATCGCGGCCTCGGTCAGCTCGGGGCGGCCGGTCGACTCGCGCGGAGTGCGGGAGACGACCTTGGTGCCGGTGGCCCTCTCGGAGAAGGAGACCGCGAGGGCCTCGACGGCGCCCGCGGCCGGGGCGGCCTCCACGGCGGCCGAGTTCGGCTTGACCGTGATGACCGGAGTGCCCTTGGAGACACGGGACTTGGTGGTGAAGGAGGCGGCGAACGCGGACTGCGTGGCCACCGGACCCTCGTCGCCGGCCTCGAGGTCGACGGCGTCGGTGATGATGCCGGAGCCGATGCGGACCGCGAGGCGGGCCGCGATCTCCTTGCCCTCGGCGGAGGATGGGACGAGCACGGCGGCCGGGGAGACGGCCTCGTACGCGGCCTGCAGCGCGTCCACCTTCGGCACGACGAGGTAGTCGGCGAACTCGGGGGCGTCGGCGGTCAGCACCTTGACCGCGCCGTGCTCGGCGAGGGCGGGGGCGGTGGCCTCGGCTCCGGAGCCGAGGGCGACGGCGACCGGCTCACCGATGCGACGGGCCAGGGTCAGCAGCTCAAGGGTGGGCTTGCGGACGGCGCCGTCCACGTGGTCGACATAGACGAGAACTTCAGCCATTACTACTCCTGGGCGAGAACCCCGAACTTCGGCCGGGGGAAGACTTGTTGACTGCTACGCTCACGCCCGTGCCTTGCGGCACTGGGCAGGGCTTGTCCGTCATGAGGCCGTCTCGACAGTCGAGTGAGAAGCCCCTTCGGGGGAGGAGTCACGGGATTGCTCTCCTGCGAGCAGGCAATCCGAGGGGCGCGGGTCGTGTTGCAACCGGCCCGCGCCGCCGCTCCCTAGATGAACTTCTGGCTCGCGAGGAACTCTGCGAGCTGCTTGCCGCCCTCGCCCTCGTCCTTGACGATGGTGCCCGCGGTACGGGCCGGACGCTCGGCCGCGGCGTCCACCGCGGTCCAGGCACCCTCCAGACCGACCTCTTCCGCCTCGATGTCGAGGTCGGACAGGTCCAGGGACTCCACCGGCTTCTTCTTTGCGGCCATGATGCCCTTGAAGGACGGGTAGCGAGCCTCGCCCGACTGGTCCGTCACGGACACGACGGCCGGCAGGGACGCCTCCAGCTGCTCGGACGCGGTGTCGCCGTCACGGCGGCCCTTGACCGTGCCGTCCTCGACAGAGACCTCGGAGAGCAGGGTGACCTGCGGAACGCCCAGACGCTCGGCCAGGATCGCCGGGAGGACACCCATGGTGCCGTCGGTCGAGGCCATACCGCAGATGACCAGGTCGTAGCCGGTCTTCTCGATCGCCTTGGCGAGCACCAGCGAGGTGCCCATGACGTCGGAGCCGTGCAGGTCGTCGTCCTCCACGTGGACGGCCTTGTCGGCACCCATGGACAGCGCCTTGCGCAGGGCGTCCTTGGCGTCCTCGGGACCGACGGTCAGCACGGTGATCTCCGCGTCGTCCGCCTCGTCGGCGATCTGCAGCGCCTGCTCGACCGCGTACTCATCCAGTTCCGACAGCAGGCCGTCGACGTCGTCGCGGTCGACGGTCAGGTCATCGGCGAAGTGCCGGTCGCCGGTGGCGTCGGGCACGTACTTCACACAGACAACGATCCTCAAGCTCACGCCGGCTCTCCTACTGCATCGTCTCTACTGGGCTGCCTTGTGCACGCAGCATAGGCGTCTGGTGGGGCGGATTCCGGCCGGGCCGGGCCGCGCTCCGAACGAAATATTACTCGTCAGTACATCGATCGCATTCCCAGTAAGCAAGCGCTTTGCACTGTGACCTTGCCAACGCCGCGACTGTGCCTTTTCCTGCACCGGCTTCCCGGGAACTCTCAGTCTCTCAGGGCGTTGAAGCGTCCCTGGTGATACAGCAGCGGACGGCCCGCTCCCGCGGGATCGCCGACGACGGCCTCGGCGATCACGATGCGATGGTCCCCGGCCGGGACACGGTTGATGATCCGGCACACCAGCCACGCCAGTACGCCGTCGAGAAGGGGCACGCCTTCCGGTCCGGTGCGCCAGGCGGTCGGAGGTGCGAATCGGTCGGCGCCGCTGCGGGCGAAGGTGGCGGCCAGGTCGCGCTGATGCTCGCCGAGTATGTGTACGCCTATGTGCTCGGCCCGGGCGATGACCGGCCAGCTGGAGGACGAGGCCCCCACACCGAAGGAGACCAACGGGGGCTCGGCGGCCACCGAGTTGAGGGAGGTGGCGGTGAATCCGACGGGCTTCTCACCCTGGGCGGTGATCACCGCGACGCCGGCGGCGTGCTGCCGGAAGACGGAGCGCAGCAGATCTGGAGAAGCAAGGTGAGGAGTGCCGAGTTCGGGCGAAGCCGTCATGGAGTTGTCCTTCTGTAGGGATGCGAGCGGGGCGGCGGGGCTGTTCACACAGCCGGACAGCGCGCGCTCGCGTTCCGGGCGAGGTCCACATGAGGCCGCCCGTAGAGAAGGAGTTCTGAAGGCACTGCGTCAGCGTGACGATGCATGGCGGGTGCAGTCAAGTGACTTCCACGATGTGCGACACGTGTCACGCGGCGTCACACGGCCTGCCCGAGGGCGGCGATGACATCCGCCCTGCGGGGCTGCCCGGACGCGCGGGTGACGATGCGTCCGTCCGCGTCGAGCACCAGCACGGTCGGTGTCTTGAGAATGCCGAGCTCGCGGACCAGCGCGAGCCGCTCCTCCGCGTCGATCTCGACATGAGTGACTCCGTCGACCATGCCGGCGACTTCGGCAAGAGTGCGCCGGGTGGCCCTGCACGGCTGGCAGAAGGCACTGGAGAACTGCACGAGCGTCGCCCGCTCGCCGAGCCCCGCGCCCAGCTCGTCCGCACCGAGCCGCCTTCTCGCGTCCTGTCGCCGCACCTTCAGCCTCCCGCCGTCGTGTCACTGCCGCCCGCCGAACGCGCTCGCCACCGCGAGCACCACCGGTCCGGTGTCATCCAAGACCCCAGCGTTCAGGAGACCGCAAAGATTCCCGCGCCGCATACGTGTCGGCTGCGCGATGCCGTGGCACGGACATCGACCTCAGAACCGCTCGCCGCAGCGTTCCTCGACGCCGTTTTCGGGTACTGCCCGGGTGTGAGCTGTTTCCGCCGCTCCACCGCGCGGCGCCTGTCCGCTCATGATGTGACAAGAAGGACGTGAGAAGAATCTCGCCCGCCGGAGCCTCCAGGGCTGGTCAGCACGCCCCACATGGGGCACGATCTGCCCAATGCCGAAAACCTACGGCTGCGTAACTTCCGCCGGGAGAACCCTCCCCGGGCACAACAGAAGGGTGTTCTCCAGATGACAGAGCTCGTCTATCGGCCGGTCATCGGCGCCGCACGAACGATGTTCAAGGCGCTCGACCTGAAGATCGACACTCAGGGTTCGGAGAACATCCCGCGCTCGGGCGGCGCGGTGCTCGTGAGCAACCACATCAGCTACCTGGACTTCATCTTCACCGGGCTCGCGGCGCTCCCCCAGAAGCGCCTGGTGCGCTTCATGGCGAAGGAGTCGGTCTTCCGGCACAAGATCTCCGGCCCGCTGATGCGCGGAATGAAGCACATCCCGGTGGACCGCAAGCAGGGCGAGCTGGCCTATGCGCACGCTCTGGACTCGCTGCGTGCCGGCGAGATCATCGGCGTGTTCCCCGAGGCCACCATCTCGCAGTCGTTCACCCTCAAGTCCTTCAAGTCGGGTGCGGCACGTCTCGCCCAGGAGGCCGGCGTACCGCTGATCCCGATGGCGCTGTGGGGCACCCAGCGGATCTGGACCAAGGGCCGCCCGCGCAATTTCCGGCGCAGCCACATCCCCGTGACGATCCGGGTCGGCGAGCCCGTGGAGGCTCCCGCCGACCAGTACGCGGGCGCGATCACGCGCCGGCTGGGCGAGCGGGTACAGGAGCTTCTGGAGGCCGCGCAGCGCGCCTATCCCGTACGCCCCAAGGACGCGAGCGACACCTGGTGGGTGCCCGCGCACCTCGGGGGTACGGCGCCGACGCCCGCCGAGGTGCGCGAGGCCGGCTGAGACGTCAGGCCCGGGGCTGGGGCGGGTGGACGGTGATCCGCGCCCCGGGGCTCAGTTTCTCCAGCGACTCGGCGAGTTCGGCGGCTGCGGCCCCGAGCTCGCCGATCGTCATGGGGGTCATTGATTCGAGCAGGAAGAGCGCGTTCACGGACTCTTCGGTGAGCCGGGTCCGTACGCCCTGACGCCAGTTCCAGCGCCGGCAGGTGACGCCCTCGTCGTCGCACCAGACGACCTCGCCCGCCTCCGGATGCTCCACGGCCTGTGCGCCGCCCGCGACCGTGACGAACGGCTCCTCGCCCGTGGCACGCAGCAGTCTCATCGCGCCCCTGATGTGATCGGTGTCCTCTCCGCCGACCGGGATCAGATGGGCCACGCTGACAGCGTTGTAGGCGTCGACCAGCCGGTTGATCCGCGGCAGACCGCCGTCCGCGAGCGCGCGCCTGGCGAGCGCCTCGGCGGAGTTCCGGGTGCGCGACGGCTTGGCGCCGAAGGCGGTGTACGCCTCGCGCCAGGCGGCGATGTGCGGGTCCTCGTGTGGGGCGCGTGAACCCAGGCGCCCGGCGAGGCGACGGCCGGCGTCGTCGAGCAGCGCCGAACTCTCGGCGCTGCTGGGCCCGTTGACCAGACCGCGGGCCTCGATGGCGACGTGGGTGAAGCCGGGCGCGATCGCCCGGACCTCGTCGGACACGGTGAGCGTGAGCGTCATGGTTCTTCGTGCCTCACAGTTCGGCTGGGTACAAAATCCACACGTGCGGTACATCATAGAGTACCGGATAGTCCATCTCATTGGACGCAGACCTGTGGGCGACATTCAGCCGCCGGCAGCAGAAGGCGGGGAAAAAGAAGCAGCCGACCGGAAGTCGATGACTTTCCGATCGGCCACACATTTGTACAGAGCCGGGAGCTAGCCCGCCATCTCTTCCTTCAGCGCCTGGACGAAGGAGTCGACATCGTCCTCGGTCGTGTCGAAGGAACACATCCAGCGGACATCACCGGCCGCCTCGTCCCAGAAGTAGAAGCGGAACCGCTGCTGCAGCCGCTCGCTCACATCGTGCGGCAGACGCGCGAAAACGGCGTTGGCCTGGACGGGATGAAGGATCTCCACACCGTGCACGGTGCGTACGCCGTCGGCCAGCCGCTGGGCCATGGCGTTGGCGTGCCGGGCATTGCGCAGCCACAGATCGCGCGCGAGGAGCGCCTCCAACTGCACCGACACGAAGCGCATCTTGGAGGCCAGCTGCATCGACAGCTTCCGCAGATGCTTCATATGACTCACGGCGTCCGGGTTGAGGACGACCACGGCCTCGCCGAACAGCATGCCGTTCTTGGTGCCGCCGTAGGACAGGACGTCCACGCCGACGGCGTTGGTGAAGGCGCGCATCGGCACATCCAGCGACGCGGCCGCGTTGGCTATCCGGGCCCCGTCGAGGTGGACCTTCATGCCGTGCCCGTGGGCGTGGTCGACGATCGCCCTGATCTCCTCGACCGTGTAGACCGTGCCCAGTTCGGTGTTCTGGGTGATCGACACGACCTGCGGCATCGCCCGGTGCTCGTCGTCCCAGCCCCACGCCTGCCGGTCGATGAGTTCGGGCGTGAGCTTGCCGTCCGGCGTCGGTACGGTCAGCAGCTTCAGCCCGCCCATCCGCTCCGGCGCCCCGCCCTCGTCGACGTTGATGTGCGCCGACTCGGCGCAGATCACCGCGCCCCAGCGGTCCGTGAGCGCCTGGAGCGCCGTGACGTTCGCGCCGGTGCCGTTGAAGACCGGGAAGGCCTCGGCCGTCGGGCCGAAATGGCTGTGCATGACCCGCTGGAGGTGCTCGGTGTACACGTCCTCGCCGTACGCGACCTGATGGCCGCCGTTGGCGAGCGCGAGCGCAGCCAGGATCTCGGGGTGGGCGCCGGCGTAGTTGTCGCTGGCGAAGCCCCGTACCGTCGGGTCGTGATGGCGTCGGGCGTCGGTCTTCGGCGGTATCACGGCTTGGGGGTCAGCCACAGGCGCTGTCCATTCGCTTCCCGGGCGGGCCGGTCCCAGACTCCGGCGATGGCCTCGGCCAGTTCAGCCACGTCGGTGAAGCCCGCGAATTTCGCGTTCGGGCGCTCGGCGCGCATGGCGTCGTGCACGAGTGCCTTGACGATCAGGATGACAGCAGCGGTATTCGGGCCCGCTTCGCCCCCCGTCTTGCGGAAGGCGTCGGCGAGGGCGAGCGTCCACGCCTCGGCGGCGGCCTTGGCGGCGGCGTAGGCGGCGTTGCCCTCGGTGGGCTTGGTCGCCCCGGACTGGCTGACCAGCACGAAGCGGCCCCTGTCGCTGCGCTGCAGCGGCTCCTGGAAGGCGAGGGAAGTGTGCTGGACGGTACGGATCAGCAGCTTCTCAAGGAAGGTCCAGTCGGCCAGTTCGGTCTCCGCGAAGGTGGCGCTGCCGCGCCAGCCGCCGACGAGGTGGACCAGCCCGTCGATGCGGCCGAACTCCTTCTCGGTCTGGTTCACCCACTCGCGCGTGGCGCCCAGGTCGAGCAGATCGACCGTGTCGCCGGTGACGGTCGCTCCGCCGTGGGCGTAGCGGGCGGCGTCGACCGCATCGGCGAGGCGGGCGGTGTCCGCGTCGGAGGCCACGACGATCGCCCCGGCGTCGGCGAGCTTCATCAGGGTGGCGCGGCCCGCAGGGCCGGCCGCTCCGGCCACCGCGATCACGGCACCGTCCAGCGCCCCGTTGCCGTTCCTGTTCATAGACCTGGCCTCCTGGGTACGAGTGCTCACGCGGCTGCCTGCTCGACGCCCGCCGCGGTGATCCCCTTGGTTGAGGCGATCACGTTCTTCAGCTTCTTGGAGAGCGCCTCAAAGAACATGCTGAGCGGAAACTCGTCAGGAAGCACGTCGTCAACGAGTTTGCGCGGCGGCTGCGACAGATCAAGAGCATCGGGACCCTTGGCCCAGCGGGAGCCGGGGTGCGGCGCCAGGTACGTCGAGACCAGGTCGTACGCGGCGAACCAGTGCACGAGCTTGGGACGGTCGATTCCGTCGCGGTAGAGCTTCTCGATCTCCGCGCACAGGTCGTTGGTCACCTGCGGGGCACGGTCCCAGTCGATCTTCAGCGTGTTGTCGGTCCAGCGCACCACGTCGTGCTTGTGGAGGTACGCGAAGAGCAGCTGGCCGCCGAGACCGTCGTAGTTGCGCACCCGGTCGCCGGAGACGGGGAAGCGGAACATCCGGTCGAAGAGCACCGCGTACTGCACGTCGCGACCGTGCCGGTTGCCCTCGGCCTCCAGTTTCACGGCCTCCTTGAAGGCGGTCAGGTCACAGCGCAGCTCCTCCAGGCCGTACATCCAGAACGGCTGGCGCTGCTTGATCATGAAGGGGTCGAAGGGCAGGTCACCATGGCTGTGGGTACGGTCGTGGACCATGTCCCAGAGCACGAAGGCCTGCTCGCAGCGCGACTGGTCGGCGATCATCTCGCTGATGTCGTCAGGGAGTTCGAGACCGAGGACGCGCACGGCCTCATCGGTGACGGCGCGGAAGCGGGCAGCCTCCCGGTCGCAGAAGATGCCGCCCCAGGTGAAGCGCTCGGGGGCCTCGCGCACGGCGATCGTCTCGGGGAAGAGCACCGCGGAGTTGGTGTCGTAGCCCGCGGTGAAGTCCTCGAAGGTGATGCCGCAGAAGAGGGGGTTGTCGTAACGGGTGCGCTCGAGCTCGGCAAGCCAGTCCGGCCAGACCATGCGCAGCACGACCGCCTCGAAGTTGCGGTCCGGGTTGCCGTTCTGCGTGTACATGGGGAAGAGGACCAGGTGCTGCAGTCCGTCGGCACGGCCTGAGGCCGGCTGGAAGGCGAGCAGCGAGTCCAGGAAATCGGGGACGGCGAAGGAGCTGTCGGCCCACTTGTGCAGGTCGGCGACGAGCGCGCGGTGGTATTCGACATCGTGCGGCAGCAGCGGTGAGAGCTCTTCGAGTGCGTCGATCACGCGGTCGAGCACGGCTTCCACGGTGACACGGTCGGGGGCGCCCTCGGCGTCCAAGTCGATGGAGCCGTCCTTGGACTGCCAGGGCCGGATCTCCTCGACGGCAGTCTTGAGCTTCGGCCAGGCCGGGTGCTCAATCACCGGGGCAGCATTCGGTATGCCCCCTACGGCTTGATCCTGCACAAGAATTTCCGTCATGTCACTTCCTCCACAGGAGAACCTCGCGTCAAGACACCGTATCCGTGCATGGTTCTCCCGTACAAGTGAAGCCTTGGGAAATTATCCTGCCTCACCACATGATCACCGGATGTTTTGCGGTCGACGCCCGTCAACTCGGGCGGGACGCGCCCACGGGCGGGTGACACAGTTCACGCCGGCAAGCCCGGCGGCGGCGCCGTGGCGGCCCGGCGACGGCGCGGTGGCCAGAGCGGAGCGCTCCACTCCCCCGCGCACGAGCAGTCCCATCGCGCAGGCGGGCCACTAGGCTGCGAGCTTGCCGTGCGGGTGCCGGGATGCGCCGCGCGGGAGCCGCCGTCGACGGAAGCGAGAGAATCTTGACTTTCCTCACCATCGGTCATCGCGGGGTCATGGGCGTCGAGCCGGAGAACACCCTGCGCTCCTTCGTCCGTGCCGAACAGTCCGGCATGGACGCCATCGAACTGGATCTGCATCTCAGCAAGGACGGCGCCCTCGTCGTCATGCACGACGCCGACGTGGACCGTACGACCGACGGAAACGGCCCGATCGCCGACAAGACCCTCGCCGAGCTGCGGGAGCTCGACGCGGGCGAGGGCGAGCGGGTGCCGGTCTTCGAGGAGGTCCTCGACGCCGTCCGAGCCCCGCTCCAGGTGGAGATCAAGGACGTGGCCGCCGCGCGGACGCTCGCCGCGGTGATGCTCCGCCGCGATCTCGTCCACCGCGTCGAGGTTTCGTCCTTCCACGACGACGCGATCGCCGAGATCGCGAGCCTGGTCCCGGGGGTACGGACCCTCCTGATCGCCAGCCGCTGGGGCGCCGACATCGCGGACCGCGCGAAGACCGTGGGCGCCGCCGCGCTCGCACTGAACATCCGCAGGCTGACCCTGGAGACCGTCGAGCACGCGCACGGCGAAGGACTTCAGGTCATCGGCTGGGTCGTGAACACCCAGGACCATCTGCGGCTGGTGCGCGCACTCGAACTCGACGGCGCGACCACCGACTTCCCCGAGATCCGGCGCACCGGCCGCTTCACGGCCTAGTACCGCGTCGCGGCCTGGGACCGCTTCAGGGCAGGTCCTTCACCAGGAGCTCGAAGGCGAGATCGTCGCGCTGCGGGATGCCGAAGCGCTCGTCGCCGTACGGGAAGGGACTCAGCTTTCCCGTACGGCGGTAGCCGCGCCGCTCGTACCAGGCGATCAGCTCGTCCCGTACCGAGATCACGGTCATGTGCATCTCGCTCACGCCCCACCGCTCGCGGGCACTGCGCTCCGCCTCGGCGATGATCCGGCGGCCGAGGCCCCCGCCCTGAAGCTCGGGACGGACGGCGAACATACCGAAGTAGGCGGCCTCACCGCGGTGTTCGAGCTGGCAGCAGGCGATCAGCACACCGTCGCGCTCCACGACGAGCAGGGTGCTGCCGGGGGCGGTGATGACCTCGCGGACGCCGTCCGGGTCGGTGCGCTGGCCATCGAGTATGTCCGCCTCGGTGGTCCAGCCGGTCCGGCTCGCGTCGCCTCGGTACGCGGACTCGATCAGCGGGACGAGCGCCGGCACATCGGCCTCGACCGCGTCACGGTAGGTGAGCTCGCCGGATTCCCGGAGCGGTGCGGTGTCCATGAGGTGGACCCCCCTCTCGACTGTCTACAGGAGTCCCGAGACTAACCCGGGCCTCGCGATCCAGGGCCCGTCGTTTGCATCAGGCCGGATCAGTGAGCGGCCGCCGCGGAGCGGCTGATGTCACCGCGGCGCGTGCAGCTGCAAGGCGGAGGAAACCATAGGGTTCGGCCATGGTTCATGTGCTCAGCAGCCGGATCCTCCTGCGCCCCGCGGACCCCGAGCGGTCCCGCCGTTTCTACGGGCAGACGCTCGGCCTCTCCGTCTATCGCGAGTTCGGCACCGGCCCCGAGCGGGGCACGGTCTACTTCCTCGGCGGCGGTTTTCTCGAGGTGTCGGGGCGCTCGGCGGACGCGCCGTCGCCGACCGTCCAGTTGTGGCTCCAGGTCGAGGACGCTGCCGCCGTGCACGCCGAGCTCTCCGGGCTCGGCGTCGAGGTACTGCGGCCGCCGCTCCGTGAGCCGTGGGGGCTGATCGAGATGTGGATCGCCGACCCGGACGGGCACCGGATCGCGATCGTCGAGGTCCCCGCCGATCATCCGCTGCGCCATCGCCCCTGACGGGAAGACGGGAAAAGGTGCGCCCGTTCGCACCACGGTTTGTGCTCCCTCGCACCCCCGTGCGCTCGCGTATGCCCCACGAACGCCGGGCATCGACCCTTCGATGCCGTCTGAGGGGGAGGTACGCCATGCACGGACCCGCCGTGTCCGGCTGGCTGCTCGTGACCCTGTGCGGGGCGACCGGCGCGTACTGCCTGGTGCGGATGCGCAGTTGTGCCGGCCGCGCGCGCGAGACGGCCGGCGGCGAGGCCCTGATGGGGCTGGGGATGGCGGCGATGGCGGTGCCGAGTGCCATGTCCGCGCTGCCGCGGTGGGTGTGGGTGATGTACGCGACGGTCTTCGGCGCCGCCGCGGCGCGCGCCCTGTGGCCCGCCCCACGCGGCATCCGCCATCTGCACCACCTCGTCGGATCCCTCGCGATGGTCTATGTGGCGGTGGTCATGCGGTCCGGCGCCGGAGCCCAAGCCGGGCATCCGGCCGCGGGAGTCCCGCTGCTCACCGGCGGGCTGCTGGCCTACTACGCCGTGTACGTGCTGCGCTCGGGTGTCCGGCTGATCCCCGCAGTGGCCCCCGCGGGTGGCGCGGCGGAAGTCTCGGGCTCCCGTCCGGAACTGGCGCCGGCCTGCAGGCTGGCGATGGGCCTTGCCATGCTGGCGATGCTGCTCACGCTCTGAGTCCCGCCTTTGTGAGGCCTCGCGGGCGCACGGCACCGAAACCGTGTCGTACGTCACTTGGCAGCCGCGGCCATACCCGTTGGTAGCCCCACGCTCATAGGCTGGAACCATGTTGGTCTCCCTCGTGCTGCTGGCTCTCGGCGCACTGGCCGCGGTCGTGGCCCCGCGGCTCGTGTCGCGCGCCGACTGGCCGGAGCGGGAGCCCGTGGTGGCACTGTGGGTCTGGCAGTGCGTGGTGGCGGCCGTGCTGCTCTGTTTCGCCCTCTCCATGACCTTCAGCGCGGCAGCGGCCTGGCAGCTCGTACGCGGCCAGGTCTTCGCGTCCGCGCCGCACGGTGTGATGGAGGCCTACGCCCTCGGCGCGGGCGAACCGTGGTCGGCCCCTCTCGCCGTGATCCTCGCCGCCTGCGGGCTGTGGACCGGCGCGATGCTCACCCGGGAGATCTACCGGTCCCGTGTCCGGCGCAAGCGGCGGCGCACTGAACTGCTCGTGCGCTCCCCCCTGATGCCGGGCGAGGAGCCGGGCAGCGAACCGCTCGTCGTCCTGGAGGGCGAGCGGCCGGACGCCTGGTGGCTGCCGGGCGCCGCGCCTCAACTGGTCGTCACCACGTCCGCGTTGCGTCGACTGAAGGGCCGTCAGCTCGATGCCGTGCTGGCACACGAGCAGGGGCACGCGCGAGCCAGGCACGACTGGCTGCTGCACTGTTCCGCCGCGCTCGCAGCCGGCTTTCCGCAGATCCCGGTGTTCGCGGCGTTCCGCGACGAGATGCACCGCCTGGTCGAGCTGGCCGCCGACGATGTCGCCTCCCGGCGCTTCGGCCGGCTGACGATCGCGCTTGCGCTGGTCGAACTCAACGAGGACCGCGGGGTGTTCGGGCCCTGTCCGACTCCGGACGCCCAGCTTCCACAGCGCGTGAACCGGCTGCTCACACCGGTGCCGCGACTGACCCCGGCCCGGCGGCTTCGGCTGACCGCAGCCGCGGCACTGGTCCCGGTGGTCCCGCTCCTGGTGGCATTCGTTCCCGGATTGCGCGCGCTGGGTTAGGGCCGTCGTTCGGATCTTGCCGGATGCAGCCGTCGGCGGCGAAGATCTTCCCCATGCACCTCCCGCGCCCAGCACACCCCGCCCCGCCGGCGCCCGTCCCGATCTCGGCGGCCGTCCGGGCGGCCGCTGTGCTGGGCGCCCTCTCGGCGCTGCTGCTGACCCTGGTCACGGTCTCCTGGGCGCCCCTGTTCTCCTTCGACCTGACGATCGCGGACCGACTGCACAGCTCGGCGGTGTCCGAGCCGGGGCTGACCCGGGTCAACCGGGTGCTCACGGACTGGGTGTGGGACCCGTGGACCATGCGCGCGCTGATCGCTGTCGCGGTCCTCTGGCTGCTGTGGCGCGGGCAGTGGCTGCTCGCCGGGTGGATCGCGCTGACGAGTGCGACGGGCACCTATGTCCAGCAGGGGCTGAAGGCCGCTGTCGGCCGCGAGCGGCCGCGGTGGCCCGATCCGGTTGACGCGGCGCACTACGCGGCCTTCCCCTCCGGCCATGCGATGACGGCCATGGTCAGCTGCGGCCTGCTGCTGTGGCTGCTCGCGCGGTACGCAGGCCGGGGCACGCTCTGGAAGGTGAGTGTCGTGGCCGCGGCCGTCTCCGTCGCCGGAGTGGGTCTCACACGCGTCTACCTCGGCGTGCACTGGCCCTCCGACGTACTCGGTGGCTGGCTGCTCGGTGCCTGCTGGGTGGCCCTGTCGATCGCGGCGTACGAGCGGGTGGTCTTGTCCCGGGACCACTGATCCCGAAAGGATCGCGGTCATGGAGTTCAGAAGCCGGACCCACGGCTCTTCCGCGCGGCCTGCGAGGCGCTGGGCCAGGACCCGGGCGATGTCCTGATGGTCGGCGACCACCGGCCCGCGGACGGCGGGGCCGCGGATCTGGGATGCGCCGTCCACTTCGTGGATCATCTGCCCGTCGAGGACCGCCCGGCGGGCCTGCGCCCGGTGCTCGGGCTCGCCGAATGACGGCGCACGGACCGCGACAGGCGGGGAATCGCCCCGCAGGAGCACACTGAAGGCATGACAAAGCCGCCCGAACCGGACGATCCCCCGCGTCGCCCGGTTCGGGCAGCAACCTCCCGCCGACCTGGCCCTGAGGGCCTCGCAGCGGGACACCCTGAGTATATTGGCTCGGAGCCAGTCAACGCAGGAGTTAAGCATGTCCCCGCGGAGCGCATCGGTCAATGAAGAGCTTCGTCGGCGTTCCCGGGAGCGGCTTCTGCAGGCAACCGTGGAGCTGGTCGACGAGCGCGGATACGAAGCCACGACGCTCGCCGACATTGCCGACAGAGCGGGTTCGGCGCGCGGTCTCGTCTCGTACTACTTCCCGGGCAAGCGGCAGCTCCTGCAGTCGGCCGTGCATCGCCTGATGTACCTCACACTCGAGGCGGCCGTGGAACGCGAGCCCCGAAGCGACGACGGACGGGAGCGGCTGGCGCGGGCGATCGACGCGGTTCTCGGCCTGGCGGTCGACTATCCGATCCTGATGCGCACGCACATGTCCGGAGTGCTGCAGGCCGACGGGTTCAGGCAGTGCCCGGAACAGCAGCGTCTGGCCGGCCTGCTGCGCGACACAGTGGAGCGGTACGGATCGCAGGACGTCGAGGCCGAGTATCCGCTGCTGCGAGCGCAGCTGATGGGAGCGGTCTTCGCGATCCTGCTGCCCGGCGTACCGATGCCGCTGTCGCTGCTGCGCGGGGAGCTGTTCCAGCGCTACGGGCTGGAGTGGGAACTCGGCGTTCCGCCGGACGAAGAGCCGCCCGGCGGAACACTTGGTGACACCGATATCGAGCCGCCTGCTCAGTCGCGGTCGAAGTCGTCGAAGTAGTCGGGCTGGGTCTGGACATTGAGCTCGTCCATCCGCACCCGCCTCGCCGGATCGGTCCGCCGGTCGTTCAGCTTCAGCACGTCGAAGCCCTTGGCGATGTCGTTGGAGTAGATGTAGCCGTTGTAGTAGTACGCCGACCAGGAGCCGCCGGTCGTCATCGTGTCCGCGCTGAGCGGGCCACGCTCGAAGTAGGCGATCTCCGTGGGCTTGGCGGAGTTGGTGAAGTCCCAGACGGAGACGCCACCCTGGTACCAGGCCTGGACCATGATGTCGCGGCCCTTGACCGGGATCAGTGAGCCGTTGTGGGCGACGCAGTTCTCGGTGTCCGCCTGGTGCCGGGGGATCTTGTAGTAACTGCGGAAGACGAGCTTGCGGTTCTCGCCCCTGCCGACGATGTCGTAGATGCCGTCGGCGCCGCGGTTCGGACCGATCGCGGCGTTGCAGGTGGCCGCGCCGCCGCCGCCGAGTTCGTCGGTGAAGATGACCTTGTTGGCCTTCTGGTTGAAGGTCGCCGAGTGCCAGAACGCGAAGTTCACATTGTCCTGGACCTGGTCGATGACCTTCGGGTGCTCGGGATCCTCGATGTCGAACAGGATGCCGTCACCCATGCAGGCGCCGGCGGCCAGGTCCTTGGAGGGGAGCACCGTGATGTCGTGGCAGCCGGTGGTCTTGGAGACGCCGGGGTTGGTGGGCGAGCCGGGGTTTCCGCCGCCGTCGGGACCCTCGCCCGGGAAGAGCACCGGGAAGTTGACGACGGCCGCCTTCTCGGGGGCCTTGCGCGGCACCTTGATGACGGAGATTCCGTCGTGCGGCGGCTGGCAGTCCGGGAAGGTCGCGTTCGGCGAGTACGAGGCCACGTAAATGTAGACGTTGCGGCGCTTCGGCACCAGGGTGTGCGTGTGGGAGCCGCACGCGGTCTCGACGGCGGCGACGTACTTCGGGTTGCGTTTGTCGCTGATGTCGAAGATCTTCATGCCCTCCCAGGACGACTTCTCCGTGGCGGGCTGCGAGGTGCTGTTGCAGGAGTTGTCGCTGCGCGAGGAGTCGGTGGACAGGAAGAGCAGGTCACCGGAGACGGTGACATCGTTCTGCGATCCCGGGCACAGGACCTGCGCGACGGTCTTGGGGGCTTTCGGGTTGCTGATGTCGAAGATCCGGAAGCCGTCGTAGTTGCCCGCGAAGGCGTAGCGGCCCTGGAAGGCCAGGTCCGAGTTGAGTCCCTTGAGAGCGTCCTTGGGGATGTTGCTGAGGTGTTCGACGTTGTCGCTGTGGACGATCGCGTCCACCGGGGGTATCTCGCCGCTCCGGATGGCCGCTCGGGTGTCGGCAGCCTGGCCGGACGAGACCTTTCCCTGCGCTGGGGTGTCCCCGGGGTCCGGTGTGGCTGCCGCGGGTCCGGCCGTCAGCAGAGTGGCCAGAAGCCCGGCTGCGGCTGCCGCCACGCCCAGCCGTCTGCGCCGCACTCGGGTGGTGTGCAACAGGATCACTGCGTCCTCCCTTGTATCCGTTCGTGGTTGAACGGCCTACGGACCTCGGCAGTATCTTCCTTTCCATGTACATCTCAACAGATGGCAACAGAGACGTAATGAGAGTTTTTGATCAACCACGTGCGGAAGAGCGCCAAGACGGTCCCCGAATACCCCAAGTGCCCCAGGAGGTCGCCGTGTTGAACCGTCACAGAGCCCCGCGTGTCCGCAGACCGGTCGTCGCCGCCGCGGTCGCTGTCGCCGTACTCGCCCTGGCCGCCTGCGAGTCGGACTCCGACGCTCCGGCCAGGGCCAAGGGGGATGCCGGACCATCAGTACTGGCACCGGGCAAGCCGGGTGAGCCCGCAAGGACACTCTCCGCCGACGAGGCCGCGAAGGCTGCCCCTGGCGACTCCCCCAACTCGGCGGACTTCTCCTACGCGCAGATGATGATCACGCACCACGGTCAGGCACTGCAGATGACCGCCCTCGCACCGGAGCGGGCGAAATCCTCGCAGGTCAAGCGTCTGGCGGAGCGCATTGCGGCCGCACAGAAGCCGGAGATGGCCACGATGGAGGGCTGGCTGAAAACCAACGGAGCGGACAAGGGCAAGGAGGGATCGGGCGGCCACGACCACGGTCACGGTCACGCCGCGATGCCGGGGATGGCCACCGCCGCCCAACTCGCCCAACTGGGAGCCGCGAAGGGCACGGCCTTCGACGAACTCTTCCTGAAGCTGATGATCACTCACCATCAGGGCGCGCTCACCATGGCCACCGAAGTCCTCTCGGAAGGCAACAGCGTCCTGATCGAGGAGATGGCCAACGATGTGATCGCCCAGCAGACGAGCGAGATCAACCGGATGCGCTCGATGTGACGGACCGGTGCGAGGGGGCGCGGGCCCCGACGGGCGTCCGGCGGCGGTTGTGGCGGGGCGGGAGAAAACCCTCGTCCCGGGCGCCTGCGATGAGCCGGAGCGATTTGCGGCGGCTGCGCCCGGTCACGGCCATCACCGCGAGCACGGGGTCGCGGCCCTCCAGCTGCGCCGCCCGGTAGGCACCGGCCGCGAGCCGCCGGCCGGCGATGCCCCGCACCACGACGCGCCGGGCCCGGCGACGGCCGGTCAGGGAACCGCCCGGGGGCACTGCCCCGGCCGGCGGTTCGGGCGGCCGCCCACTGACCCCGCAGGCGGCTTCGAGCGGGTTCTCGATCACATCGGCGAGCAGCGGGAATGCCTCCAGCGGCAGCGGTGGGTCGGCCCGCAGGTCCTCGATGGCGATCCGCCCGTCGTCGACGACGGCGAGTACATCGATGCGGGCGCCGTCGGCGAAGGTCAGCCGGACGTTGAACCAGGGCGGCCGGATCATGTGGCCGCCGGGCTCCGAGGTGACCCTTCCGGCGCCTTGCAGCTCCCAGGCGGGCGGATTGAGCAGGACGCCAATCGAGTCATACTGATCATTACTGGTAAGAAACGTAGTTTCTTGCACAATTAACACGTAACCAGCCAAATCGTCGGCCTTGCCGGCGGCACGCACGCCGCGCCGCACCAAGGCACCCCGTCAGCGCATCTCCCCAGCCCCGCACCTCGGTGCGATGCTGGAGTCCCCCTGCGGGAAGGAGCGCAGCTGTGCTTCGCGTCGCCGTTGTCGGATCGGGACCCAGCGGGGTCTACGCCGCGCAGGATCTCGTCCAGCAGAGCCGTGTGCCCGGTGTACGGGTCCATGTGCTCGACCGGCTCCCCTGTCCCTACGGACTCGTGCGCTACGGGGTGGCGCCCGACCACGAGAAGATCAAGTCGCTGCAGAACAATCTCCGCACCGTGCTGGAGGACGACCGGATCGACTTCATCGGCAATGTGGAGGTCGGGTCGCACGGGCTCGGCCCGGAGCAGCTCCTGGAGCTCTATCACGCGGTCGTGTACTGCGTGGGGGCCGCGAGGGACCGCCGGCTCGGCATTCCAGGCGAGGAACTGCCGGGCAGTCACTCGGCCACGGACTTCGTGTCCTGGTACAGCGCCCATCCCGACGCGGCGGGCAACGGCTTTGCGCTCGGCGCCCGTTCGGCCGTGGTGATCGGCGTCGGGAACGTGGCCGTCGACGTGGCCCGCATTCTCGCGCGGGGCGCGGACGAGCTGCGCCCCACCGACGTTCCGCAGACGGCGCTCGGAGCGCTCGCGCTCAGCCAGGTGCGCGAGGTGCACATGGTGGGCAGGCGCGGACCCTCGCAGGCGAAGTTCACCACCAAGGAGCTGCGGGAACTGGGCACGCTGCCCTCGGCGCAGGTGCTGGTCGAGCCCGCCGACCTCGCCCTGGACCCGGCGTACGGGGACACCGGGGCCGCCGCCGCGCTGCCCGCGGTCAACCGGCGCAACCTCGACGTCGTACGCGGCTGGGCAGCCCAGCCCTCCCAGGGCCGGGAGCGGCGCATCCATCTGCGGTTCTTCCTGCGCCCGGTGGAGCTGCTGGAGCGCATGGGGCGGGTCGGCGGCGTACGGTTCGAGCGCACCGTTCCGGACGGCGAGGGCGGCGTGCGGGGCACTGGGTCCTACGAGGAGATCGAAGCGCATCTGGTGCTGCGGGCTGTCGGCTACCGCGGTGTGCCGCTGCCCGGGCTGCCCTTCGACGAGCGGCACGGCACGGTGCCGCATGCGGCCGGGCGGGTGCTGCGGGACGGGGCTGCCTCGCCCGGCGAGTATGTGGCGGGCTGGATCAAGCGGGGTCCGACCGGGGTGATCGGCACGAACAGGCCGTGCGCCAAGGAGACGGTGAACTCGCTGCTCGACGACGCGGCGGCGCTGGCACTGCGCACGGTCGCGGCGGATCCGCTCGCCGTCCTGCGGGAATCGGGGCACCGTCCCGTCCAGTGGCCGGGCTGGATGGCGATCGAGGTGGCCGAGGCGGAGCTGGGGCAGACGCTGGGCCGACGGTCAGTCAAGATTCCTGACTGGTCAGGGCTGTTGACGGCGGCGGGCGTGCGGGGCGGGTGACGCCTGCGGCGAACGTCTCGCCGCCGCGAGCCCGCTCCAGCAGCCCGGGGAACAGCGCGTGCAGGTCCTCGCGCCACAGCCCGCTGGAACGGGGCCGGACAGGCGCCCCTCGGCGCCGGGTGAAAGGATCACCGCGAACGGAAGGGAGCTGCCTGATGTCCCGGCGCGGAGCTGAGCTCGACGAACTGGACCGTAAGATCATCGCGGCGCTGATGGCCGATGCGCGCGCCAGCCTGCGGGAGATCGGCGTGTCCATCGGCCTTTCGGCACCGGCCGTGAAACGCCGGGTCGACCGGCTGCGGGAACAAGAGGTGATCGCCGGTTTCACGACCGTGGTGAAGCCCTCGGCGCTGGGCTGGCACACCGAGGCGTACGTGGAAGTGTTCTGCGACGACGCCGCTCCGCCGCGAAGGCTGGCGGAAGTGGTCCGCAACCACCCCGAGATCCAGTCGGCCGTGACGGTCACGGGCCGGGCCGACGCGATCCTGCACATCAGGGCACTGGATGTGGCGCACTTCGAGGACGTTCTGGAACGCATCCGGTCGGAGTCCTTCGTGAAGGCCACCAACAGCTTCATCGTGCTCACCCACCTGCTGCCGGGCAGCCCCGAGGCCGGATCCGGACGCATCGCGCCGGAGATGACGTAACAAGTGATGGCTGCGGGCCCCGAAAACGCAACATTGTTGCGAGTGCACGCAACTCATTCGTCTTGTCGCTGTGCGTCACCTTTCTCTAGCCTGGGCAGCATCCCCGCCCGATGAAAGGAAGCCGAGGATGCCGCCCATCCGAACTGCGAAGCAGCGCCGGTATCTTGTCTGTCCTCCGGAGCACTTCGACGTGCGGTACGCCATCAACCCCTGGATGACTTCACTGGAACGGGTCGATGTCGCGCTGGCCAACAAACAGTGGGACGCGCTCGTCTCCCTCTTTCGCGAGCTGGGGCATACCGTCGAGACGGTGGAGCCTGTCGCGGATCTTCCCGACATGGTGTTCGCGGCAAACTCGGCGCTCGTCCTGGACGGCAGGGCATTCGGCGCACAATTCCACGCACCGGAGCGGCAGCCCGAGGCCGCCTACTACCGGACCTGGTTCGAAGACGCCGGCTTCGAGACGCTCGTTCCGTCCCACACCTGCGAAGGGGAGGGGGACTTCACCCCGGTCGGCGGGTTCATTCTCGCAGGTACGGGCTTTCGTACCCTCCCGGCGGCTCACCACGAGGCACAGGAATTCTTCGGCACACCGACCGTGAGCCTGCATCTGGTGGATCCGCATTTCTACCATCTGGACACGGCGCTCTTCGCGCTCGACGACAGCAACATCGCCTACTATCCGGGTGCTTTCTCGGACGGCAGCCAGAAGGTTCTTCAGAAACTGTTCCCCGACGCCGTCATATCCAGCAAGAAGGACGCGCTGGCCTTTGGGCTCAACTCCATCTCTGACGGCCGCCATGTGATGATGGCACAGGACGCGACGGGCCTTATTGAAAACGTCGCTGCGCACGGCTACGAGCCCATTCCGGTGGATCTCTCGGAGTTCCGCAAGGCGGGCGGCGGGGCAAAATGCTGCACCCAGGAGCTCCGCGGATAGCGGGCTGCTCCTCCACGTCCGTATGCATGCCCTGCACGGGCTCGAAGCCGTGCTGGGCCGGACGGGCGCTCACCGGCGCTGCCCCTGGCATTCGGAACGATGATGACGTACGCCTTCGACATGGACACCGTCTCCGGCTCCCGGGCTCGGCCCGCGCCGCCGCGCGGGCCGAACCGCCCGGCGGGTTCACCCGCGCGGCACCGATGAGTTCCGGCCCCGGGGAACGTCTCCACTGAGGACGTCCGCATCAAGGAGGCACATCGTGCTGCTGGAGAACAGGAACGCCGTCATCTACGGAGGGGGCGGCGCGATCGGCGGGGCGGTCGCGCGCGCCTTCGCCCGCGAGGGAGCCCGGGTCCATCTCGCCGGGCGTACCCGCAAGAGCCTGGAGGAGGTGGCCGAGTCCATCCGCTCCACCGGCGGCCGGGCCGATACGGATCAGGTCGACGCCCTCGACGAGGCGGCAGTCGACCGGTTCACCGCCGCGGTGGTCGAACGGGCCGGAAGCCTGGATGTCTCCTTCAGCCTCATCTCGTTCGGGGAGGTCCAGGGGGTCGCGCTCACCGAGATCTCTCTCGCGGACTTCGAGCGTCCTGTGCACAACGCCGTACGCGCGATGTTCCTGACCGCCAGGTCCGCGGCGCGGCACATGGTCCTTCAGAAGTCCGGCGTGATCCTTGCCTTCGGCGGCTACGGCGACCCGCCCCGCCGGCACAAGATGGGCGGGTTCCAGGTGGCGTTCGGAGCCATGGAGTCCCTTCGCCGCAATCTCGCCATGGAACTGGGGCCCCACGGCATCCGCGTTCTCACGCTCCAGACCGGCGGCGTGCCCGAGACGATCCCCGAGGGCCTGGACTACCGCGATGCCATCACCGATGAGATCGCCGGGCACACGATGCTGGGGCGGGCGGCCTCTCTGGAGGACGTGGGCAGTGCGGCGGTGTTCGCCGCCTCGGACATGGCCCGCTCGATGACGGCCACGGCTCTCAACATCACCGGTGGCTCGGTCGTCGACTGAAGTCCTCACTCACCCCTTCCTCACCTGGCTGACCTGCACAAACCCCCGCCCACGAGCCACTGTCAGCGGGCGGGTGCAGACTGGCCCGTATCCGCGACAGAGTCGTCCTGGAGGCAGCAGGCCATGACCGATGTACTTCTGACCGTAGGCACACGAAAAGGGCTCTTCATCGGCCGCAGGCGCGGCGGCACATGGGAGTTCGACGGCCCGCACTTCAACGCGCAGGCCGTGTACTCGATCGGGATCGACACGCGCCGCTCGGTGCCCCGGCTGCTGGTCGGGGGCGACAGCGCGCACTGGGGCCCTTCGGTGTTCCACTCCGACGATCTCGGCGCGACATGGATCGAGCCGCCGAAACCGGCCGTGAAGTTCCCCAAGGACACGGGGGCCTCGCTCGAGCGGGTCTGGCAACTGCATCCGGCCGGTCCTGCCACCCCGGATGTGGTGTACGCGGGGACGGAGCCCGCCGCGCTCTTCCGCTCGGACGACGGCGGCGAGACCTTCGAACTCGTACGGCCGCTGTGGGAGCACCCGACCCGCTCCCAGTGGGTGCCGGGCGGCGGCGGTGAGGCGGTGCACACGGTGGTGACCGACCGCAGGGATCCGGATTCGGTCACGGTCGCGGTGTCGACGGCCGGGGTGTTCCGCTCCAAGGACGGCGGCGCAAGCTGGGCGCCGTCCAATCAAGGGGTGTCGGCAGTCTTCCTGCCCGATCCCAACCCGGAGTTCGGCCAGTGCGTCCACAAGATCGCGCAGGATGCGGGCGATCTGGACCGGCTGTATCTGCAGAACCACTGGGGCGTGTACCGAAGCGACGACGGGGGCACCCAGTGGACGGACATCGGCGAGGGCCTGCCGTCCGACTTCGGATTCGCGGTGGCCGCCCATCCGCACCGCCCCGACACGGCCTATGTCTTCCCGATCACGGCCGACGCGGACCGTGTGCCCGCCGGGCGCCGTTGCCGCGTCTACCGTACGGGCGACGCGGGCAGCAGCTGGGAGGCGCTGTCGGCCGGGCTGCCCGAGGGCGACCATTTCGGCACCGTGCTGCGGGATGCCCTGTCTACGGACGACGCGGATCCGGCGGGGGTGTACTTCGGCAATCGCAATGGCGAGGTGTACGCCAGCGCCGACGACGGTGACAGCTGGCAGCTACTCGCCTCCCATCTGCCCGATGTGCTCTGTGTACGGGCGGTGGCCATGGCGTGAGACGGGCGTCGTCGCACCAGTAGAGTGACGCCCCGTGGCACGACCGTTGAAAGAAATTGTCGAACCGGGCTGGGCCGGCGCCCTCGCGCCGGTGGCCGAACGCATCGCCGCGATGGGCGACTTCCTGCGGGCGGAGATCGCCGCGGGACGCACCTATCTGCCGGCCGGACCGAATGTGCTGCGGGCCTTCCAGCAGCCCTTCGAGGACGTGCGGGTCCTGATCGTCGGTCAGGATCCCTACCCGACGCCCGGGCATGCCGTGGGGCTGAGCTTCTCGGTGGCACCCGAGGTGCGGCCGGTGCCCGGCAGCCTGGACAACATCTTCCGGGAGATGCACGCGGATCTGGGGCACCCGCGACCTGCCAGCGGTGACCTCACGCCCTGGACCCGGCAAGGTGTGCTGCTGCTCAACAGGGCGCTCACCACCGCGCCCCGCAAGCCTGCCGCACATCGCGGCAAGGGCTGGGAAGAGGTGACCGAGCAGGCCATCCGGGCGCTTGCCGCACGCGGAAAGCCGCTGGTGTCGGTGCTGTGGGGACGCGACGCCCGCAATCTGCGTCCGCTGCTCGGCGACCTGCCCGCGATCGAGTCCTCTCACCCTTCCCCCATGTCCGCCGACCGCGGCTTCTTCGGCTCCCGCCCCTTCAGCCGCGCCAACGAACTCCTCCAACGCCAGGGGGCGCAGCCGGTCGACTGGCGGCTTCCGTGACCGAGCGCCGCGGCGGCTGGGTGCTCGGGGTGGACTCCGGCGGTTCCGGGCTGCGCGCGGCGCTCGCCGACATCGCCGATCCGCGGCGCGTGGAGACCGCCGAGTCACGCGAACCCGTGCGCACGGGCAGCGACGGGATCGACGCACGGCATCTGCTGGACCAGCTGCTGCCGATGGCGCGTGGGCTGCTGGAGCGGACCGGCGGTACATCCCTGTCGGCTGTCGCGATCGGCGCCGCGGGGATGGCGACGCTCGGCGGCGCCTTGCGCAGCGAACTCCCCGCGGCACTGGACCGGTTGCTGGGTGTACGCCGGGTGGCGCTCGCGGCCGACGCGGTCACCGCGTACGCGGGGGCGCTCGGCCAGCGCCCGGGAGCCGTGGTCGCCGCGGGCACCGGCATGATCGCGATGGGCACGGATCTCCGGGCGTGGCACCGGGCGGACGGCTGGGGCCACCTGCTGGGCGACAGCGGCGGCGGCGCCTGGATCGGCCGGGCCGGTCTGGAGGCAGCCCTGCGCGCCCACGACGGGCGGCGTGGCGGTTCGCCCGCGCTGCTGACCAGGGTGGAGTCGGTGTTCGGTCCGGCAGAGGACCTGCCGGGCATGCTGTATCCGCGCTCCGACCGGCCCGCGGTGCTCGCCTCCTTCGCACCGGAGGTCGCCGGGTGCGCCGCGGCAGGTGACGAGGTGTCGGCACAGATCCTCGCGGCCGCCGCCCGGCATGTCGCGGAGGCGGCCGCGGCCGTGTGCCCGTCCGTATCGGAGGATCCGGAAGGATCCCACGTCGCCCTTACCGGCGGGCTGTTGAAGCTGGGCGAACCGCTTCTCTCGCCGCTGAGGGCGGAACTGGCCGGTCAACTGCCACATGCGCGGCTGGTGCCCGCGGCCGGTGATCCCCTCAGCGGCGCGGTGCTTCTCGCGGCCGCGCTCGCCACCGATTCGCTGCTGCTACCACGCCAACCCACGCTGCTGCACGTACCGACACAGCCGCACAGGTGAGGCGTACTCCATTCATCGGATAAATGTGGACAGATTGCGCTTGACTGCCCCCTCCCCGAACAGAGGAGCACACAAAACCAGTAGCATGCGGCGCCATGAGCTCCCCCACTGGGCCGGCATCCGGCCTGCCTGTACGAATGCCGCGACCCCGCCAGTCCGGGCGGCACCGCCGACCGGAACCCGTGGCGGCTCCCGAGGGTGCGCCCGCGCTGGTTCTCGCCGTGCCCGGCGCTCCCGCGCCCGCCACGCGCAGCCTGGCCGAAGAGGTCATAAGCATTGCCCGCTCCGAACTGCCCGGCCTCGATGTCGGCATCGGCTACCTGGACGGCGACGACGCCGAGTACCCCACACTCGAGACCGTCCTCGCCCAGAACGCCGCCCGGCGCACCGAGCGGTACGAGATCGCGAAGGCCGCCGGCCGTGACGTGGCCGCGCCCGAAGGGCCCGCCGCCGTGGTGGTGCCGCTCCTCGCCGGTCCCGACAACGCCCTGATGCGCCGGATCCGCCAGGCCGTGATGGACAGCCGTTCCGCCGCCGAGCTGACCGATGTCCTCGGCCCGCACCCGCTGCTCGCGGAGGCCCTGCACGTGCGGCTCTCGGAGGCCGGACTGGCACGCGCCGACCGTGCGCGGCTGTTCACCGTGGCCACCGCCGCCGACGGCATCATCCTGGCGACGGTCGGCGGTGAGGAGGCCGTCCAGGCCGCCGGGATCACCGGCATGCTGCTGGCTGCCCGCCTCGCGGTGCCGGTGATGGCCGCCGCGCTCGACCAGGCGGGCGCGGTCGGTGCGATCGCCGAGCAGCTGCGCGGCTCCGGCTCGGTGCAGCTCGCGCTGGCCCCGTATCTCGTCGGTCCCGAGCTGCCCGAGGGCGTGCTGGACGCCGCCGCGAAGGAAGCAGGCTGTGCCGCCGCCGAGGCGCTGGGCGCCTACCCGGCGATCGGCAAGCTGGTGCTGTCGCAGTACACGACCACGCTGGGCATCGCCCAGCCGCAGGGCTCGCCCTCGCTCTGACCGCCCGGCGGTCTGCCGCAGGCACGCCGAAGGGCCCGCACCACTCGAACGGTGCGGGCCGTTCAGCATGACGCGCCCGGTGCGGGGGAAAGTGCCCGCACAGTCAGGCGAAGACCACGCAGGAAGCCGCGGGGGCGGCCAGGGAGCCCGCCCTGTGCGGCACGCCGGTGTCCGGGTCGATGTCGAACCAGGTGACGTCGCCGGAGCGCTCATTGGCGGCGTACAGCCTGCGTCCCGTGGGGTCCAGGGCCAGATCGCGGGGCCAGTGCCCGCCGCACGGCACGGTGGTGACCAGCTCCGCCTTCTCGCGCGTCTCGTCGAGCGTGAGGACGGCGATGCTGTCGGGGCCGCGGTTGGCGGTCCACAGGTGGCGTCCGTCGTGCGAGACGACGACCTCGGACGGGTGGACGGGCCCTGCGACGCCGGGCGGCACCACGGGCTGATCGTCCAGTGGTTCCAGCACACCGGTTTCCGCGTGCCAGCGGCAGACGGCGAGCGTCGGCTCCAGTTCGTTCAGCACATAGGCGTGGCTGCCCTCCGGGTGGAAGGCGAGATGGCGCGGCCCGCTCCCCGGACGCAGCGCGGTCTCACCGTGGAGCGTCAGCTCGCCCGCCCCTGGGTCGAGTGCGCAGGTCCGTATGCGGTCGGTGCCGAGGTCGACCGCGAGCACCCATCGCCCGCTCGGGTCGGGCAGCACCTGGTGGGCGTGCGGGCCGCGTTGGCGCTCCGGGTGGGGTCCCGTGCCCTCGTGCTGGAGGACACCGGTTGCCGCGCACGGCTCCCCGGTGGTCCCGAGAGGGAGCACGCTGACGCTGCCCGAGCCGTAGTTGGCGGTCACCAGGTGGCCCGCGGCGAACGCGAGATGCGTCGGCCCCTCGCCCCGCACCGGGACCCTGGAGCCGACGAGCCTCGGAGAGGGCCCGCTGATGTCGAAGGCGGCGACCGCGCCCTCCTGCGCCTCGGAGACGGCGTAGAGGAGCGGGCCGCGGGGCCCGATCGCGATGGCGAGACAGGAGGGATCCGCGAGCGCGTCGCTCACTCCCGTCTCCGTCAGCCGGCCGGTCTCCCCGTCGACGGCGGTCGCGATGATGCCTCGGCCCCCGGCCGAGGTGAACGACCCGATGAATGCCCGACCGCCGCCTGCGTGGCCCACAGCATGTCCCCTCTCCGCCTCTGATCGCTTGCTGCCGGGGCGACGGTAGCAGTCGGTCTAGACCAACTCGGTCCAGCTGCCCCCTTCGCCGCGGGCGCGCGCCTGCGCCTCGGGGTGGTGCACATAGGCGGGACGCCACTGCGTCGGGTCGTAGGTCCGGTGGAAAACGGGCGTGGCGGAGCCTGAGATCGGCGGCACGATCCACGACCAGTCGGCGCCCACGCCGCGGCCCCGGCTCTCCTCGCGTTCCATATGGGTCAGGAAGCGGCGCGATTCGGTGTGGTGGTCGGTGACGGTGACACCCGCACGGTCGAAGGAGTGCAGCACAGCGCGGTTCAGCTCGACCAGCGCCCGGTCCTTCCACAGGGAACGGTCGCTGCCGGTGTCCAGGCCCAGTCCTTCGGCGATACGCGGCAGCAGGTCGTAGCGGTCGGTGTCGGCGAGATTGCGCGCGCCGATCTCGGTGCCCATGTACCAGCCGTTGAAGGGCGCCGCCGGGTAGCAGATCCCGCCGATCTCCAGGCACATGTTCGCGATGGCAGGCACTGCGTGCCAGCGCAGCCCCAGGTCCGTGCACCAGCTCTCCTCCGGGTGATGCAGCTCCACTTCGAGCACGGCATCCCGCGGCAGCTCGAAGAAGCGCGGCTTGCCGTCGCCGTCCTCGATGACGAGGGGCAGCAGGTCGAACGGCGTGCCGGGCCCGCCCGGCCAGCCGAGCCGGAGAGCGAAGTCGGTGAGCCCGGCATTGCGCGGATCGCCGACGGCGGGCCCCTGTGCGGAGCCGTAGCCCGCGTACCGTACGAGCTGCTCGTTCCAGATCCGCGGTCCCGGTCTGCCGGGCGCGTCCGGGGCGAAGACGGTGATCAGGGGGCGTATGCGGCCGCCGTTGGTGGCCTGGCGCAGATGTTCCGCGGACTCGCGCGCCACGGAGTCGGCGTCGTCGATGTGCCGGCGATCGCGTATGCGCAGGGAGTTCCAGTAGAGGCGGCCTATGCAGCGGTTGCTGTTGCGCCAGGCCACACGCGCGCCGTAGACGAGTTCGGCCCGCGTGTGACGGTAGGTGCCGGTCTCGTCGATCTCCGTGCGTACGGCGGCGATTCGGGCTTCCGGATCCCCTGCTGCCTCCTCCTGGTGGAAGAGCCGGATGAAGTCCTCGGCCTCCTTGCGCAGTTCGCGGTCGGTGACTGAGGCGGGCGGCTCGGTGTGGCCCATCGGGCAGTGCGCCCCAGCAGATGGCGGCGGCTCCGGTTTTTCACGATGTGCTCCGTTCCGGCGCAGGTATCTGATCAGAGACTTCCGCATGGTGCGCACCCCCTGGGTTCCACAAGACGTACGTGGATGCCGCTCTGGTTACCCCTCGAACACGCTGATCTACCCTGTGTGTGCCCGTGGAATGTGCCCCGCTGGGGGGCTGGGTCGCTGTTCCCCAGGTCAGGCAGGCACGAGGGGAGCACGCGGAGAGGTACGAAGAGGCGCGTCCAGTTCACCGAGCGCCTCCTCGAGTGCCTGGAGGTGCGTGAGCGCGGCCTCGGCCCCAGGGTGGTGCGGCGGTGCCGGTACGGGGTGGATGTCAACCTTCGTCTGCCGGATGGCGGGTGGCACCAAGGCGTGTACGGCGGCCTGGACCCGGCTGCACGCGGCGGCGAGCCGTGCGTCGTGGGACGCGTCGGGGTCGGCGGCCACGGCGGTGAGGCCGCGCACCTCGCGAGCGCAGTCGTCCAGCAGCACGATCACCTGGCGGGCGCGCGCCTTGCGGGCCCGCAGCGGGCTGAGCGGGTGGACGAGCGGCGCGAGAGAGAGCCGTACGCGGCCCAGCAGAAGCTCGAGTTCGGCGGCGAGCGGCGCGGGGTCGGCCTGCTCGTCCCCCGCCAGCCTGCGCGCGGCCTCGGTGGTGCAGCCGTGGACGCAACTCAGCGCCCGCCGGATCCAGGCGTCGGTCGCGGCGTGTGTGGTCACGGGCAGGATCAGCGCGACACCGAGTGCCGCGCCGAGTGCGCCGACGGCCGTCTCCTGGAGGCGGAGCAGCAGCAGGCCCGGATGCAGGACACCGAGCAGTCCGTACAGCAGACCGGCCATGACCGTGACGAAGAACATCATCCAGCTGTACGAGGGCGCGGCCGTGTAGAAGATCCCGAAGACGCAGACCGCGACCAGGGCGGCCGTGGGCGCGGGTGCGCCCGCGACCGGGATGGCGATCAGCAGACCGGCGGCGATGCCCGTGACCGTGCCGACGACGCGGCGGAAGCCCCGTACGAGGGTCTCGCCGCGCGAGGCGGTGTTGACGAAGATCCACCAGGCGGTGCCGACCGCCCAGTACCAGCGGTCCGGCGAGAGCAGCTGCCCGGCGGCCAGCGCGACGGCGCAGGCGAAGGTCGCCTGGAGGGCCTGGCGGGTGGTGGGACGGGCGAGTCCGCTGCCGGGGAGCGGCGCGGGCGCGGCGGGCACAGGCGTTCGCCGCTCGATGCACCACAGACCGAAGCGGACGGCCGACGAGGCGGTGACGGCCAGCGCGACCGCTCCGTACAGCTCCGGCAACTGGGCCGGGAGCGCGTGCAGGAACTGGGTGACGAAGAACATCATGAAGGCGAAGATCCCCAGCGCGTGTCCGCGCGGGCCCCATCGCCTGGCGTAGACGCCGCAGAAGACCACCGCGAGCCAGGCGGCGGCGCGCGGCAGCGGCTGACCGTGCAGGACCGTCGCGAGCGCCAGCACCGGGAAACCGGCGGCGGGCAGAAGGGCGGTCGTGACCACCTGGCCGCGCACGCTGGTGTCGGCGACGGTGAACAGCGCGAGCATCGCTGCCAGACCGCCGGTGATGGAGGCAACGAGGGAGAGACCGGCGAACTGCGCGGCGGCGACCGCAAGGCCCACGCCGAGCACGGCGCGCGTCGAGACCCGCAGCCGTACGCACCCCGGATCGGGGGCGACGAACATCCTCTTCACACCGGTCAGGCTCTTCACGACGGCCGCCCCGCCCCCTTGCTGTTCGACTTCCTGCGCGGACACGTTCCGCGGACATGGCAAAGGCGCCGCGGGTCCGGTCCGGCTCCGTCGCCGTTCCGGCGCTGCGCGGCGCCATCTCTCCAAGAGGAAAGCACCACGGTGGACGTCGGCTCAACTCGATCGCAGCCTGGTGGGCCATTGGTACAGTCGAAGCGGGAAACACGGTACCGGAGGGAGGCCAACGGACCATGACGGTGGACACCCTCGACACCCGGATCCTGCGGCTGCTGATCGAGCAGCCTCGCACCAGCGTGCGTGAGTACGCCCGGATTCTGGGCATCGCTCGCGGAACCGTCCAGGCCAGGATCGACCGGATGGAGCGGGAGGGCGTGATCACAGGCAGCGGCCCCCACCTCTCCCCCGCCGCCCTCGGGCACCCGGTGCTCGCGTTCGTCCATATCGAGGTCACTCAGGGGCACCTGGACGAGGTCGGCGACGCGCTCGCCGCCGTACCCGAGATCATCGAGGCTTTCTCGATCACCGGCGGCGGGGATCTGCTCACCCGGGTTGCCGCGCGGGACAACGGTCATCTCGAAGACGTCATCCAGCGGCTCATCCAGCTGCCGGGCGTGGTGCGCACGCGCACCGAGGTGGCCCTGCGCGAGCGGGTGCCGCACCGGCTGCTGCCGCTGGTCGAGTCGGTGGGCCGGGCGGCCGGCACCTCACGGTAGAGCCGAGCCTTGGCATGCTGGAGGGCATGAGCATCGCGCGCACCCCTTCGGTCATCTTCGATCTCGACGGAACGCTCGTGGACAGCGAGCCGAACTACTACGAGGCGGGGCGCAGGCTCCTGGCGCAGCACGGCGTGAGGGACTTCGGCTGGGAGCACCACACACGGTTCATCGGCATCGGTACGCGGGACACCCTGGAGATCCTGCGCGGGGAGTACGGGATCGAGGATCCGGTCGACGAGCTGCTCGCCGGGCTGAACCGGATCTATCTGGAGCTGGCCCGGGCCTCGACGGACGTCTACCCCGAGATGCGGAAGTTCGTGGAGCTCCTGCATACGGACGGCGTGCCGATGGCGGTTGCCTCGGGCTCCTCACGCGCGGCCGTCGGGGCGGTCCTGGCGGGCACCGGTCTTGACGCGTTCATCGCCGCGACCGTCTCCGCCGAGGAGGTCGCGCGGGGCAAGCCGGAGCCCGACGCCTTTTTGGAGGCCGCGCGCCGTCTGGGTGCGGCTCCCTCCGACTGCGTGGTCCTGGAGGACGCGGCTCCGGGCGCAGCGGCGGCGCATGCGGCGGGCATGCGCTGCATCGCCGTTCCCTACGTCCCCGAGACGGCGGGAGACCCGGCGTTCGGGGCGGCGGAGCTGCTTTTCGCGGGCGGGCAGGGAGATTTCACGGCGCGGGCGGCCTACGACTGGCTTCGTTCGCCGCAGGCCCGAGACGCCCGGGGCGTCATCCGATCCAGCCGCCGGTGAGGCTCTGCACCGCCGAGCCGTCCAGGTCGGCGAGCTTCGTGCCGGTGAAAGCGCGGGCCCACTCGGAGGTCTGGACACGGAATGCGGGCCGGTCCGCCACAAGCGTCTCCAGGACGGTTTCCGCGACCTCGGCAGGGGTCTGCGCGCCGCTGAGGAACTGCGAGACGGTGCGGTCAACGTACGCCCGCAGCGCGTCGGTGTACGGGCCCGCTGCGGCGACGGCCGCCTCCGGGTCGACACCGATGTTGTTGACGAACTCGGTGGCCACGGCCCCCGGTTCGACGACGGAGACAGTCACGCCCAGCTTGGCGGCCACCGGCGCGAGGCTTTCCATGTAGCCCTCGACGGCGAACTTCGCAGCGCAGTACGCCTCGTTGAACGGCTGCCCGACGACCCCGCCCACGCTGGTGACGGTGATCAGCCGGCCACCGGACGCACGCAGGTGGGGCAGAGCGGCCTTGGAGACGTGCAGCACGCCGAAGAAGTTGACCTCCATGACCTGGCGTACATCGGCCACGGTCTCGTTCTCGAGCGTGCCGAGGTGTCCGGCGCCCGCGTTGTTGATCACTGCGTCGAGGCGGCCGTGGTCGTCGATGACGCCCTCGACCGCGGCGGCGACGGAAGCCTCGTCGGTGACGTCCAGCTGCCGGATGTCGAGCTCGACGCCCGCCTCCGCGGCCGTCTTGCGCAGCTCGTCGGCACGGCCGGTGTCGCGGAGGGTCGCCACGGTCCGCCAGCCGGCCTTGGCCGTGGCGACGGCGGCGGCGAGGCCGATGCCGGAGGAGGTGCCGGTGATCAGAACAACCTTGGAGGACATGGTGGGCCCTTTCGTCGGTGACACCGAGATTTTCAGTGCGTGTACACACACTATATCCATTCCGTGTGTGCACACGCAATAGGTAGGATCGGACCCATGGCACAAAGGAAGCTCACCCCGGCAGAGATGCCCGTGGCCGACCACGCCTTCTACGGCCTCGTCTGGGCCGGGACCGTCCTCACCGAACGTGTGGACCGCGCCCTGACCAAGGCCCACGATCTGCCGGTCTCCTGGTTCGAGGTCATGCTCTGGCTCGCCTCGAGCCCCGACCCGGTTCCGGCGTCCGTGCTGGGCAACAGCACCATGCTGAGCCGCAGCCAGGTGTCCCGCGTGGTCGATGCCCTCCAAAGCCGCGGTCTCGTCACCCGCACCCCGTCGCCGCGGGACGCGCGCTCCGTCGAGGTGGCGCTCACGCAGGAAGGACGGCGGCTCTTCGAAGAGGCCGACGCGACGCGACGCGCCTGCCTGGCGCCGGTCTTCACCGACCTCCTCGACGCAGAGGATCTCGCAGCGCTCAGCACGGTGTGGCAGAAGCTCAAGGCCAACAAGGACGCCTGAGGAAGACAGCCGGACCGGGTCGGCCGATCAGCCGAGGAACGAGAGGCGTACGTGGCGCTCCGGGTTGTCCTTGTTCGTGTCGACGAGGCACACGGACTGCCAGGTGCCGAGCTCCAGCCGTCCGCCGACGACGGGCAGGGTGGCGTGCGGCGGGACGAAGGCGGGCAGCAGGTGGTCCCTGCCGTGGCCCTGGCTGCCGTGGCGGTGCTGCCACCGGTCGTCGGCGGGCAGCACCGTGTGCAGCGCGGCGAGCAGATCGGCGTCGCTGCCCGCGCCGGTCTCGATGAGGGCGATACCGGCCGTCGCATGCGGGACGAAGACATTGAGCAGACCGTCCCTGCCGCCCGCCGCCTCCCGAAGGAACTGCTCGCAGGCGTGGGTCAGGTCGGTCACCGTCTCGGCCGAGCCGGTGGAGAGGGTCAGGGTCCTGGTGGTGAAGGGTCCGGGCATGGGTCCATCTTCTCGTCCGCACCGCAGGATCGCGCGCCCGTGCCCGCGCCGCACCCCGCCTGTTCAGCCCCCGCCGTCGCTCCCTGCGCAGCGCTTCGATGAGCACCTCCACGGACGGCCGCCCCCGCGCGGCGGCCCGCACAGCCACCACCACAACGACCGAGCGGACGGGCTGGTCCTCGGGCTGTCCGACCAGCTCCAGGAGCCGGGATTCGGGCGGGAGTTCAGCCGGGAGTGGCTGGAGCCGTTCCGTGAGGCGGCCGCGCGGCGGGCTCCGGCGCTCGCCGGTCTCCGGGCCAGAAGCGGCTGGGCGGGGTTGTACGAGATGACGCCCGACCGCAATGCGCTGATCGGCCGGTCGGGCGATGTGGACGGCGTCCTGTATGCCACCGGATTCTCCGGGCACGGGTTTCTGCAGGCGCCCGCGGTCGGCGAGGTCGTGCGTGATCTGTATCTGGACCGGACCCCGTTCCTCGATGTGGGCCCGCTGTCCGCGGCCCGCTTCGAGGGGCGGGCCGCGGACGTCCGCCCCGAGGCCCACATCATCTGACCCTCGCACGACCGGTAAGGGAGGGAAGGAGGACGCAATGCTCCCCACCTGGTGGCTGCGGGCCGCGTTCGCCCGTCGGCTCTCCGACATGTACGGGGCGGAAGTCCCGGCCTACACGACGCTTCTCCAGGTGTCGGTGCAGGTCAACGACGAGGTCATTGGCAGGGACGGTGACGCGGGACGGCTCGGCGGCATCGAGCGGGTCACGGCCGAGCGGCACGGCGCCATCCGTGTGGGTACGCCGCGCGAGATGCGCCAGGTCGCCCAGATCTTCGCCGCTCTCGGTATGCGGCCGGTGGGCTTCTACGATCTGCGCGAGGCGGCGGCGAGCTCGGTACCGGTCGTGTCCACCGCGTTCCGGCCGATCGACGCCGAAGAGCTGGAGCGCAACCCCTTCCGCGTCTTCACCTCGATGCTCACCACCGCCGACCGACGGTTCTTCGACGCGGATCTTCAGGCGCGCCTCGAATCGTTCCTGGGCAGGCGTGAGCTCTTCCCGCCCGAGCTCCTGGACCTCGCGGCGCGCGCGGAGCGGGAGCAGGGACTCGACGAACGGTCCGCCGAGCGCTTCCTCACCTTGGCGGTTGCCGCCTTCGAGCTCTCACCGGAGCCGGTGGACCGCGCCTGGTACACCGAACTGGAGCGGATCTCCGCCGTCGCCGCCGACATCGGAGGCGTGGCGAGCACCCACATCAATCACCTCACACCGCGGGTTCTCGACATCGACGAGCTCTACCGGCGCATGGGCGAGCGCGGTATCACGATGATCGACCGGATCCAGGGCCCGCCTCGCTGGAATGGTCCGGATGTGCTGCTGCGTCAGACGTCGTTCCGGGCGCTGGCCGAAGGGCGTCGTTTCCGCGAGCCGGACGGCAGCATCACACAGGGGGCGCTGCGGGTGCGCTTCGGCGAGGTCGAGGCGCGCGGCATCGCGCTGACCCGGGCGGGCCGTGCTCTCTACGACGAGCTGACCGGTGAGCCGGCCGAGGTGTGGGAGGAGCGGTTCCCCCGTACGGAAGGTCAACTGGCCGTCCAGCAGCGAGCGTTCTTCCGCTACGAACAGCGCGGCGACCGGCCCCGCGACGGCCGCACCCCGCCGGACGATCTCGCGGGGCTCCTCGACGGGCACTGGGTGAACGCCCGTCCCATCGTCTACGAGGACTTCCTCCCCAAGTCGGCCGCCGGGATCTTCCAGTCGAACCTCTCCGACGAGGGCACCAGAAACGCAGCCGCCCTGGGCACCCACTACGACCAGCAGTGGCTCTCCGGCGTACTGGAGCGCCCCGTCCACGACCCCTTCGACCTCTACGCCGCTCAGCAGGACAGCTCACTTCGCCAGGCCCGCGAGGCCCTCGGACTCCCCAAGGACAGACCGTGACCAGCACCGGCACCACACTTCCCGACAACGACTCGCTGCGCGCCCGGGCTCGCGAGAGCCTGCTCGGCTGCGGCGCCGAACTGCCCACCGGCGGCGGCGATGTCATCGCCCGTACGCCGCTGACGGGCACCACTTTGTTCACCCTGCCCGCGACAACGCCCGAACAGGCAGACGCGGCGATCGGCGCGGCGGACGCGGCGTTCCGCGAGTGGCGCACGATCCCGGCGCCACAGCGCGGGGCGCTGGTCAAGCGTCTTGGTGAGCTGCTCGGCGAGCACAAGGAGCAGCTGGCCGACCTCGTCACCATCGACGCGGGCAAGATCCGTTCCGAGGCGCTCGGCGAAGTGCAGGAAATGATCGACATCTGTGAGTTCGCGGTCGGCCTCTCCCGGCAGCTGTACGGGCGCACCATGGCATCCGAGCGTCCCGGTCACCGCCTTTCGGAGAGCTGGCACCCGCTCGGCGTAGTGGGCGTGATCTCCGCGTTCAACTTCCCGGTGGCGGTGTGGGCGTGGAACACCGCGATCGCTCTGGTCTGCGGTGACACGGTGGTCTGGAAGCCGTCGGAGCTCACCCCGCTGACCGCCGTGGCCTGCGACGCCCTGCTGGCGCGCGCCGCCGCCGATGCCGGTGCGCCGGCCGGTGTGCACGGGCTGCTGCTGGGTGGCCGCGAGACGGGCGAGCGGCTGGTCGACGACGAGCGGGTCGCGCTGGTCAGCGCGACGGGTTCGGTACGGATGGGCCGCGAGGTCGGCCCGCGTGTGGCCTCGCGCTTCGGCCGCTGTCTGCTCGAACTGGGAGGCAACAACGCGGCGATCGTCACGCCCTCCGCCGATCTCGACCTCTCGGTGCGCGGGATCGTGTTCTCCGCGGCGGGCACAGCGGGCCAGCGCTGCACCACCCTGCGCCGGCTGATCATCCACGAGGACATCGCGGACCAGTTGGTGGAAAGGATCGTCCACGCGTACGGCCGGCTGCCGGTCGGCGACCCGTTCCAGGAGGGCACCCTTGTGGGACCGCTGATCTCGGGCACGGCCCACCGGGCGATGACGGAGGCGCTGGCGGCGGCCGAGGCGGACGGCGGGAAGATCCTGACCGGCGGTGACCGGCAGCTGGGCGAGCAGGCGCCCGATGCCGTATACGTCCGGCCCGCCGTGGTGCGGATGCCCGCGCAGACGGATGTCGTACGCCGGGAGACGTTTGCGCCGATCCTCTATGTGCTTACGTACCGGACCTTTCAGGAGGCTGTGGCGCTGCAGAACGGGGTCCCGCAGGGCCTGTCCTCCAGCATCTTCACGCAGGACCAGCGGGAGGCGGAGCGCTTCCTCGCGGCGGACGGCTCCGACTGCGGTATCGCCAACGTCAACATCGGCACATCCGGCGCCGAGATCGGCGGGGCGTTCGGCGGCGAGAAGGAGACCGGCGGCGGGCGCGAGTCGGGTTCCGACGCGTGGCGGGCGTACATGAGGCGGACGACGAACACGGTGAACTACTCCGACAGCCTGCCGCTCGCCCAGGGGGTGAACTTCCTGTAGGGCCCCGGTCAGAGATCGGGAAGATCCACACACCCCGCAAGGTTGGTAGAAAGGTGAACAACTTCGGGGTACGTGACGTGGACGTGGTCGTCATAGGCGCCGGACAGGCAGGACTGTCCGGCGCCTACCACCTGCAGCGCGCCGGGCTCCTGCCGGACCGCGATTTCGTGGTGCTGGACCATGCCCCGCGGGCCGGGGGTGCCTGGCAGTTCCGCTGGCCGTCCCTCACCTACGGCAAGGTGCACGGCATGCACGCGCTGCCGGGCATGGAACTGACCGGTGCGGATGAGGGGCGCCCCTCCTCCGAAGTGATCGGCGCGTACTTCACCGCGTACGAGAAGCGCTTCGATCTGCGCGTACACCGCCCGGTCGCGGTGACGGCCGTACGCGACGGCGGAGGCGAGGGCGGGCGGCTGCTCGTCGAGACCTCGGAGGGGACCTGGGCGGCGCGGGCACTGATCAACGCGACGGGCACCTGGGACCGTCCGTTCTGGCCGCGCTACCCGGGTCAGGAGACCTTCCGGGGGCGCCAGTTGCACACGGTGGACTATCCGGGACCCGAGGAGTTCGCCGGGAAGCGCGTGATCGTGGTGGGCGGCGGGGCGTCGGGCACCCAGCATCTGATGGAGATCGCGGAGTTCGCGGCGGACACCACCTGGGTCACACGGCGGCAGCCCGTCTTCCGCGAGGGCCCCTTCGACGAGGACGCCGGGCGCGCGGCCGTCGCCATGGTCGAGCAGCGGGTACGCCGCGGACTGCCGCCGCAGAGCGCGGTCTCGGTGACCGGGCTGCCCCTCAACGACTCCGTACACCGCGCCCGCGAGTCGGGCGTCCTGGACCGGCTGCCGATGTTCGACCGGATCACGCCGACGGGCGCACCGTGGAGGCGGACGTGATCCTCTGGGCGACAGGATTCCGCGCGGCGATCGACCATCTCGCGCCGCTGAAACTGCGCGAGCGGGGTGGCGGCATCCGGGTGGACGGCACCCGCGCGGTACGGGACGCCCGCGTCCATCTCGTCGGATACGGGCCTTCCGCCTCGACGATCGGCGCCAACCGCGCGGGACGGGCGGCGGTCCGCGAGATCAAGCAACTGCTGGAGCGCGAACCCGCCCTGGCCTGATGCCCGTCAATTGCCGGCGCTCGCGCTGCTGCGCCTGACGTTGAACTCCGCGACGTTGCGTCGATGCTCCTGGTAACTCGCCGTGAAGCGCGTGTCCCCCGGCCCCACGGTGACGAAGTAGAGCCAGTCGCCGGGCGGCGGGTTGATCGCCGCGTGCATGGCCTGCTCCCCCGGGTTGTCGATGGGGGTCGGCGGCAGCCCGCGGCGCTGGTAGCTGTTGTACGGGCTGTTGATGCGGGTGTCGGCGGCCGTGGTGTCCAGCGTGCTGCGGTTCAGGGCGTAGTTGAGGGTCGAGTCCATCTGCAGCGGCATCCCCTTCGCAAGCCGGTTGTAGATGACGCGGGCGACCTTCCCCATGTCCCCGGGGGTGTCGGCCTCGGCCTGCACGATGCTGGCGATGCTCACTGTCTGATAGACCGTCATCCCGCTGCGCTGGGCCCCCTTGCTGATCCGATCGGCCCCGAACCGCTGATGAGCCGTGTTGACCATGTAGCTGAGCAGGCTCTGCGGAGTGGACCTGGAGTCGACGGGATACGTGGCCGGGAAGAGGTAGCCCTCGGGATTGCCCCGGGCGTCGGCCGGGAGCTTCAGCCGCGCCGTGCCGACCACCTTCGCCGTGGCGCCCGGCGCCTGGTCCAGGGCCTTGTCGATCGCCGTGTAGACCTGGGTGGCGCGCCAGCCCTCGGGGACCAGAAGCGCCTTCTCCTCCTTCTGGCCCCCGTTCAGCAGCAGCGGCACCAGCACTGCGACCGCCGCGACGACAACGGCGGTCACCGTGAGCACGAGTCGGCCCCGGCGGGTCAGCCGGAACCTGCGTCCGGGCCGCGCCGACGACGGTTCGTTCTTCATACAGGCACGCTAACCCGGGGCTCGCCCCGTTCCCGGCACCAGGCGCCGGCCGACACTTGGCTGTGCCGCGCCGCTCAGGGAGCGAAAGGCGGCAGCGCGGCGAACTCGGGCACCACCTTGACCGCCCCGGCGAGCGCGTCGAGCGTGCGTCGCACTCGGCTCAGCGGGTGGTCGGGGAACTGCGCGTCCCACTGCGCGTGGTCGGCGGCATGGAAGGGCAGACCACCCTGCACCTCCGGCGCGTAGGGGTGCGGCCGGAAGTACTTGTCATGGCCGACCTGCGCCATCACCATGGCCTCCCGCATCCCCGTCATGCCCCGCTCCGGTGCCTGGATCTTCACCACGGTGCTGCACGTCGCGCGAGGCACGGTGAAGCTGCCGATGAACGCCTGGCCGCTGGGCTGTCCGGGCAGCGGCAGCTTCAGTATCTGCTTCAGCGCGGGCAGCGGGCCGAGCGGCTTCACCGACGCCTCGATCAGGCCACCACCCGCCTGGGCGGTCAGGCGGGTGAGCCCGGCGCGCAGCGAGGGACCGTCGTCGAGCGAGGCCGGCAGGTCCGGCGGCAGTCCCAAGAAGTGCAGGGACAGCACATCGCCTTCGTCGTTGACCCAGACGTCCTGATCGACGGGCCGGTATCCGGGCAGTTCCACGCCGAGGAGAGCTCTCATGGGCGGTGATCATGCCGCACCCGGACGGGCGACGGTCCGTCAGGGTCCGACCGGGGCCAACCGGGCGTCCCTGCGGACCAGTTCGGCATAGCGGCCGTCCCGGTCGAGCAGTTCCTCGTGGCTGCCACGCTCGGCTATGCGCCCCGAGTCGAGGACCACGATCTGGTCGGCGTCCCTGACCGTGGAGAGCCGGTGGGCGATGGTGATCGTGGTCCGGCCGGCCGAGAGCGCGTCGATCGCCTGCTGCACGGCATGCTCCGTACGGGTGTCGAGCGCGCTGGTCGCCTCGTCGAGGATGAGGACGGGCGGGTCGCGCAGAATCGTCCTGGCGATGGCGAGGCGCTGTTTCTCGCCGCCGGAGAAGCGGTAGCCACGCTCCCCGACCAGGGTGTCGTAACCGTCGGGCAGTGATGCGATGTGGTCGTGGATCTGCGCGGCGCGGGCTGCCGCCTCCATCTCTGCCTGGGTCGCGTCCGGCTTGGCGAAGCGCAGATTCTCGGCGACGGAGGCGTGGAAGAGATACGTCTCCTGGGAGACGACTCCCACGGCCCGGGCGAGACTGTCGAAGTCGAGCTCCCGGACATCGACACCGTCTATCGTGACGCTGCCACCCGTGACGTCGTACAGCCGCGGGACAAGGTAGCTGAGCGTGGACTTGCCGGAGCCGGTCGGGCCGACGACGGCGAGGCTTCCGCCCGCCGGGACGGCCACGTCGATCCTGTCGAGCGTCGGCCGCGCCTGCTTGTCGTCGTACACGAAGTCGACCTCCTCGAACCGGACTTCGCCGCGGATCTTCTCCAGCCGGACCGGCTTCTCGGGTTCGGTGATGTCCACCGGCAGGTCGAGATACTCGAAGATCCGCTGGAAGAGCGCGAGCGAGGTCTGCATCTGCACTCCGGTGGAGAGCAGGCTCACGGCGGGGCGGAACAGGCCCTGCTGGAGCGAGACGAAGGCGACGAGCGTGCCGATCGATATGGCGGGCCCGCCCGACTGGACGGCGAGTCCCGCGGCCCAGTAGACGAGGGCGGGCATGGCGGCCATGACGATGCCGATGGTGGACATCCGCCACCGCCCGGCCATGCTGGAGCGCACTTCGAGGTCGACGAGCCGTTCGGACTCCTCGGCGAACGACCGGGTGAGCGAGTCGGCCCGGCCCATGGTGCGGCCGAGCAGGATGCCGCTGACGGAGAGGGACTCGGTGACGGTGGCGGCCATGGCGGCCATCTGCTTCTGGCGCTGCGTGGTGATCTTCTTGCGCTCACGGCCGACCCGGCGGCTGATCCAGACGAACAACGGCAGCAGGAGCAGCGAGACGGTGGTGAGCCGCCAGTCGAGCGCCAGCATCGCTACGACGGTGGCGACCACGGCCGTGAGGTTGGAGACCAGGGAGGTCGCCGTCGAGGTCACGGTCGCCTGCATTCCGCCGATGTCGTTGGCGATGCGCGACTGGACCTCTCCGGTGCGGGTTCTGGTGAAGAACGCGAGCGGCATGCGCTGGAGCTGGGCGTAGACGGCGGTGCGCAGATCGTGCATGACACGCTGGCCGACGGTGGTGGAGATCAGCGTCTGGAGCACGCCGAAGACGCTCGTCGTCACCGCGGTGAGGATCATGCCGAGGGCGAGCAGGCTGAGCAGCCCGGTGCGGCCCTGCGGAATGGCGGTGTCGAGGATCTCGCGCAGCAGGAACGGCGAGGCGACCGAGACGAGCGAGGCGGCTCCGACGAGCAGGCCGACGAGGGCGAGACGGCCGCGGTAGGGGCGGAAGAGCCGCAGGATACGCCGCACTTCGGCGGGCGGTTGCTCCCGATCGCGGGGTGGTGGTGTCCAGTTGGACTCGGCGTCGATACGCATGGGCTCCTTTGACCAGGGGCGAGACGGCAGGGACGGTGAGACAGCGGATGAGCAGATACAGCAAAGATTTCGAGAGCATAGCTCACTGTTACCTGTATTCACAATGAGCCCTGTCCTGATATTGTCCCCGCCATGAGCACCGACCCCGACGGCCTGCTGGCCGAGCAGCTCCTGCGGCTGACCCGACGGCTGCACCGCAGCCAGAAGCGCCAGCTGGAGTCGGCCGACATCGCGATCACACCCGCCCAGTCCCGCCTCCTGCGCACCCTCGCGCATTACGACGAGCCGCCCCGCATGGCCGATCTCGCGGCCCGGCTGGAGGTGGTCCCGCGCGCCGTGACCAGCCTGGTCGACGGCTTGGAGGCAAGCGGCTGCGTCCGCCGCGCACCCGACCCGACCAATCGCCGGGTGATCCGGATCGAGCTCACCGACACCGGCCTGGCCACGCTCCGGGCGCTGCGCAGCGCGCGCCGGGCGGCGGCCGAGGACGTTCTGGCTCCCCTGACCTCCGACCAGCGCGAGGTGCTCGGCGGACTGCTGTCCACCCTGGTCGACGGGGCGGGACCACGCTGCTGACGAGCCGCAGCCGCTGCGGCGGACTGCGCGCCGGGCGATCCGCGAGGTGGCGGCTCCCGTCGCGGCGCGCAGCCCGCTCGTGCTTCCGGAACCCAAGCGGGTGATCCGCCGCTGTCCGAGCGACGAGAGCGTCACCAGCGGTGGGCATGTACAGCGTGAAATCGCGGAACTGCGCCTCGGCGAGCGTCACATGACAGGACTTCGTGTCCGGGTGGTCGACGGGTGGCGCGGCGGTCACCGGATCGTGTTCAGTCGGTTCCGAATTCTACAGGTGGCTCATCGGCCGCGGCGGCGGGCCCGGCGCCGAGCAGCGATCCGGCCGCCAGCACGAGACCGGCGAGCATGGACATGATCTGTCGTTGTCTCATGCGCCAGGAGTGAAGCCTGCGGCGGGTCCCAGGGCCATAGCCCGTGTTCGATCTTGGCGGGTTGTGTGTGCTGCCGCACGAAAATCGATTGCGGGGCGGGGCTCCGAAAGGCGAACCTTGCACGGTTTCTGCCGCACTTTCGAGCTCTGGGACATCATGCAGATTCGCGATCTTCCATATCCCGACCCTGGTGTGGCCGATGCCAGGTCCGGGCCGCGTTTCCTGCTCTGGCTCGGGCGGAATCAGCTGGGCGGACAATTCAAGGCGCTGGCCTGGGGTCTGCTGCACTTCTGCGGTGTCGCTGGACTGCCGCTGGGCGTCGGCCGGGCCGTCCAGGCGGTCGTGGACCGCTCCGGCAGTGCCCTGGCAGTCGCAGGTGCGCTGATCGTCCTGTGCGGCGTTGCGATCACCTTCGGCGACACGATGCTGCACCGCGCCGCCGTCACCAACTGGATCACGGCCGCCGCACGGGTCCAGCAACTGCTGGCCCGTAAGGCGGCCGAGCTGGGCTCGGCGCTGACCCGACGGGTCGCGGCCGGCGAGGTGGTCGCGGTCTCCACGGGCGACGTGGAGAAGATCGGCTGGTTCGTCGAGGCGGTCTCGCGCTTCGCTGCCGCCGCCCTCACGGTGCTTCTGGTCTGCGTCGGCCTCGTCCTGTACGTACCGGCGCTGGGCACGGTAGTCGCGATCGGTGTCCCCGTGCTGGCTCTGGCGGTGCTGCCGCTGCTCCCGCGCGCCACCCGGCGCGCCGACATCCAGCGCGAGAAGGCGGGCAGGGCCACCGAGCTGGCCTCGGACACTGTCGCGGGACTGCGGGTCCTGCGGGGCATCGGCGGCGAGGAGCTGTTCCTCGGCCGCTACCGTCAGGCCTCCCAGGAGGTGCGCCGAGCGGCTGTCCGCAGTGCCCGCATGTGGTCGCTGATCTCGGCGATCCAGGTGCTGCTGCCGGGCCTGCTGCTGATCGCGGTCGTCTGGTACGGAGCCGGGCTCGCCCGGGACGGCCGGATCGAGGTCGGTGAACTGGTCACCGCCTTCAGCGCGGTGACGCTCCTGATGTACCCGTTGCGGCACTTCGAGGAGATCGCCATGTCGTACTCCTTCTCGCGGCCGTCCGCGAAACGGGCCGCGCGAGTGCTGTCACTGCGGCGGGCGACCGAACCCTCCGGCGTGGAGTACGGCCGGCCGAGCGGCGACCTGTACGACCCCGCCACCGGCGTCCTCGCGCCCGCGAGCCGGTTCACGGCCGTGGTGTGCGGCGACCCGGACGCGGCCGGACTGCTCGCCGAACGACTCGGCGGGCATCCGGCGGCCGACGTGGCGGGCGCGCCGTCCGTGCTGCTCGGCGGAGTGCCGCTGGACGACCTGGCGCTGGACGAGGCCCGTGCCGCCGTCCTCGTCCAGGACAAGGATCCGGTGCTGCTCTCCGGCACACTGCTGGAGCTCCTCGACGTCCCCTCGTCCGGGAAGGTGTCCGCCGAGGACGCCCTGCGGGCCGCGCAGTGCGGCGATGTGCTGGACGCGCTCGCCCAGGCGTCCGCCGACACCGACGGCGACCCGATGCGCACGCGGATCACCGAGCGCGGACGGTCGCTGTCCGGCGGGCAGCGCCAACGGCTCGCCCTGGCCCGGTCCCTGGTCAGCGACCCCGAAGTACTGGTCCTCGACGAGCCCACCTCCGCCGTGGACTCGCACACGGAGGCGCGGATCGCTGAGGGCATCAGGCGGCTGCGTACTGGCCGCACCACGGTTGTGTTCGCCTCCTCACCGCTGCTGCTGGACCGCGCGGACCGGGTGGTGTTCGTGCACGACGGCACGGTGGCCGCGGTCGGTCCGCACCGCGAACTGCTGCACACCGCGGCCGGCTACCGGGCGGTCGTCACCCGCGAGACCGAGGAAGAACAGCTCGGCGGCATCACCGCCACCGACGAACTGGAAGCACTGGAAGAGATCGAGGAGTCGGCATGATCGGCGTGGCGCCACCGGCGTACGACCCGGCGGCCCCGGAGACGGCTGCGACCCTGCCCGTCGGCACACCGGCGACCGTTCGGGCGTACGTCCGCGAACTGCTGCGACGGCACCGCAGGGACTTTGTGCTGCTGGTCTCGGTCAACGCCGTCGCGGTGATCGCCTCGATGGCCGGTCCCTATCTGCTGGGCCGGCTCGTCCAGGACCTGACGGACGGGGTGCGCGATCTCCATCTGGAGCGCACCGCCGCACTGTTCGCACTCGCGCTGGTCGTCCAGACCGTGTTCGTGCGGCTGATGCGGCTGCGCGGCGCGATGCTCGGCGAGGAGATGCTGGCGGACCTGCGCGAGGACTTCCTCGTGCGGTCGGTCGGGCTGCCCCCCGGTGTGCTGGAGCGGGCCGGTACGGGTGATCTGCTCTCCCGTATCACCACCGACATCGACCGGCTGGCCAACGCCATGCGCGAAGCCGTGCCGCAGCTGGCGATCGGTGTGGTCTGGGCTGCGCTGCTGATCGGCGCGCTCACCGTGACCGCGCCACCGCTGGCGCTCGCGGTGCTCGTCGCCGTTCCGGTGCTGGTGATCGGCTGCCGCTGGTACTTCAGGCGGGCGCCCTCGGCGTACCGCTCGGAGGCCGCCGGGTACGCGGCGGTGGCCGCGACACTGGCCGAGACCGTCGACGCCGGGCGGACCGTCGAGGCGCACCGACTCGGCGGGCGCCGGGTGGCACTGTCCGAGCAGCGGATCAGGGAGTGGACCGCCTGGGAGCGCTACACCCTCTACCTGCGGTCGGTGCTCTTCCCCGTCATCAACGTGACTCATGTGACGATCCTCTGCTCCGTGCTGCTGATCGGCGGCGCCTTCGTCCTTCAGGACTGGATCAGCGTCGGGCAGCTGACGACGGGCGCTCTGCTCGCGCAGATGCTGGTCGACCCGGTCAACCTGATCCTGCGCTGGTACGACGAACTCCAGGTCGCCCAGGTGTCGATCGCGCGGCTCGTCGGCGTGCGCGACATCGAACCGGACGCGGGCGATGCGTGCGTCGTGCCGGACGGCCGCGATGTCCGGGCGGACGAGGTGCACTTCGGCTACCGCGAAGGCGTGGACGTCCTGCACCAGGTGTCCCTGGCGGTGCCGCCGGGCACCCGGCTCGCCCTCGTCGGCCCTTCCGGCGCGGGCAAGTCGACGCTGGGCCGTCTGCTCGCGGGCATCTACGCCCCGCGGGCCGGACAGATCACGCTCGGCGCCGCCGAGCTGTCCCGGATGCCCGCCGAGCGCGTCCGGGAACATGTCGCCCTGGTCAACCAGGAGCACCACGTCTTCGTGGGCTCCCTCCGCGACAACCTGCTGCTGGCCCGTAGGGGCGCGTCCGACGCCGAGCTGCTGGCGGCGCTCGGCGCGGTCGACGCGGACTCGTGGTCGCAGGGACTGGACGACGGCCTGGACACCGAGGTCGGCTCGGGCGGCTTCGCCCTCACCCCGGCCCAGGCCCAGCAGATCGCGCTGGCCCGCCTGGTGCTCGCGGACCCGCACACGCTGGTCCTGGACGAGGCGACGTCACTGCTCGACCCGCGGGCGGCCCGCCATCTGGAGCGCTCGCTGTCGCGTGTCCTGGACGGTCGCACGGTGGTGGCCATCGCCCACCGCCTGCACACCGCGCACGACGCGGACGTGATCGCGGTGGTGGAGGACGGCCGGATCAGCGAACTGGGCAGCCATGACGCGCTGGTGGCGGCGGACGGGGCGTATGCGGCGCTGTGGCGGTCCTGGCACGGGTGAGCGGGGCCTCGGGTCAGTAGCCGTATTCGCCCTGACTAGGGGATGCAGGTGCCTTCTTGACCGCGTTGCCCTGCGCGTCGATGACATACCAGACCTTGGCGATGCCCTGACCCTTCACGTCTCCGGCCGAGTCGTCGCGCGCGTAGTAGTAGAGGGGGTGACCGGCGTACGTCGCCTGGGCCTTCCCGGCCACGTCCGTGGTGTTGATCAGGCTCTCTTTGGCGCCGGCACCTGCCTTGGGCTTGCCCTCCAAGGGGGGCCACAGTTTCAGGCACTGTGCGTCGCACTTCATCGAGTTCGTGTTCTTGCCGTCCGCGGTGAACAGATAGAGGGTGCGGCCCTTGCCGTCGACGAGGATGTCGCCGAGCGAGGTTTCGGCGATCTTGACGGTGGATGTGCCGCTGACCGTGGAGGTCCCCCTGACCGTGGAGGTGTCGCCGGCGCTCGATCCGCTGCCGCCGCCCCCGTTCCCGCAGGCAGCGAGTCCGACAGACGCAGCGAAAACGAGCGCGACCGCCGCGATGGTGCTCCTGCTCATGGTGTGCCGTCCCTTCCTTGACCCTCGTTGTACGCAGGGGCGGGGGCAACGGATTGCGCGGCGGTGCAATCCCTTCCCGGCGCGGTGACGTATCTATGCGATGTGGAGCTGTTCTCGCGCGCGGACCGTACGGACGACGCCTCACTGCTCGCCGGGCTCGCCATCGGCGACGAGGCGGCGTCGACCGCCTTCGTACGCCGCTTCCAGGGCGCGGTGTACGGCCTCGCGCTGTCGGTGACGGCTGAGGCGGGTCTGGCCGAGGACATCAGCCAGGAGGTGTTCGTACGGGCCTGGCGCGCCGCCGGGAGCTACGACGCACGGCGCGCTTCGGTGCTGACCTGGCTGCTGACCATCACGCGCAACGCCGCGATCGACGCGGTGCGGATCCGGCGGCCGACTCCCGTTCTGGACGACACCCTCGATCGGCTGATCGGTGCGACGCTTCAGGCCGAGGGCCCGGAGCAGCTCGCCCTCCGTGCCGTCGAGAGCAGACACGCCGCCGAACGGCTCCGCTCGCTGCCCACCGAGCAGGCCCGGGCCGTTGTGCTCGCCGTCATCGGCGGGTGCACCGCCGCCGAGGTCGGACGGCACGAGAACGTTCCGCTCGGCACCGCCAAGACCCGTATCCGTACGGGCCTGCGCAGGCTGCGTGACTCGCTCAGGGAGGAGAGCCGTGACTGACAGCCACCTGGGCGAGGAACAGCTGGTCGCCCTCGCGCTCGGCGATCTTCCGGACGAGCAGACGGCGATGCTGGAGCATCTGCGCGCCTGCCAGGTGTGCCGGACGGCGTACGAGGAGATCTCGGGTGCCGTGGACGCCGTGCTGCCCGCCGCGCCGGCCGTCCCACCCCCCGCGGGCTTCGACGCCAGGGTTCTGGAACGGCTCGATGTGAAGGGCCGCGCCGGCCCCGCGAGCCCCGTGCCGCGCCGCTCGCGCCGGATCGCGCTGCTGGTCGCCGCGGCCGCGGCGGCCGTCGGGCTCGGCGTCGGCTCGGCGGTCACGGCGAGCCTCGTCGACCGGGACCAGGCTTCCGTCGCGGTGAGCGAGGACGGCGCACGGCTCGTGACCCGCACCGGGTCCACGGTCGGCACGGTCGAGCCGAGCCGGGCCGGGGCCGAGCGGGTCGTCGTCATGCATGTCACCGACGCGCCACCTGGCATGCACTACTCGTGCCGACTCGTGCTGAAGGACGGCACGGCCCGTGCCGCGGGCTCCTGGTGGGTGCCCGACTCCGGTCGCGCGACATGGATCGCCTACGGCTCGGCGAACGCGATCGACCGCGTGGAGCTGGTCGCCGACGACGGCAGCGTGTGGTCCCACGCCGACCTGAACTGAATGAGCGAACTCACCGGACAGCTCGCCGGACAATGAGCTCGCTAGATGTAGCCCAGCGCGGCCGCGCCGCCCGCTCCGCCGAGCACCATGAACACCGGCATCAGCACCTTCAGCTCGATCCAGCTCCCGGCCCGGAACCGCATCGCCTTCGGCGGGCCCAGCGGGTACCAGCGCTTGCGGCCGACGGGGATGGGCCACAGGATCGGGCAGCCCGAGACCGTCAGCGCGTCGCCGATGTCGTGCACGAGCGCGCCCAGCACGATCGGCAGGCCCAGCCACAGGTACTCCTGGCCGGGGGCCGTGAACAGCCAGTCCGCGCCATTGCCCGGCTTGTCGAGCACTCCCGCCAGGATCCACGCGCTCGTGGCGCCGAGCAGCCAGACCAGTACATCGCTGGAGACCCGTGCCGCCCGCCACAGCAGGCCCTCCACCGCGAGCACCAGATGGATGAAGAGGATCACGAGGACCGCCCACCGGCCTCCGAAGATGGCCAGCGCCGAGGTGCCCCCGCCGATCAGGACCGCCCACAGCCAGGTGTGCGTGAGCGTGCGATGGCCGCCGGTCCTGCGCTTGTCGCCCTGCATCCTTGTCGCTTTGTAGACGGCGTACGACAGCTTGTCGACGACCTCGCACAGTCCGCGCGAGAGGGGCCCGAAGGCCCGCGAGATCGTTGCCGCCTTGTGGTCGAGATCCGGCGCCAGCGCCGCGCCGGCGCATATCAGCGCTCCGACGACGAGGACCGGCCACGGCATCGGATGGCCGGCGGCGGCTGTCGCCGCGCCCACCCCCAGCCAGGCAGCCGCCCCGGACAGTGAGTGCGCCGGTCCCATCATGTGCGTTTCCCGCCCCATTGCTCTTGTGGTGAAGCCCAGTTGACAGGGCAGCGTATCGCCCGTGATCTTGCCGTCGGCGTCCGGTTCCCTGATCCGGGGTGAAGGCAGGCAAGATGGGGGCGTGACCCTCATCGATCAGCTGCCGCCGGACAACAATCCCGATGTCCTCTTCGAAGCCTTCTCCTCATGGGCCGAAGGCCAGGGCATCACGCTCTATCCGGCTCAGGAGGAGGCGCTGATCGAGGTGGTTTCCGGGGCGAATGTGATCCTTTCGACCCCCACCGGCTCCGGTAAGAGCCTTGTTGCGGCGGGCGCGCACTTCACCGCTCTCGCAGGCGACCAGGTGACCTTCTACACCGCACCGATCAAGGCGCTGGTCTCCGAGAAGTTCTTCGACCTGTGCAAGCTCTTCGGCACGGAGAACGTCGGGATGCTCACGGGCGACGCGTCCGTCAACGCGGACGCCCCGGTCATCTGCTGCACCGCCGAGGTGCTGGCCTCCATCGCCCTGCGCGACGGCAAGCACGCCGATATCGGCCAGGTCGTGATGGACGAGTTCCATTTCTACGCCGAGCCGGACCGCGGCTGGGCCTGGCAGATCCCGCTTCTGGAGCTGCCGCAGGCACAGTTCATCCTGATGTCGGCGACCCTCGGCGACGTCTCCATGTTCGAAAAGGACCTGACCCGCCGCACGGGCCGCGAGACGGCCGTCGTACGGTCCGCGACCCGGCCCGTGCCGCTCTCGTACGAGTACGTCACGACGCCCATCACGGAGACGCTGACCGAACTGCTCGAAACCAGGCAGGCGCCGGTCTACATCGTGCACTTCACGCAGGCCCAGGCGGTCGAGCGCGCGCAGTCGCTGATGAGCATCAACATGTGCACGCGCGAAGAGAAGGACAAGATCGCTGATCTGATCGGCAGTTTCCGCTTCACCACCAAGTTCGGGCAGAACCTGTCCCGTTACGTACGCCATGGCATCGGTGTGCACCACGCAGGCATGTTGCCCAAGTACCGCCGTCTGGTAGAAAAGCTCGCGCAGGCAGGCTTGTTGAAGGTCATCTGCGGTACCGACACGCTCGGGGTCGGAGTCAACGTCCCCATCCGCACGGTGCTGTTCACCGCGCTCACCAAGTACGACGGCAATCGGGTGCGGACACTTCGCGCCCGCGAGTTCCATCAGATCGCCGGTCGCGCCGGGCGGGCCGGCTTCGACACCGCCGGTTTTGTGGTCGCCCAGGCTCCCGAGCACGTCATCGAGAACGAGAAGGCGCTCGCGAAGGCCGGCGACGATCCCAAGAAGCGCCGCAAGGTGGTCAGGAAGAAGGCCCCCGAGGGCTTTGTCGCCTGGTCGGACACCACGTTCGAGAAGCTGATCGCCTCCGAGCCGGAGCCGCTGACCTCCCGCTTCCGGGTCACCAACATCATGCTGCTCTCGGTGATCGCCCGGCCCGGGAACGCCTTCGAGGCGATGCGCCGCCTGCTCGAGGACAATCACGAGCCGCGCAAGGCGCAGCTGCGTCACATCCGCAGAGCCATCGCCATCTACCGCTCGCTGCTCGACGGCGGAGTGGTGGAGCAGTTGGACAAGCCCGACGCCGAGGGCCGCACCATCCGGCTCACCGTCGACCTCCAGCAGGACTTCGCGCTCAACCAGCCGCTGTCGACCTTCGCGCTGGCCGCCTTCGACCTGCTCGACCCGGAGTCCCCGTCCTACGCCCTGGACATGGTCTCCGTCGTCGAGTCGACGCTCGACGACCCCCGCCAGATCCTCGCCGCCATGCAGAACAAGGCACGCGGAGAGGCGGTCGGCCAGATGAAGGCGGACGGCATCGAGTACGAGGAGCGCATGGAGCGGCTCCAGGACATCTCGTACCCCAAGCCGCTGGAAGAGCTGCTGTGGCACGCGTACAACGTCTACAAGAAGTCTCACCCCTGGGTCGCCGACCACCCGGTCTCGCCGAAGTCCGTCATCCGTGACATGTACGAACGGGCGCTGACCTTCACGGAGTTCACCTCCTGGTACGAGCTGGCGCGCACCGAGGGCATCGTGCTGCGCTATCTCGCCGGCGCGTACAAGGCGCTCGACCACACCATCCCCGACGACCTCAAGACCGAGGATCTCGAAGACCTGATCGCCTGGCTCGGCGAGATGGTGCGGCAGGTCGACTCCAGTCTGCTCGACGAGTGGGAGCAGCTCGCCAACCCGGAGATCGAGACCGCCGAGCAGGCCCAGGAGAAGGCCGACCAGGTCAAGCCGGTCACCGCGAACGCACGCGCCTTCCGGGTGCTGGTGCGCAACGCGATGTTCCGCCGGGTGGAACTCGCCGCGCTCGACAGGGTCGACGACCTCGGGGAGCTGGACGCCGAGTCCGGCTGGGACGAAGACGCCTGGGGCGAGGCGATGGACGCGTACTGGGACGAGTACGACGAGCTGGGCACGGGGCCCGACGCCCGCGGGCCCAAGCTGCTGCTGATAGAGGAAGACGCCGAGCACAGTCTGTGGCGCGTCCGGCAGGTCTTCGCCGACCCGAACGGCGACCACGACTGGGGTATCAGCGCGGAGGTCGATCTGACGGCTTCGGACGAGGAAGGCCGGGCCGTCGTGCGCGTCACGTCCGTCGGGCAGCTCTGACACCGGCCCAACCACTGGGGAACACAGGAGGACACCCGATGACGAACCCGGCCGAGCGCCTGGTAGATCTGCTCGACCTGGAGCAGATCGAGGTCAATATCTTCCGCGGCCTGAGCCCCAACGAATCCCTGCAACGGGTCTTCGGCGGGCAGGTGGCCGGCCAGGCGCTGGTCGCGGCCGGCCGCACCACCGACGGCGAGCGGCCGGTCCACTCGCTGCACGCGTACTTCCTGCGGCCGGGCATCCCGGGCGTGCCGATCGTCTATCAGGTCGAACGGGTCAGGGACGGCCGCTCCTTCACCACCCGCCGGGTCACCGCGATCCAGCAGGGCAAGACGATCTTCAATCTGACCGCCTCCTTCCACCGGCCGGAGACGGGCAGCATCGAGCACCAGTTGCCGCCGCGGCTGGATTTTCCGGACCCCGAGACACTCCCCACGGTCGCCACGGAGATCCGTGAACACCTGGGTGCGCTGCCCGAGGCGCTGGAGCGGATGGAGCGGCGCCAGCCCTTCGACATCCGCTACGCCGACCGGCTGCGCTGGACGCCGGAGGAGCTCAAGGACGCGGACCCGCGCAGCGCGGTGTGGATGCGCGCGGTCGGCCCGCTGGGCGACGATCCGCTGGTGCACACCTGCGCGCTCACCTACGCGAGCGACATGACCCTGCTGGACGCGGTCCGTATCCCGGTGGAGCCGCTGTGGGGCAGGCGCGGCTTCGACATGGCCTCGCTCGACCACGCAATGTGGTTCCACCGGCCCTTCCGCGCGGACGAGTGGTTCCTCTACGACCAGGAGTCCCCGATCGCCACGGGCGGCCGTGGTCTGGCGCGCGGCCGTATCTACGACCTGGCGGGCAATCTGCTGGTTTCGGTCGTGCAGGAAGGTCTCTTCCGTCCGTGGGGTTCACAATGAACGTCGATTGCCCGCCCATGAGGAGATTTCCGTGACCCTGTACGACATCCCGCTGCGCACGCTCAACGGAGAGCCGACGTCCCTGGCCGACTACGAGGGCAAGGCCGTCCTGCTGGTGAACGTGGCCTCCAAGTGCGGTCTGACCCCGCAGTACGCCGGTCTGGAGCGGCTGCAGAAGCAGTACGGCGAGCAGGGCTTCAGCGTCGTCGGCGTGCCGTGCAACCAGTTCGCGGGCCAGGAGCCGGGCAGCGCGGAGGAGATCGAGTCCTTCTGCTCGGCGACGTACGGCGTGACCTTCCCCATGCTGGAGAAGACGGATGTGAACGGGGCCGGCCGGCACCCGCTCTACACGGAGCTGACGAAGGTCGCGGACGCCGAGGGCGAGGCCGGGGATGTCCAGTGGAACTTCGAGAAGTTCCTGATCGGCAAGGACGGCCAGGTCGTGTCCCGCATCCGCCCGCGCACGGAGCCGGAGGACCCGGCGGTCACGGCCGCGATCGAGGCGCTGCTCTCCGCGTAACGCGGTCGGGCGCCGGACGGGCTCGGTCGAGCGCGTCCGGCGCCGGAGCGGGGGAGAAACCTAGCGGATCGGCATGCCCGACAGGGTGCGGGCGATCACCAGACGCTGGATCTCGCTGGTGCCCTCGAAGATCGTGTAGATCGCGGCGTCGCGGTGCATGCGCTCCACCGGGTATTCGCGGGTGAAGCCGTTGCCGCCCAGGATCTGGATGGCCTGGGCCGTGACCTTCTTCGCGGTCTCGGAGGCGAACAGCTTCGACATCGAGCCCTCGGCCGACTCGAAGGGCCTGCCCGCCGCCGCCATCCACGAGGCGCGCCAGACCAGCAGCCGTGCCGCATCGATCTGGGTGCGCATGTCGGCCAACTGGAAGGCGACGCCCTGGTTGTCGATGATCGGGCGGCCGAACTGGCTGCGGGTCATGGCGTAGTCGAGCGCGACCTCGTACGCGGCACGGGCGGTGCCGACCGCCATCGCGCCGACGGCCGGGCGGGACGCCTCGAAGGTGGCCATCGCCGCGTTCTTCACGCGCTCGCCGCCCTTCTTCACGCTCTCGCGCCCCCGGGCGAGACGCTCGTCCAGCTTCTCCTTGCCGCCGAGCAGGCAGTGGCCGGGGACGCGGACGTCCTCCAGGACCACCTCGGCGGTGTGGGAGGCGCGGATGCCGTGCTTCTTGAACTTCTGGCCCTGCGAGAGGCCGGGGGTGTGCGGCGGGACGATGAAGGAGGCGTGGCCCTTGGAGCCGATCTCCGGGTCGACGACGGCGACGACGACATGGACATTGGCGATGCCGCCGTTGGTGGCCCACGTCTTGGTGCCGTTGAGCACCCACTCGTCCGTGGCCTCGTCGTAGACGGCGCGGGTGCGCATGGACCCGACGTCGGAGCCCGCGTCGGGCTCGGAGGAGCAGAAGGCCGCGAGCTTCACGTCGTCAACGTCGCCGTACATCTGTGGAATCCACGTGCCGATCTGCTCCTCGGTGCCGTTGGCGAGGACACCGACGGCCGCGAGTCCCGTGCCGACGATGGACAGACCGATGCCCGCGTCGCCCCAGAACAGCTCCTCCATGGCCACGGGGATGCCGAGTCCGGTGGGGTCGAAGAACTGCTGGGCGTAGAAGTCGAGGGAGTAGATTCCGACCTTGGCCGCCTCCTGGATCACCGGCCAGGGGGTCTCCTCGCGCTCGTCCCATTCCGCGGCGGCCGGGCGCATCACGTCCTTGGCGAACCCGTTCAGCCAATCGCGGACCTGCTTCTGATCATCGTTGAGCTCGAACGTGAACTCGGCCATGTTCCCCTCCAGCACTGCGGTGACGCTCGGCATGTTACTTGCGGTAACCAGAGTGTGTTACCGGCAAGTAGCCCGTGTCAACCGGCCATGGCCCGATCCCCTGGCCGGAGCGGCATGGTGTTACGTTGCGCAGGCGCCACGCAATCCCAGGCGTCGCGCAATCGCTCGGGCGGGGAGAAACATCTATGGAGACCACACAGCAGGCGGCGGGCCAACAGCGGACTGCCGACCAGCGGCGCCGGGAGCTGCTGGAGGCGGCCGACCGGGTGGTGCTCCGGGACGGGCCACAGGCGTCGATGAACGCCATCGCCGCGGAAGCGGGCATCACCAAGCCCATCCTGTACCGGCACTTCGGCGACAAGGGTGGCCTGTACCGCGCCCTTGCCAAACGCCACACCGACGCGCTGCTCGACGCGCTGCGGGCCGCAGTTGACGCCCCGGCCGACCGGCGCGAACGAGTCGAGGCCACGCTCGACACGTATCTCGCGGCGATCGAGGCGCGGCCACAGGTGTACCGCTTTCTGATGCACCCGTCCGAGGACCACCAGCCCGCGGACGCGGTCTCGGACGCGGTCTTCGACGTGGGCCGCCACTCGGCGCCGCTGCTGCGCCGGCTCGGTGAGGAGCTGGCGAAGGTCATCCACGACCGGGTCGACCTCGGACCGGGCAGCGAACAGCTGGCCCGGGTGTGGGGCCACGGCATCGTCGGCATGATGCACGCGGCCGGGGACTGGTGGCTGGGTGAACGCCCGTGCTCCCGGGCGGAGTTGGTCCGCTGCCTGGCGGACCTGCTCTGGGGCCGCCTGGCCGCGGCGGCCGACCGCGCTGGGGGGCCCGGTTTCTGACTGGGGCGAGGACATGCTGCCCAAGGCCGCATATGAGATCTGGGGGCCTGCCCCCGGACCTACCCCCACTTCGCCCGCCGCGCCGCCCGCAGCGCCCTCGCCCGGCGCCACCCCGTCAGCCGGTCCGTGTACACCAGCCCTTCCAAGTGGTCGCACTCGTGCTGAAGACACCGCGCGAAGAACCCGGTGCCGGCCACCCGCACCGGCTCGCCGTCCACCGTGACGCCCTCCACCACCGCGTGGTCGAAACGCTCCGTCCCGGCTTCGAGGCCGGGCAGCGAGAGACAGCCTTCCGGTCCGCGCACGGTGACCCCGTCAGCCTCCACCAGACGCGGGTTGACGATGTGTCCGAGATGGCGGACGTCCTCGTCGTCGGGGCAGTCGTAGACGAACACCCGCAAAGGGACGCCCACCTGGTTCGCGGCGAGGCCCACACCCTGCGCCGCGTACATCGTCGCGAACATGTCCTCGACCAGCTGCTTCAGCGCGGGCGAGAAGTCGGTGACGGGCTCACAGGGGGCGTGCAGCAACGGATCCCCGAGCAGGCTCATGGCCTTGACGAGTCCAGAACTGCCGGGGATGGGCCGGTTTCGCATGGCCGTAAGAGTACGGTCCGCCACGACCTCCACATTCTCCGGCGGTGCCGCCGTACGGGCGCCTGGCCGGACCTCGATAGGCTGGGCCGGACCGATGCAAGGAGGATCAAGGACGATGTCAGGCAACTCGGAGCCCCTGACGCCGCGCGCCAAGCTGGCCGTGACGGCAGGCAAGGCCGCCGCGGCGGTGTCGCGCGCCGCCGGACGCGGCAGCGGATCGGTGATCGGCGGCCGGGTCGCGCTCAAGCTCGACCCCGATCTGCTGGGGCGGCTGGCGCAGCACCTGGACGTCGTCCTCGTGTCGGCGACCAATGGCAAGACCACGACGACCCGGCTGATCGCCGAGGCCCTCCGGGCCAGCGGACCGGTCGTCTCCAACGCGCTCGGCGCCAATATGCCCGCGGGCATCACCTCGGCGCTGGCCGGTGGCTCCGACGCCAAGTTCGGTGTGATCGAGGTCGACGAGAAGTACCTCGCGGGCGTGGCCCGAGATGTGACGCCCAAGGCGATCGCGCTGCTCAATCTGTCGCGTGACCAGCTGGACCGCGCGGCCGAGACCCGGATGCTGGCCGAGAGGTGGCGTGAGGGTCTGGCCGGTACGAAGGCCATGGTCATCGCCAACGCCGACGACCCGCTGATCGTGTGGGCCGCCTCCTCCTCGCCCAACGTCGTATGGGTGGCCGCCGGCCAGGAATGGAAGGACGACGCCTGGTCCTGCCCGTCCTGCGGCGGTGTGATGCAGCGCCCCGGCGACGACTGGTTCTGCGGCGCGTGCGGGTTCCGCCGTCCCGCCCCCAGCTGGGTGCTCAGCGGCGACCATGTCCTCGACCCGCACGGCTCGGCCTGGCCGATCCACCTCCAGCTGCCCGGCCGCGCCAACAAGGCGAACGCCGCCACCTCGGCCGCGGTCGCCGCCTGCTTCGGCGTGCCGCCGCAGGTGGCCCTGGAGCGCATGTACTCCGTGCAGGCCGTCGCGGGACGCTATGACGTCGTCTCCTTCCTCGGCCGCGACCTGCGGCTGCTGCTGGCGAAGAACCCGGCGGGCTGGCTCGAAACGTTTTCCCTGATCGACCCGCCGCCGACCCCGGTCATCCTCTCGGTCAACGCCCGCGGCGCCGACGGCACGGACACCTCCTGGCTCTGGGACGTCGACTACACCCGGCTCGCGGGTCACCCGATCTTCGTGATCGGCGACCGCCGGCTGGACCTGGCGGTGCGACTCGAAGTCGCGGGCCTGGACTTCCGGGTGTGCGAGAGCGTCGATGAGGCCGTGCAGCTCTCCCCGCCCGGGCGGATCGAGCTGATCGCCAACTACACCGCCTTCCAGGACGTGCGCCGCCGCGTCGGCAACTGACCCGCGGACCCCGAAAAGGACTTATGAGCATGAGCGACAACAGCCTGCGTCTGGTCTGGGTCTACCCGGACCTGCTCAGCACCTACGGCGACCAGGGCAACGCGCTGGTCGTCGAGCGCCGGGCCCGGCAGCGCGGCCTGGATGTGATGCGCATCGACGTACGCAGCGACCAGCCGGTCCCCACCTCCGGCGACATCTATCTGATCGGCGGCGGCGAGGACCGGCCGCAGCGGCTCGCGGCCGAGCGGCTGCGCCGCGACGGCGGGCTGAGCCGGGCCGCGTCCAACGGCGCGATCATCTTCTCTGTCTGCGCGGGCTACCAGATCCTCGGCCACGAGTTCATCAACGACCTCGGTGAGCGCGAGGCCGGCCTGGGCCTGATCGATGTGATCTCCACGCGCGGCGAGGGCGAGCGGTGCGTCGGTGACGTACTGGCCGACATCGACCCGCGGTTGGGTCTGCCGCAGCTGACCGGTTTCGAGAACCACCAGGGAATCACGCATCTCGGGCCGACGGCCCGCCCGTTCGCCCGCACCGTCCTGGGCCGCGGCAACGGCACCGGCGACGGCACCGAGGGCGCGTACAACGAGACCGTCTTCGGCACGTACATGCACGGCCCCGTGATGGCCCGCAATCCGCAGATCGCGGATCTGCTGCTCAAGCTGGCCCTCGACGTGAACGCGCTGCCGCCGACGGACGACCGGTGGTACGAGGCGCTGCGCGCCGAGCGCATCGCGTCCGCGACCCAGCCCGCCTGACCGCAACCCTCTGACAGCCGGGCTGACAGAAAGCTGACGTCCACCAGTCGGACATCCGGTTCGGCCCCGTCACCCAGCGCCGGTAGGGTGGCGGGGATCCGACCGGACGACGTGGTCCGGGACTCTGCCCACGTTGTAAAGGTATTTCGGGCTATGCGCATTGGTGTGCTCACCTCCGGCGGCGACTGCCCCGGTCTGAACGCCGTCATCCGCTCCGTCGTACACCGCGCGGTCGTCGACCACGGCGACGAGGTCATCGGCTTCCACGACGGGTGGAAGGGCCTTCTGGAATGCGACTACCGCAAGCTGGACCTTGACGCGGTCGGCGGCATCCTGGCCCGTGGTGGCACGATTCTCGGCTCCTCCCGCGTCCAGCCCGCGCATCTGCGCGACGGTGTGGAGCGGGCCAAGGGGCATGTCGCCGAGCTCGGTCTCGACGCGATCATCCCGATCGGCGGCGAGGGCACCCTCAAGGCCGCCAACCTCCTCTCCGAGGGCGGGCTGCCGATCGTGGGCGTACCGAAGACCATCGACAACGACATCGCGTCGACGGACGTCACCTTCGGTTTCGACACGGCCGTCGGCGTCGCCACCGAGGCCCTCGACCGGCTGAAGACCACCGCCGAGTCGCACCAGCGGGTGCTGATCGTCGAGGTCATGGGCCGCCACACCGGCTGGATCGCACTTCACTCCGGCATGGCCGCGGGCGCGCACGCCATCGTGGTGCCCGAGCGTCCCTTCGACATCGGCGAACTGACCAAGCGGGTCGGCGAACGCTTCGAGGCGGGCAAGCGCTTCGCGATCGTCGTGGTCGCCGAGGGCGCCAAGCCGCGTGAGGGCTCCATGCAGTGGGACGAGGGCGGCAAGGACGTCTACGGCCACGAGCGCTTCGCGGGCGTCGCCCGGCAGCTGTCCATCGAGCTTGAGGAGCGCCTCGGCAAGGAGGCCCGTCCGGTGATCCTCGGCCATGTCCAGCGCGGCGGAACTCCGACCGCGTACGACCGTGTGCTCGCCACCCGCTTCGGCTGGCATGCTGTGGAGGCCGCGCACCGCGGCGAGTTCGGCATGATGACGGCGCTGCGCGGCACGGACATCACGATGGTGCCGCTTGCCCAGGCCGTGGAGACGCTGAAGACCGTCCCGGCCGAGCGCTATGCCGAGGCCGAGTGCGTGATGTGACGCACGAGCGTACGACTGGAACCGCCCCCGGCCGCAGCAGCGGCCGGGGGCGGTTCTAGTCTGGTCCGGACAACAGGCGCGAATCGGGAGCGGACGGATGGATCACAGCGGGCACGGCATGACGATGGATCTGCCGCCGTTCACGCTGGGGCGGGGACTCGAGTACTCACCGGACCCGTTCTTCCTCGTCGGCTCCGTGCTGGCTCTCGCGCTGTACGGCTGGGGCGTACTGCGGCTGCGAAGGCGCGGGGACAGCTGGCCGGTCGGCCGGACGATCTGCTTCACGGTCGGCGTGCTGAGCGTGGCCCTGGTGATGTGCACCAAGCTCAATGACTACGGCATGGTCATGTTCAGCGTGCACATGGTGCAGCACATGGTCATCAGCATGCTCTCCCCCATCGTGCTGCTGCTCGGGGCGCCGGTGACGCTGGCGCTGCGCGCCCTGCCGGTCGCGAGCCGTCGCGGCAGCAAGGGGCCGCGCGAACTGCTCCTGGCCCTGCTGCACAGCCGATACATGCGGATCGTCACGCACCCCGCCTTCACGATCCCGCTGTTCATCGCGAGCCTGTACGGGCTCTACTTCAGCCCCCTCTTCGACTTCCTGATGGAGTCGAAGACCGGGCATGTGGCGATGATGGTGCACTTCCTCGTGGTGGGCCTCGTCTTCTTCTGGCCGATCATGGGTATCGACCCGGGTCCGCACCGGCCGGGGTATGTGATCCGGATGCTGGAGCTCTTCGCGGGCATGCCGTTCCACGCCTTCTTCGGGATCGCTCTGATGATGGCGACCGAGCCGATGATCAGCGCGTACAGGAATCCGCCGGCCTCCCTCGGCATCGACGCGCTCACCGACCAGAACGCGGCCGGCGGTATCGCCTGGGCCTTCAGCGAGATCCCGTCCGTACTGGTGCTGATCGCTCTGGTCTTCCAGTGGTACGCCTCCGAACAGCGGCAGGCCAAGCGCACGGACCGGGCCGCGGACCGGGACGGCGACAAGGATCTCGAGGCGTACAACGCGTATCTCGCCTCGCTCCAGGCACGCGGACAGTAACCGGGCAGTAGCGCGATGACCGCCTCACGGGTGACCATGAGGTCGACGGCCGGGCCGTCGGAGGAGGGCGCGCATGTCCGGATCCACGAAGGCGATGGGAGTGCTCACCGTCGGGACCCTGGTGGTCGTGACGGCCTATACGGCGGCACTCGGAAGCAATGGCTGGCTCTGGTTCGGCTGGGTCTTGCTCGGCCTGGTGACGATCGGAGTGATCGCTTCACGCGGCAACTGACCCGGCGCACCGGGGACGGAACCGCTCAGAAGCGGAAGACGTCCCCGGTCGCGCGTCGAGTTCGGATGCGCCGGCGCACTTGTGCCGTGCCATTGCGCGGCCTCGCCAGGTGCTGCTGCGGCAAGGACTGCACTGCGGTGCGTCCGGGCTCCTGGGACTCGTGACCCGACGCAGGGGCCGGGCCGGACAGAGGCCAGGACAACCGCGGAGGCCGGCGAGGACAAGGGGCCGCGTTGGCGGAGCGCGCGTACGGGCGGTGCGAATCGCCCGTACGGCTCTTGCGCATGGCCCCTGCTGTCATCCGACCCCGGCGGCCGCGATCGCGCGGTCCGGCTCGCGTACCTCCTGCGGCACCGCGGCGTCCTCGCCCTCCGGTAGCGCCAGGCTCCTCGGCAGCGGCTTGAACTCGCGGACAGGGGGCATCGGAGCGCCTGCGGAAAGCAGGACGCGCTGGACTTCCTTGACGCGTCGGCTGAACCAGATCACCTTGCCGGTGGCGGTACCGCACGTGCCCCAGCTGTCGCTGAGCACGGCGACCGTGGCCAGTCCGCCCTTCGCGGGGGAGGAACTGGTCACCCGCGGCATCCTGCGGTCCTTGTCCGCGACGGATGCGATCAGGTGCCTTCCCGTCCAGCGCAGCTCCACCACGCACGCCTTGTCGCCCTTCACATGCTGGACGACGTTGCCGACGAGTTCGTCGACCGCGCGGCAGACTGGTGCGATGTGGTCCTCGAGACTCCAGTGCCGAAGATGCGCTGCGAGAATGCGCCGGATCTGGGGAATCCGTTCTGTCGATGCCTGCACTTCCAAGGTGTAGCGGCAGGCGGCCGTGACATGCATGACCGTTACTCCTCACCGCGACCTGGTCAGCTCTTCGGCTAGGGACCCCCGAGTGCGAAGAGTGAGCAAGTGTCGCTTCTGGGTCACCAACAAGATTGACCTCGGGCGGCCGAGACCGCAACACATCGCCCGACCGGAGCAAGAGACGGCGGTGGGCATCCCGTCATCACCAGTCCGAGTCAGACGCTTACGCCCGGTAAGACCTGCACCTAGACTGATCACCCCCGGCGTGCCCGATGACCTGGCACAACGCAGCCCCGAAGCCGATCCGGACCAAGTGAGGAGCACCCTCAATTGTTCTATTACGTGCTCAAATACGTCATTCTGGGGCCGCTGTTGCGGTTGCTGTTCCGGCCCAGGATCGAGGGACTCGAGCACATCCCCGCGGAGGGCGCGGCCATCGTCGCGGGCAATCACCTGTCGTTCTCGGACCACTTCCTGATGCCCGCGATCACCAAGCGGCGCATCACCTTCCTCGCCAAGGCGGAGTACTTCACCGGGCCGGGCCTGAAGGGCCGTCTGACCGCCGCCTTCTTCCGCAGCGCCGGACAGATCCCGGTCGACCGCTCCGGCAAGGAAGCGGGCCAGGCGGCGATCCGCGAGGGGCTCGGGGTGCTGAGCAAGGGCGAGCTGCTGGGGATCTACCCCGAAGGAACGCGTTCGCACGACGGCAGGCTCTACAAGGGCAAGGTCGGCGTCGCCGTGATGGCGTTGCGGGCGAGGGTGCCGGTCGTGCCGTGCGCCATGGTGGGCACCTTCGAGATCCAGCCGCCGGGACAGGTCCTGCCGAAGATCAAGCGGGTCACCGTGCGGTTCGGGGAGCCGATGGACTTCTCCCGGTACGAGGGCATGGAGAACGAGAAGGCCGCCATCCGCGCGGTCACCGACGAGATCATGTACGCGATCCTCGAACTGTCCGGCCAGGAGTACGTGGACCGCTACGCCGCCGAGGTCAAGGCAGAGCGGGAGCCGGCGAAGAAGTTCCCGCGGCGACGAAGCTGAGGATCGGCTCGGCGAACGCCTCTGGGCTTGCAACCGTGCCGCTGAGCGGCGGGCGCGCGGCGTGAGCGGCAGAAAGGAGGGGCGGCCGGAACCGGCCGCCCCTCCACCCGTATCGGCTGTGACTACGGCTTGGGCGTGGCGTGCGGGGTGCACGCCACGTCGCTGCTGTCCACCGTGCCGCTGACCAGGTAGGCATCCACCCGCTGGTTGATGCACGGGTTGACCAGACCGGTCACACCGTGCGAACCGGCGTCCTTCTCGATGATCAGACGCGAGCCCTTGAGGCGCTTGTGCAGCTCGACGGCACCGTCGAAGGGAGTGGCGGCGTCACGGGTCGACTGCACGATGAGCACCGGCGGCAGACCCTTGCCCGTCTTCACGTACAGCGGGTTGTGCTGCTTGGACGACCACGTGGCGCACGGAAGGTTCATCCAGGCGTTGGCCCACGTCATGAACGGGTAGTCCTTGTGGAGCCGGGAGTTGTCCCGGTCCCACTTCTTCCAGCTGGTCGGCCACTTGGCGTCCGCGCACTCGACGGCCGTGTAGACGGCGTTGCCGTTCTCCGAGGCGATGTTGCCCTTGGTGTCGGACAGGTCGGGCGCCGCTGCGTCGACCAGCGCCAGGGTGTCACCCGCGATGTACTTGCTCCAGGTCTGGGCGACGGGCACCCAGGAGGAGTCGTAGTACGGCGCGCTCTGGAAGAAGCTGATGAGCTCCGCCGGTCCGACGACCCCGCCGAGGGGGCTCTTCTTGGCGGTGGCCCGCAGCTTCAGCCACTGCTGCTCGACCTTCTCGGGGGTGTCCCCGATGTGGAAGGTCGCGTCGTTCTTGGCGACCCATGCCTTCCAGTCGTTCCAGCGCATCTGGAAGGCGACGTCCTGATCGAGGTTGGCCTCGTACCAGATCTTCTCCCGCGAGGGATTGACGACGCTGTCGACGATCATCCGGCGCACATGGCCCGGGAAGAGCGTCGCGTAGACCGCCCCGATGTAGGTGCCGTAGGAGACGCCCAGGAAGTTGAGCTTCTGCTCGCCGAGGGCGGCCCGGACGACATCCAGGTCGCGCGCGGTGTTCGGCGTGGTCATGTGCGGCAGCATCCAGCCGCTGCGCTCGGCGCACCCGTCCGCGTACTCGGCGGCGAGCTTGCGCTGGGCGCGCTTTTCGGCCTCGCTGTCGGGCACCGGGTCGGCCTTCGGTGCCTTCACGAACTCTTGCGGGTCGACACAGGAGATGGGGGCCGAGTGGCCCACACCCCGAGGGTCGAAGCCGACGAAGTCGTACGCCTTCGATGCGTTGGCCCAGAGCGGGTTCTTGTTGGTGACCCGGGTAGGGAAGCGCATGCCCGAGCCGCCGGGGCCGCCCGGGTTGTAGACCAGGGACCCCTGGCGCTCAGCCTTGGTGCCCGTGTTGCCTATTCGGTCGACGGCAATCTTGATCTGCTTGCCGTTGGGGCGTGCGTAGTCGAGCGGCACGCTCACCCATCCGCACTGGATGGGCTTGGCAAGTCCCCAGTCCGCCGGGCAGTCCGCCCAGTCGATCCCCTTCTTCGCGGCCCGCTCCGCGGCGACCTGAACACCACGTGCCTCGGACCAACCGCTGTGGCTGCCAGTGGCGTTGGCTGCCGGTGCGGTGATCGCGCCCGTGATGAGGGTGCCCGCGATCAGAGTGCCGGCCGAGCCGAGCACTGCTGTGCGTCTCACGTAGAACTCCCCCTTACTGTTGTCGAGTTCTCCGGGGATCCTTTCGTCTGTGGGGCTGCCGGGAACAGGTCGCACTGGTGTTTCTTTACCGAACCAATAACCGGTCAGTAGTGTCCCGCTCAGCGGTGCACCAAAATGACCGAGTTCTCACCGCTCAAGATGTTCCGCGTCCAGCACTTCATCGAGTACGAACCGGAGTTGGCGGGCATCCGGCGCCACGGCCGTGACCAGGTAGGCGGGACCGGCAAGCGGTGTCAGAACCGCGTACTCGTCCAACAGCCGTGACTGGACAGGCTTCTCCTCGAACTCGGGGTACACGACGAGAAGTTGACCGACCGCACGATGGCCGGCCAGGACCGCGCCGCCGTCCCAGCCACCGTGGGCGCCGGGGCCGTAGCTCAATTCCTGGTCCAGCAAGGGACGTCCGGCGCGGTGGACGGTGAGGCGGGTCGCGAGAGTGCCGGGCTCTTCGCCGTAGCGGCCGAGGATCTGTTCCTCGCGCAGCACCAGCCGTGCGCTCGCCGCCAGGTCGACGCGCGTACGCATCCGCAGATCGCTGCCGTACGCAGAGATGAGCTGCTCCGGCAGCCAGCGCAGTTCGGCATCCTCGCCGACAGTCAACGACACGTCGTAATGGGCCTGTTCAGCGGTGCGGCCGGGCAGCGCGATGGTCGCCGCGGCGGAGTCGATGTGGAGCCGCGTACCCTCGGCCGCCTCCGCCTCGATGGCCAGCCGGTCGCCACCGAGCGGTGCGCTCATCGCGCCGACGACGGTGACACGGACACAGGGGCCTACGGCGCGCGTGCGGCGCAGGGCGAGCGGTCCGTCGCCCGTCAGTACCGGCAGGCCGTCGCGGGTGGCGACGACACGGGCGGTTGCCTGGATGCTCATGCGGTCCAGGCGGCCAGCCGGTCGCGCACCCAGTCGGCGACCGGGCGCACGCCGTCCTCGCCCTTCAACGAGGTGAAGGCGACGGGGAGTTCGCCGCGCTGTTCCTTGGCGTCGCGTGCCATCCGGCCGAGGTCGGAGCCGACGTGGGGCGCGAGGTCGGTCTTGTTGACGACGAGCAGATCGGCGGTGGTGACACCGGGGCCGCCCTTGCGCGGGATGTCGTCGCCGCCCGCGACGTCGATGACGAAGATCTGGGCGTCGACGAGGCCCTTGGAGAAGGTTGCGGTGAGATTGTCGCCGCCGGACTCGACGAGGATCAGATCGAGCGGACCGACGCTCTCCTCCAGGTCTTCGACGGCTTCGAGGTTGGCGGAGATGTCGTCGCGGATGGCGGTGTGGGGGCAGGCTCCGGTCTCGACTGCCTGAATGCGCTCGGGCGGCAGTACGGCGTTGCGGAGCAGGAATTCGGCGTCCTCGCGGGTGTAGATGTCGTTGGTGACGACGGCGATGGACAGCTGGTCGCGCAGGGCGCGGCAGAGCGCCGCGACGGTGGCGGTCTTGCCGGAGCCCACCGGTCCGCCGAGCCCGATGCGCAGGGCGCGCCGGCTGCCGTCGGGGCGTACGGCGTCGGCACTCACGGCTGCCGGGCCCGAGGGCGAGTGGTCGAGATGCATGGTGCGGCTCCTTGAAGGCTTACGAGGCGAAGAGGCGAACGGGCCAGGCGGCGTGCGCCTCCGCCGTGATGTCGAGCAGCGGGGCGGACGCTGCGGGCAGTGCGTCGACACCGTCGCGCGCGGCGCGTGCGGCCTGTGCGGCGACCTCGTCCAGGGCGGGTGCGAGGTGGGCGAGGACGGCGGTGGCCTCGAAGGGGTCCAGGCTGAGGAGGCGTACGGCGGCGGTGGCCGGTCCGCCGACCGACTCGTACACGGCACAGTGCGCGGCGTCCTCGGGGCCGAGTCCGGCGGAGCGGGCGGCGAGCCCGAGGACGATCGGCTGGTGGGTGCCGCGCGGGAACGCCGCGGCGAGCGCGTCCAGTTCGGGACTCGGCCAGGTGGAGCGGGCGGCGCGCATCATCTGGCGGCCGAGCTTGCGGGCGGTGGCCCGCAGGGCGGGTGAGGGGGTACGGGCATCGGCGGCGGCGTCGAGCGCGAGGGGATCGAGACCGAGGGCAGCCGCGGCGGCGAGCCCCGCCGAGGTGAGACCCGTGGTGTGCAGCCGCCCCCGGCAGAATGCCTCCAGATCCCGGGCGTCGCGGATCCGGCCCGCGGTGACGGCCGCTTCTGCCCCGCCGGAGTGGGCGTGACCACCGGCGGGGAACCGGCCGTCGGCGAGGACGAGCAGCGCGGCGCGGGCAGCGGGCGCGGCCGGTCCGCCGGTGCCGGTGGCTCCGGCGGCTGCGGACGCTCGAATGCTGGAGTTATCGTCCATGATCAGAACAGGAAGTAGCGCTGGGCCATGGGAAGTTCGGCGGCCGGGGCCGGTTCGACGGTCTCGCCGTCGATCGTCACCGTGAAGGTGTCGGCGTCGACCTCGACCCGCGGGAGCGCGTCGTTCTCCCGCATATCGGCCTTGGTGACGCGGCGCGTGCTGGTGATCGGCACGAACTTCTTGCCCAGGCCGAGGCGTTCGGGCAGATCGTCCTCGATCGCAGCCCGGGCGACGAAGTTGAACGAGTTCGCGGCGGGCGCCTTGCCGAGCGCGCCGAACATCGGCCGCGGCATGACCGGCTGGGGCGTTGGGATGGAGGCGTTCGCGTCGCCCATCTGCGCGTACGCGATCTGGCCGCCCTTGATGACCAGGTGCGGCTTGACGCCGAAGAAGGCCGGATCCCAGAGCACCAGGTCCGCGAGCTTGCCGCTCTCGACCGAGCCGATCTCGTGGTCGAGGCCCTGCGCGACCGCGGGGTTGATCGTGTATTTGGCGACATAGCGACGTGCCCGGTGGTTGTCGGCACGGCCGTCTCCGGGCAGTGCTCCTCGCCGCTTCTTCATCACGTGGGCCGTCTGCCAGGTACGCATGATCACCTCGCCGACGCGACCCATGGCCTGGGCGTCCGAGGAGATGATCGAGATGGCGCCGAGGTCGTGCAGGATGTCCTCGGCCGCGATCGTGGAGGGCCGGATACGGGACTCCGCGAAGGCGAGGTCCTCGGGCACGGCCGGGTTGAGGTGGTGGCAGACCATCAGCATGTCGAGGTGTTCCTCGACGGTGTTGACGGTGTGCGGCCGGGTCGGGTTGGTGGAGCTGGGCAGGATGTGCGGCTCGCCGACCACGGTGATGATGTCCGGTGCGTGCCCGCCGCCCGCGCCCTCGGTGTGGTACGCGTGGATGGTGCGGCCCGCGATCGCGGCGAGGGTGTCCTGGACGAAGCCCGCTTCGTTGAGGGTGTCCGTGTGGATGGCGAGCTGGGCGCCCGTGTCCTCGCAGACGCTCAGGCAGGCGTCGATGACGGCGGGGGTCGCCCCCCAGTCCTCGTGGATCTTGAACCCGAGCGCCCCGCCGCGCAGTTGGGAGTGCATGGCCTCGCGGGACATCGTATTGCCCTTGCCGAGCAGTCCGATGTTCACGGGGAAGGAGTCCGTCGCCTCGAACATCCGGGCAAGGTGCCACGGCCCGGGGGTGATGGTGGTGGCCTTGGTGCCCTCGGCCGGTCCGGTGCCGCCGCCGACGAGTGTGGTGACACCGGTCGCCAGGGCCTGGTCGATGATGGTCGGCGAGATGAAGTGGACATGCGCGTCGACGGCGCCCGCGGTCACGATTCTTCCGTTGCCCGCGATGATCTCGGTCTCGGGTCCGATGACGAGATCGGGGTGTACGCCGTCCATCGTGTCGGGGTTGCCGGCTTTGCCGATGCCCGTGATGCGGCCGTCGCGGATGCCGATGTCCGCCTTGACGATGCCCCAGTGGTCGATGACGACCGCTCCCGTGATGACGGTGTCCGGTGCGCCTTCGGCCCGTGTCGTACGGGACTGGCCCATCGACTCGCGGATCACCTTGCCGCCGCCGAACACGGCTTCGTCGCCCGCGAGTCCGGGCCCGCCGGAACGGTCCTGCTCGATCTCGACGAGAAGGTCGGTGTCGGCGAGCCGGATCCGGTCGCCGGTGGTGGGGCCGAAGAGATCGGCGTAGACGGCACGATTCAGCTCAGGCATCGAGACCGCCTCCGACCTCTCCCCGCAGACCCGCGATGACGCGTCGGCCGGTGAAGGGGACGAGTTCCACATCGACGGGAATGCCGGGCTCGAAGCGCACGGCGGTGCCCGCGGCGATGTTCAGCCGCAGGCCGCGCGCGGCGGCGCGGTCGAATTCCAGGCCGGGGTTGGCCTCGGCGAAGTGGTAGTGGGAGCCGACCTGGACGGGCCGGTCGGCGGCGTTGACGACGCCGAGGCGGGTGACCTCACGGCCCTGGTTGAGGGACACGCGGCCCTCGGCGAAGAGGATCTCTCCGGGGATCATCGGCACTCTCCCCTCAGACGATCGGGTCGTGGACGGTGACGAGCTTGGTTCCGTCCAGGAAGGTCGCCTCGACCTGGACGTCATGGATCATCTCGGGGATGCCCTCCATGACGTCGGCGCGGGTGAGGACCGTACGGCCCGAGGCCATGAGTTCGGCCACGGTGCGGCCGTCCCTGGCGCCTTCGAGGATGTGCGACGTGATCAGGGCGACGGATTCGGGGTGATTGAGCCGCACCCCGCGCGCTCGGCGCTTCTGCGCCACGTCGGCGGCCACATGGATGAGCAGTCGTTCCTGCTCGTGCGGGGAGAGTTGCACGCGTCCACCTCACAGTCGTCCGGCTCGCCTGGGTGCAGCGGGACGCTAACCCACGGCACCACTGTGTTGACCAATGCGTGGGTGTCTCACGGCGAGCGGTTGAACGTTAGGCGGAAAGTTTTTCCGGCGCGTTAACTGATCTTGGTCTCACGCAGGTACACGCTGCAGCGGCGCTCACCTCGGGAACCATCGCCCGGCCCCGTCGGCCCGTACCGCGATCGACGAACGGGTCGTATACGGGGCGGCAGCGCCCGGGGGCGCGCGGCCCTTCCACGCGCTGCGGCGTGGTCAGCGGCGCTCGTCGGGGCGCCGGTGCTCGGCCGCGAGACCGAAGCGCCCCCGTTCACCGGTAGCGGACGCTGCCGAGCCGAGCGAGCAGACCGAGCTGATCACCTGCTCCTCGGCGGCCTCCTGATCCCGCTCCAGTCGTTCCAGGTCAGCGGCGGACACCAGCGCCACGAGTGGCTTCCCGTGCCGGGTCACGACGACGCGCTCCCCGCCGTAGACGACGCGGTTGATCAGTTCGGCGAGCTCTGCGCGGGCTTGCGTCACCGGAATCTCGTAGGCCATGCTCCCCATCATAACGGCCTGTACGTCCTGTACATTTCTTACAGATGGCCGTGCGAGAGGAGAAGGACGTCATGAACCGACCAGCCGCCCGCCACGTCCTGCCCCAGTTCACCGAGCGCACCAGTGCGGGCCACCGCACCCTCGATCCGTACTCGAAGCTGCTCGACGAGCGGATCATCTTCCTCGGCAGCGCCGTCGACGACACCGCCGCAGGCGATGTGATCGCGCAGTTCCTGCACCTCGAGTACGCGGCGCCGGACCGCGACATCTCCCTGTACATCAACTCCCCCGGCGGCTCACTCAGCGCCATGTCCGCGATCTACGACACGATGCAGGTGATCACCTGCGACGTGGAGACGACCTGCCTCGGGCAGGCCGCCTCCACCGCCGCGCTGCTGCTCTCCGCCGGGGCCCCGGGTAAGCGGATGGCGCTGCCCGGCGCCCGGATCGTCCTGCAGCAGCCCGCGCTCGAGGAGCCGTTGCAGGGCCGGCCCTCCGATCTGGAGATCCAGGCACAGGAGTTGCTGCGCCTGCGGACCCAACTCGCCGGGATGCTCGTACACCACACCGGCCAGACCACCGAGCGGATAGCCGCCGACCTGGAGCGCGACAAGATCTTTGATGCCGAGGCCGCCCTGGCCTACGGGCTGGTGGACCATGTGATCAAGAACCGCAAGACCTCGCTCTCCTCCGCCGGTTCGAGGTGAGCGCCGGATGCTGCCACCCGAACTGCCCCCGCTGCCCGCACTGACCCGCGCCGAGTGCGAGTTCGTCGACAGCTATCTGGAGGTGCTCGATCTGCTGGGCAGGATCAACCCGGCCCGCGCGACGCACACGTACGGCGCACTCCGCGCGGCACAGGCGCTGGTCGGACGGGCCGAGGCGCTCAAGAACGCCCTGACCCTGATGCACCTGCGCGGTGAGAGCGAGGTTCATGCGGCGACGCTGGCCGAAGCACTCAGAGTGCTCGACGGCGAGCGGCGGGCGCGACGGGTGACGATGCCGCCCGCGGCGATGAGTTGACGAAACACCCGCTTCCGCCTACGCCATCAGGGTACTGGTGTACATCCCCCATTCGATGCAGTCGACACACCGCCCGCGACTACGGACAACTTGCGCACTGTGACTACCGATCGGGCGGAATGCCTTGCTCCTGCGCTGGTGCGAGGCTCCTCAACTGTCGTGTACTCGTCTGCTAATCTCCCCTGTCCACCCGAACAGGTCAGCGGTGGCAAAGCTCACTTACGGACGCTTCAACTCGGAAATCCGGCGCGGCATGGGTCAAGATCCCTGGGACGACAAGCCCTCACCATCTCGGTGGGGCGGTCCGGGCGGACGCCGAGTCCTGCCGCCGCACCGGATGTCTGGTCGACAGAAGCGCTTCGGCAGGAGTGGAGGACCCAAGCAGGACGGGACAGCCGGACAGCCCGGCGGTCCCTTGGGGTGAAGCCGCAGCCGCGGCCGGGCATCTTCGTCCGTCCGAACCCGACAGGTCATCCTTCACAGGCGGCTGACGAAGGGTTGCGCATGAATCCGCAGATTCATGTCCCGTTGTTGATGACCAGGGCGGGCGCCGTGTCGGCACTGACCCTTGCCGCCGTCGGCGGCTCTCTGCTGGTCCCGGGCACCGTTCCCGAGGCCCATGCGGCAACGACCCGCGCGAAGGCTGCGCTCAAGGTGGCCGCCTCGAAGAGGGGGGCGCCCTACAGGTACGGCGCCGCGGGTCCCTCCCGGTTCGACTGCTCGGGGCTGACGCTTTATTCGTACAAAAGGGTGGGCAAGAAGCTCCCCCGTACGGCTCAGCAGCAGTTCAACAAGACCCGTCGTGTCCCGGCCTCCTCGAGGCAGCAGGGAGACCTGGTCTTCTTCCACTCCGGCAGCAGGGTCTACCACGTGGGCATCTACGCCGGCCGCGGCAGGATCTGGCACTCGCCGAAGACCGGCTCCTGGGTGAAGCTGGAGAAGATCTGGACCAAGAGCGTCTGGTACGGCCGGGTCCGCTGACGGACCGTCCTCCGGCGCCCCGGGGTCAGTGCGCGAGCGGCTCGGCGAGCAGGGTCACTCCCAGAGCCGTGAGCGCACCGCCGGTGACGCCTTCGACGGCCCGGGTGGTGCGCGGCCTGCGCAGCCACTTCCCGAGACGGTCCACGAGCAGGGCCACCGCCGGGAACCACAGCAGCGCCAGAGCGACGACGATCGACGCAAGCAGCAAGGTGCGCGGCAGTACCGCCGCACCGTCCGGAACGAACTGCGGGAGCAGGCTCAGGAAGAGAACGGGCGCCTTCGGGTTGAGGACGTTCGTGAGGAAGCCCTGGCGCAGGCTGCGGCCGATGCCCTGCGTGGCCGCGGCCTCGGGATCCTCCACCGCGAGCACCGGGCGCAGGGCGGAGCGTACGGCCCGTACGCCCAGGTAGAGCACATAGGCACCGCCCAGAATCTGCAGCGTGCGGAACAACACCGGAACGGCGACCAGAACGGCCGCGAGTCCGGCGACCGCCAGCGCGGTGTGCACGAGCAGTCCCCCGGCGACGCCGACCGCGCAGGCCACGCCCGCGCGCCGGGAGGCGAGCGCATTGCGTACGACGACGGTGAAGTCCGCGCCCGGCATGGCGACCATGCCCGCGGCGACCCCGATGAAGGCGAACAGTTGTGCGTCCATGGCCACCATCCTGGACCGGCCACAGCCTTAACGTGTACTTATAATGTTCTGGGTAGGCCTAAAGCAATGCTTAAGGGATTGCCATGTACGACCCGACACGACTGGCGGCGCTCGTAGCGGTCGCCGAGGCCGGCTCGATCACCCGGGCCGCGTCCCGCCTGGGCTACACCGCACCCGCCCTCTCCCAGCAGCTGGCCAAGCTGGAGCGCGAGGCCGGGGCGGCTCTTCTGGTGCGCAGTCATCGCGGGGCACGGCTGACCGCCGCGGGCGAGCTGCTCGCAGCGCGGGCCCGCCGGGTCCTGGACGAGATGGACCGGGCGCGGCACGAGCTGGCGCGGCTGTCCGGACTGGCCGGCGGGCGGTTGCGGGTGGGGACCTTCACCACGGTGGGTGTCCACCTGCTGCCGCCGGTCCTGAGCTCGTTCCGCCGGGCGCATCCGGATGTGGAACTGACCGTCGCGGAGTACGAGCCCCCGGACGGGGTCCTGGCAGTGGCGGCCGGCGAGGTGGATCTTGCGCTGACACACACCTACGAACCGGCCGAGCCTGCGCCGCCGCCCGCGGGTGTGGTCCTGGACCCGCTGCTGGTCGAGGAGTTGGTCCTGGTGACGGCGCCCGGCCATGCGCTCGCGGGCGGCTCGGGGCGGCTGCCGGTGGCCGATCTCGCCGGACAGCCGCTGATCAGCAGCGCGCCCTCGCATCCGCCCCGCAAGGGGGTCGAAACTGCGCTCGCCCGGGCCGGGGCGACCCCTGCGGTGGTGTGCGAGTCACCCGGCTACGCGCTGGTGTGCGCACTGGTCAGTGCGGGGATCGGGGTTGCGGTGGTGCCGGAGATGGTCGCGGCGATGTCGGCGACGCCGCTGGGCGTACGGCAGTTGGACCCGGCGGACTTCCGCCGGACGATCTCGGTGGTGCACCGGGGCGAGGAGTCCGGGCCCGCGGCGCAGTCTCTTCGGGCGCTGCTGCGGGGGGCGTTCGGCCGGGCGTGAACGCACGGGCCGGCCGGCAGGGGCACCGGCCGTCGGGCCGAAGTCTTCCGGCCGTCTCAGCTCTGGACCGGGGCCGTCCACGGAAGGGCGATCCAGACCGTCTTGCCGCCTTCCGGGGTCGGAGTGACCGAGAGCTGTCCGCCGCACTCCGCGGTGAGGCTGCGAATGATGACCATGCCGCGGCCGTTGTCCTGCCGGACCGCGGCCGGCAGCCGCTGCGGCCACCTGGGATGACTGTCGGTGACGCCGATGCGCAGTTCCTCGTCACGGTCGAGACGCAGGTCCACGGTGAACGTCGGGGACTGGCCGAAGGTGTGCTGGACGGCGTTCGTGGCGAGTTCGGAGACGATCAGCCGGACGGTCTCGAGGGCTTCGGTCTCGACGGGCAGGCCCCACTCGGAGACCACGTGTGCGGCGTATCTCCGGGCGGCGGAGACCGAGGCGGGATCGCTCGGCAGTGTGACGGAGGCTTCCTGATGGTCTGCCATGGCGAGCTGTCCCTTTCCCACCGTGGCCGCGCTCCGACTCGTAGCGGAATTGCGAGGACGGCCACGGATTGCGCTTCGCGCCAGAGTGCCACCTATCGTGCTTCCGGAGGTGACGATCCACCACTATATGCAGATACCTGTCGCTCAAAGCGGTGAACTCTGCTACGCGAGACCGTATTTGGACGCACAATCGCCCGTTGGCCGCGGTGGAGACAGGACGCCGTCAACTGACCGGCGCGGCCTCGATGATCGTCGTCGTGGCCCGCTCGATCTGCTGATCCGTCAGATCGGCCCGCGCCGTGAGCCGGAGCCTGGAGATACCGTCCGGTACCGACGGAGGGCGGAAGCAGCCGACCACGAGCCCGGCCGCACGGCAGTCCGCCGCCCAGCGCAGAGCCGCCTCCGGCGACGGCGCCTGTACGGAGACCACGGCGGCATCGGGTCGTGCGGCGGTGAGTCCCGCGTCCGTGAGCCTGCGGTGCAGCGTCGCGGCGACAGCGCGGGACCGGTCCGCCAGCGCCGGTTCGCGGCGCAACAGCCGCAGGCTCGCCAGGGCCGCTCCTGCCGCCGCCGGGGCCAGGCCGGTGTCGAAGATGAACGTACGGGCCGCGTTGACCAGATGGTCGATCACCCGGGCCGGGCCGAGGACCGCTCCGCCCTGGCTGCCCAGGGACTTGGAGAGCGTGAGGGTGGCGACGACACCGTCGGCGCCCGCGATGCCCGCGGCGTTCAGGGCTCCCCGGCCGCCTTCCCCCAGTACGCCGAGCCCATGGGCGTCGTCGACGAGCAGAGCGGCTCCGTACTCACCGCAGGCCTGAGCCAGATCGGCCAGCGGTGCGGCGTCGCCGTCAACCGAGAAGACCGAGTCGCTGACGACGAGTGCCCGCTGCCCCGGGTGCGTATGAAGTGTCTTGCGTACGGCGTCGACATCCGCATGCGGGACGATCTCGGTTTCCGAGCGCGAGAGCCGGCAGCCGTCGACGATCGAGGCATGGTTGGCCGCGTCGGAGACGATCAGCGCGCCGCGGCCGCCGAGAGCGGTCACCGCGGCGAGGTTGGCGGCATAGCCCGAAGAGAACACCAGCGCCGCCTCGGAGCCGCAGAAGGCTGCCAGCTCCCGCTCAAGATCGGCGTGGAGGGCGGTGCTGCCCGTGACCAGCCGGGAGCCGGTCGCCCCAGCGCCCCAGCGGCGGGCCGCCTCGGCCGCGGCGCCGGTGATCTCCGGGTGGCGGGTGAGGCCCAGATAGTCGTTGCTGGCGAGATCCAGCAGCTCGGACTCGGCGGTGCGCGGCCGGAGCGTGCGTACGAGGCCCGCGCGCTCACGGCGGCGCGACTCGTCGTCGATCCAGGCGAAAGGATCCTGGTGCATGGTGGTCCGGTCCTTTTGTAGGCAGCGCACAGACCCTAGCCGGGGTCACTCGAGGAGCGGATGTGGCCATGCACACACCTCAAACATGCTCTGTTGTGGAGTTCCTCCTTGGCCCTGGCGCATGCCGTAGGTAAGGATCAGCGCCATGGACCTGCTGAACACGCTGGTGGACAAGGGGCTGCGGCGCGAGCTGCCGACCCGTGAAGAAGCGCTCGCCGTGCTGGCGACCTCCGACGACGATCTGCTCGAAGTGGTGGCCGCGGCCGGCAAGGTGCGCCGCCAGTGGTTCGGGCGACGGGTGAAGCTGAATTATCTCGTCAACCTGAAGTCGGGGCTCTGCCCCGAGGACTGTTCGTACTGCTCGCAGCGGCTGGGCTCCAAGGCCGAGATCCTCAAGTACACCTGGCTGAAGCCGGACGAGGCCTCACAGGCGGCGGCCGCCGGTGTCGCGGGTGGTGCCAAGCGGGTCTGCCTGGTCGCGAGCGGCCGCGGTCCGACGGACCGGGATGTGGACCGCGTCTCGAAGACCATCGAGGCGATCAAGGAGCAGAACGAGGGCGTCGAGGTCTGTGCCTGTCTCGGACTGCTCTCGGGCGGACAGGCGGAGCGGCTGCGGGCCGCCGGTGCCGACGCGTACAACCACAACCTCAATACGTCCGAGGGGACATATGGGGACATCACGACCACGCACACTTTCGCCGACCGCGTGGACACCGTGCATCAGGCGCAGGCCGCCGGACTCTCCGCCTGCTCCGGCCTGATTGCGGGCATGGGCGAGAGCGACGAAGACCTGGTCGATGTCGTCTACTCGCTGCGCGAGCTCGATCCGGACTCGGTGCCGGTGAACTTCCTGATCCCCTTCGAGGGCACCCCGCTGGCGAAGGAGTGGAACCTCACTCCGCAGCGCTGCCTGCGGATTCTCGCCATGGTGCGGTTCGTCTGTCCCGATGTGGAGGTGCGGATCGCCGGTGGCCGCGAGGTGCATCTGCGCTCGATGCAGCCGCTCGCGCTCAACCTCGCCAACTCGATCTTCCTCGGCGACTATCTGACCAGCGAGGGCCAGGCCGGCAAGGCCGACCTCGACATGATCGCGGACGCCGGCTTCGAGGTGGAGGGCACGGACACCACGACGCTGCCTGAGCACCGTGCGGACGCCCTGGCCGGGGACGGCTGCGGTTCGCACTCCGGATCCGGCGGGTGCGGACCGTGCGGGGACGGCGAGCCCGCCGCGGCCGAGGCGCCCGTCGCCGAGGTCCCCGCTGCGCGCACGGATCTGGTGGCCGTACGCCGCCGTGGAGCGGGCACGGATCTCGCGCCCAATGCCTGAGTCCGCCTGCACCCCCGGCGAGCTGCTGGACCTGGACCGGGCGCACGTCTGGCATCCGTACGGCCCGATGCCGGGCCGCACGGACCCGCTGGTCGTGGAGTCCGCGTCCGGAGTACGGCTGCGGCTCGCCGAACCGGTCCACGGACAGCGTGAGTTGATCGACGGCATGTCGTCCTGGTGGTCGGCGATCCACGGCTACAACCACCCGGTCCTCAACGAGGCCGCGCACGACCAGCTGGGGCGGATGAGCCATGTGATGTTCGGCGGGCTCACCCACGAGCCCGCCGTCCGGCTGGCCGCGAAGCTGGTCGAGATCACTCCCGAACCGCTGCGCCACGTCTTCCTGTGCGACTCCGGTTCGGTCTCGGTCGAGGTCGCGGTGAAGATGTGCCTGCAGTACTGGCGCTCGGTTGGCCGGCCGCGCAAGCAGCGGCTGCTGACCTGGCGCGGCGGGTACCACGGCGACACCTGGCAGCCGATGTCGGTGTGCGACCCCGAGGGCGGGATGCACGAGCTCTGGTCCGGGGTGCTGCCGCGGCAGGTCTTCGTGGGTGCGCCGCCGGCGGATTTCGACGAGTCGTACGCGCAGGAGCTGCGCGAGGCCGTCGCGCGGGACGCGGACGAGCTGGCCGCGGTGATCGTGGAGCCGGTGGTGCAGGGGGCGGGTGGGATGCGGTTCCACTCCCCCGCGTATCTGCGCGTGCTGCGGGAGGCGTGCGACGAGCACGGGGTACTGCTGGTCTTCGACGAGATCGCGACGGGGTTCGGCCGCACAGGCACTCTGTTCGCGGCGGAGCAGGCTGGGGTCTCCCCCGATGTGATGTGCCTGGGCAAGGCGCTGACCGGCGGCTACCTGTCGATGGCGGCGACGCTGTGTTCGACACGGGTGGCCGAGGGCATCTCGCGCGGTGAGGTCCCCGTGCTGGCGCACGGCCCGACGTTCATGGGCAATCCGCTGGCGTCGGCGATTGCGTGCGCCTCGATCGATCTGCTGCTCGCGCAGGACTGGAAGCAGGAGATCAAACGTCTGGAGGCGGGCCTGCGGGACGGCCTCGCGGCGGCCGCCGGGCTGCCCGGTGTAAGGGATGTCCGCGTCCTGGGCGGGATCGGCGTCGTGCAACTGGACCACGAGGTGAGCATGGCGGCGGCGACGGAGGCGGCGGTGCGCGAGGGAGTGTGGCTGAGGCCGTTCAGGGACCTCATCTACACGATGCCGCCGTATGTGACAGGGGACGAGGATCTGGCGCGCGTGTGCGGTGCGGTGACCGCGGCGGCGGCCGCGGGCTGAGGCCGGGGGCCAGTTCTCCCTGGTGAAGAAGTAAGCGGGGCTGACGCCCCGCACCCCGGCGCCCGGTTGCAGCCTCGCGCCGCACGGCACGGCGCGCGCCCCTGCCGGGAGACCTGGCGCCGGGAGGCGTCACGGAGCGCCTGGCTCGCGGCGCGAGGCGGCGGGGGCAAACTGGCACACGGCGCAGGCCGGGTCGAGCCCCCGTCGTACAACCGATACAGAAAGGCAGCGCACAGCCATGGCAGTCATCGTCGTCACCGGGACCGGGACCGAAGTCGGGAAGACCGTCGTCACCGCCGCCGTCGCCGCGGCGTTTCGTGCGCATGGCCGGTCCGTCGCCGTGGTGAAGCCCGCGCAGACCGGGGTTGCCGTCGGGGAAGACGGTGATGTCGCCGAGGTGGTGCGGCTCGGCGGGGACGTGGTCGGGGTCGAGCTGGCGAGGTTTCCCGAGCCGCTCGCTCCTGCGACCGCCGCGCGGCGGGCCCAGATGGCGGCCGTCCGCCCCGCGGACGTGGTCGAGGCCGTGGAGAAGCTCGCCGCCGAGCATGACCTCGTACTGGTCGAGGGGGCCGGCGGGCTGCTGGTGCGTCTCGACGAGGACGGGGCGACCCTCGCCGACGTGGCCCGGCTGCTGGGCGCGCCCGTGCTCGTCGTCGCGGCGGCCGGGCTCGGCACCCTCAACACGACCGCGCTGACCGCGGAGGCCCTGCGCGCGCGGAAGTTGGAGCAGCTCGGTGTGGTCGTCGGGAGCTGGCCCGTCGAGCCGGATCTGGCCGAGCGGTGCAATCTCGCGGACCTGCCCGAGGCCGCCGGGGCGCCGCTGCTCGGAGCCGTGCCTCAGGGAGCGGGCGCACTGCCGCCCGCCGAGTTCCGTGCCCGCGCCGGGAGTTGGCTCGCGCCACGGCTCGGCGGCGCGTGGGACGTGGAGGCATTCGCCGCGGCCGTAGGCTGAATCGCGTGCGAGCCCGTGTCCAGGAGATCGTCTTCGACTGCCATGACCCCGCCCGCCTGGTGCGTTTCTGGGCGGCCCTGCTCGGCGGTGACCCCGCCGACCGGAGCGTGGACTGGTCGTACATCGATCCGCCCGGCTTCGTCCGCGTCGCCTTCCAGCGTGTGCCTGAGGGCAAGTCGGCCAAGAACCGGCTCCATCTCGATCTCGATGCGGGCGATGTCGACGAGGCCGCGGACAAGGCGGTCGCGCTCGGCGCCGTACGGCTGGGACCGGCCGTCACCGACGAGTACGGGCGCTTCCAGGTGCTGAGGGATCCCGAGGGCAACGAGTTCTGCTTCGTGTGACCGGGGGGAGAATGGCGGTGAGTGTCCCGCAGTCCCGAGGAGGCCCGCCATGCCCCGGAGCAGCACCAAAGTGCCGCAGTACGCAGTTCACCATCCTCTCTTCGCCCGTTTCTACGCCAGGTTCAGCGTGGCGGCCGACAAGAACGCGGGGATCATGGCGTGCCGCGAGGAGCTGCTGTCCGGTCTCTCCGGCCGGGTCATCGAGATCGGTGCGGGAAACGGTCTGAACTTTGCGCACTATCCGGCGGCCGTCTCCGAGGTTGTGGCACTCGAACCCGAGCGCACGCTGCGGCACTTGGCGACGCAGGCAGCGAGGCGCACCGAGGTCCCGGTGGATGTGGTGCCGGGTGCCGCCGAGGCGCTGCCGGTCAAGAGCGAGGCTTTCGACGCCGCCGTGGCGTCGCTGGTGCTGTGTTCCGTACGGGATCTGCCGCGCGCGCTCGGCGAGATCAAACGGGTCCTGCGGCCGGGGGGAGAGCTGCGGTTCTTCGAGCACGGCCTCGCCGGGACGAAGGGCATGGCCACAACCCAGCGCGCGCTGGACCGCACCGTCTGGCCGCTGTTGTTCGGCGGGTGTCACACGGCGCGGGACACCGTCGCCGCGATCGAGGCGGCGGGCTTCGAACTCGGCGTGTACCGCAGGCTGCAGATCCCCGAGCGGGGCCTGCGGCTGCCGCCTTCGTCGTGTGTGCTGGGGGTGGCGCGGCGGCCGTTCGTCAGCGACCCGCTGCGGTGATCAGTGGCTCCACTGCCGCAGCTCCTCGGCGATGGTCCGCACGTCTGCCTTGCTTTCCTTGACCAGGCGCGCCAGATCCCGTACCTGCACGGGCGAAGTGACGACCTTCAGGCCGCAGGCGACCAGATAGCCGTAGGCGACGGCGGAGGCGAACATCGCGTTGGAGTGCTCCAGCGCCGGTACGTGGAGGAGCAGCTGAAGCAGGGAGGCGGCGCGGGCGTGCGGGTCGTTGTAGACGGGGATGCCGAATATCTCCGCCTCGTGACGGCCGACGGCGGCGACGAGCGCCCCCCAGTCGGCGACCTGTGGATCGCCGGGGGTCTTGTGTTCGGCGACCATGAGCAGCCAGGCAAGGTCGATCGAGAGGTTCATACGGTGCGCGGCCGCTCCGGAGTCGTCGTCCGGTTCACCGCCGGCCCTTGCCCTGTTCCTTGGTGTACCCGGCGCCGTGCTCCGTGCTGTGCTCCTTGCTGTGCCCGGCGCCGTGCTCCGTGCCGAACTCCTCGGCGAACACGGACTCGTACTGCTTCATGAAGTCCGACGCCGCCTCGACGAAGGTGCGTCCCACCTCGCCCGCGTCCTGCTTGACGAGCTCCTCGATATAGCGGTTCACGCTCATCCCGCGCTGCGTCGCCCGCCGGCGCGCGGCCTGAGCGGTTGTCTCGTCCACTCTCACGTTCAGCTGAGTCTTCGCCACACCATCAAGCTAGCGTGCCAGTGCTAGCACCGGCAAGAGGGCCATCGCGTGTCCCTTACATCGACCCCGAGGACCGGACCTAGGATGGATGCCGACACTCCCCCGCCCGCTCTACCCTCCCCTCCTGTACGGGAACCGGAGCGGCCATGACACCGGAGGCGGCCTTGTCAACACCTGCCACTGCACCCACCCACGAGCAAGCAGCGGATGTACCGCTCGCGGCCAGGGCGCGG